>NZ_JAMLIX010000002.1:300000-600000 GCF_023953965.1 Bosea sp. (in: a-proteobacteria)
TACCAGGTTCCGATGAGGCCGAGCAGCACCAGCGCCGAGCCGACGAAATCGGCCGAGAAATGGGTGGCCTCGCCGGCCAGCGCCTCGCTGCCGGTCTCCTTCGCGACCTTGGTCAGGGAGCGCCAGCGGATGGCGTCGACCGTCATCGACAGCAGCATCACGCCGATGACGAGCGGCGTCACCTCGACATGGGCGGTGATGTTGCTCCAGAGCCGGTTGCCGGCTTCCCAGAGGATCGCACCGGCGAGAATGAACAGGATCGCGGTCTCGACCAGCGCGGCGAGAGCCTCGACCTTGCCATGGCCGTAATGATGCTCCTCGTCGGCGGGCTTGTCGGAGGCGCGCACGGCAAACCAGGTGAACAGCGTCGAGCCGACATCGACCAGCCCCTGCAGCGCGTCGGTGAGCAGGGCGAGCGAGCCGGAGATGACGGCGCCGAGGATCTTCGCCCCCGTCAGCAGGATCGTCGCCATCACCGAGAGGATCGCGGCGCGCTGCTTGATCAGCGCGATCTGGGCGGGCGTGGCGCGCGCGGCCGGTTCCGTCGCCGGCCCGTCTTGCGTTGTCGTCATGGCTCGTCCTGTTCGGAAGCGCTTGGAACGGGGATGCTCTTGCCTGATTTAGGAAACGGATCAACCCTGCCGCCCTTTCGACGAGGACAGACGATGCGTTATCTCCACACCATGGTGCGCGTGACCGACCTGGATCAGGCGCTTGATTTCTACGTCGGCAGGCTCGGGCTCACCGAGACCCGCCGTGTCGAGAACGAGAAGGGCCGCTTCACCCTGGTCTTCCTGGCCGCCCCGGACGACCTCGCGCAGGCGAAGGCCGGCGCCTCGCGCGGCCGCCCGACCCTGGAGCTGACCTGGAACTGGGACCCGGAAACCTACACCGGCGGTCGCAATTTCGGGCATCTCGCCTATGAGGTCGACGATATCTACGCCACCTGCGACAGGCTGATGAAGGCCGGCGTCACCATCAACCGCCCGCCGCGCGACGGCAATATGGCCTTCATCCGCTCGCCCGAGAACATCTCGATCGAGCTGCTCCAGAAGGGCGAGCCCAAGCCCCCGGCCGAGCCGTGGCTGAGCATGCCGAACACCGGGAGCTGGTGAACGCGATATTGGCGGGCGATAGCCTCCATGATATCATCGATTGATATCATGGAGGCTGCGATGGGCATTCTCGTCCGCGACCCGAGGATCGACCGCATGGTCCGCGAACTCGCGGAGCGTGACGGCATCAGCTTGCAGGCCGCGATCGGCATGGCGGTGGAACGCGAGCTGAAGCGCCGCGAGGAGCGGCGTCGGCAGGTCGACGAAGCCACGCGCAAGGCACAGGAAAGGCTGGCGGCTTACCCGACTGTCGATGACGGCCTGACTCATAAGGAATTCTTCGACCGCGAATATGGTGACGCCTGATGTTTCTGGACGCCTCCGTCATCGTGGCGAATTTGTTGGAAGAGCCTGAAGCTCCCTCGATCAGGGCATCGCTGGTCGACGAGAACGAGATCCTGACGTCGCCCATCGCCATATTCGAGGCGTCGGCGCGCCTGGCTGCAGTAAAGCGCTTCGGCATCGACGAAGGGTACAGGGTGGTGCGGGACTTCCTCGAAGACGCGAAGATTCGGATCGTCGCAATCGATGACGGGGTCGGTCGGATCGCTCACGCCTGCGCGGCCGCATACCATCATTCGACCCGCCATCCCGCGCGCCTCAACATGGGGGATTGTTTCGCCTATGCGTCCGCCCGGGCGGCCGGTATGAAGCTCGCCTACAAGGGCGATGATTTCGTCCACACGGATATCGAAGGCCAACGTTTTGGCTCGTGAAACCGGTCGTCCCGGCGTCTTCTGCCTCGGCATCGCCACGCTGGATTACGTCTACAGCGTCGAGACCCTGCCCGTGGGCGGCGAGAAATACCGCTCGCGCGGGCTCGCCGTCGTCGGTGGCGGCTGTGCCGGCAACGCCGCGGTCGCGATCGCGCGGCTCGGCGGCGCCTGCTGGCTCGCCACCCGCCTCGCCGACGATCCGACCGGCGACCAGATCGTCGCCGATCTCGAAGGCGAGGGTGTCGATGCCGGCTTCGTGCGCCGGGTCGCGGGGTTACGCTCCCCCGTCTCGGCCATCGTCGTCGATGCTGAGGGCGAGCGCATGGTGATCTCCTATTCCGACCCGGCCATGCCGGAAGATACCGGCTGGCTGCCGCGGGCGCTGCCGGAAGGCGCGGGCGCGGTGCTTGCCGACACGCGCTGGGGCGAGGGCGCTTTCGCCGCGCTCGAGCTTGCGCGCAAAGCCGGCGTGCCCGGCGTGCTCGACGGTGACCGCAACCCGCCGCATCCGGGCCTCGTCGGCACGGCGAGCCATGTCGCCTTCAGCCAGCAGGCGCTGCGCGAGCTCTCGGGCGAGGACGATCCGCGCGCCGGGCTTAGCCGGGTCGCGGCCGAGGTCCCGAGCTGGCTTGCGGTCACGCTCGGCCGGGAGGGCGTGCTGTTCATGGAAGACGGCGCGGTCAGCCACGTTCCGGCTTTCAGGGTGGAGACGGTCGATACGCTCGGCGCCGGCGATGTCTGGCACGGGGCCTTCGCGCTCGCGCTCGCCGAGGGGCAGGGCGAGCTCGCCGCGATCCGCTTCGCCTCCGCGACCGCCGCGATCAAATGCACCCGCTTCGGCGGGCGCGCCGGCGCGCCGCGGCGCGAGGAGGTCGAGCGTCTGCTGGCCGAGGCCCCCTGAGAGCCGGGTAGCACGGCCGCCGGTTTGTGCTACTAAGCTGCGGTCCGGGCTCTGGGCGCCGTCGCGCCTCCGGCCCATGCCAGGGAACCGCCGCAGATGCTTCGCGCCACCTCCGTTCTTCGCAAAGCCGCCGTCAAGGCCGATCGCGTCGCCGATACGATCGCGCTGGGCCACAAGGACCGCAACCGCGGCGGCGCCACCGTCACGACGGCGGGCGGGCTGTCCGTCACGATCGACCTCGACAGGCCGGCGGTGCTGAACGACGGCGACGCGCTGAAGCTCGAGGACGGCCGCCTCGTCCAGGTCAGGGCCGCGGCCGAAAGCCTGCTCGAGATCCGCGCCGAGAACCCGCTGCGGCTCATCCGCCTCGCCTGGCATCTCGGCGGCCGTCACGTTCCGGCCGAGATGACGGCGGAGGCGCTCTATGTCGCCAACGACGCCGCGCTCGGCGAGCTGGTGCGCGGGCAGGGCTGCGCGATGAGCGTGGTCGAGCGCCCGTTCCAGCCGGAGCCGGAGGTCCGTCACCACGCCCATGGCGACGATTGCGGCTGCGGGCACGAACACCATCACCATGGCCACGATCATCATCACGGCGATGACCATGGCCACCGTCATGGGCATCATGGTCACGACCATGCGCATGCGCACGAGCACCATCATGCGCATGGCGAGGGTTGCGGCTGCGGCCATGACCACGGCCATCACGATCATGGCCACGCTCACGGCGCGGCGCATGGCCACAAGGGCCATTCCCACGATCATTGAGGCGGCCGGCGCCGCCTATGCGGCGTAGCCCCTGACCTGCGCCAGCGCGGTCATGACGCCGCGCAGCTCGGCGAGCCCGCGCAGGCGCCCGACCGCCGGATAGCCCGGGAAGCTGCCCTTGCCGACGTCGTCGAGCAGGGCGTGGCCGTGGTCCGGGCGCATCGGGATCTGCCAATGCGGCTGGCCTTCAGCCTTCCGGCGCTGCTCTTCGGCCATCAGCGCGTCGACGAGCGCGACCATGTCGGTGTCGCCGCTCAGATGCTCGGCCTCCATGAAGGAGCCGTCCGGCTGCTTGGCGACGTTGCGCAGATGCGCGAACCAGATCCTGTCGGCGAAGCGGCGCGCGATCGCCGGCACGTCGTTCCTCGGATTGGCGCCGAGCGAGCCCGAGCACAGCGTCAGCCCGTTCGCCGGTGAATCGACAGCACCGAGGATATAGGCGATGTCGTCCTCGTCCGAGCAGATCCGCGGCAGGCCGAACAGCGGGCGCGGCGGGTCGTCGGGATGGATGCACATCCGGATGCCGACCTCCTCGGCCGTCGGGACGATCGCCTCGAGGAAGCGCTTCAGGTTCTCGCGCAGCCGCTCATGCGTCATGCCGGCATAGCGTTCGAGGATGCGCGCCAGGCCCGGCAGGTCGTAGCGGTCGAAGGCGCCGGGCAGGCCCGCCATGACGCTCGACAGGAGCCGGTCGCGCTCGGCCTGGTCGGAGGCGTCGAACCAGGCTTTCGCTTTGTCCATGACCTCGCGGGAATGGCCCTCCTCGGCGCCCTTGCGCTTCAGCATGAAGTGATCGAGCGCGACATATTCGTGCAGGTTGAAGCGCAGCGCCGTGCCGCCGCCGGGCAGCTTGTGGGCGAGCTCGGTGCGGGTCCAGTCCAGCACCGGCATGAAATTGTAGCAGATCACCTGAAGCCCGCAGGCGGCGAGGTTTCGCATCGACTGGCGGTAGTTCTCGAAGATGGTTTCGAGGTCGCCTTCGCCGATCTTGACGCTCTCGTGGATCGGCAGGCTCTCGACCACGCTCCATCTCAGGCCGAGGCTGCCGTCGCCGCGGATGATCGCCTGGCGCTTCTCGATCTCGTCCACGCTCCAGACCACGCCATAGGGGATCTGATGCAGCGCGTTGACGATGCCGCTCGCTCCGGCCTGCCTGGCGTCGGTGAGCGTCACCACGTCGTCTGGCCCGAACCAGCGCCAGCATTGTTCCATGGTCGGATATCCTTCGCGCGAGGCTGCTGTATCGAAAAAAGGGTCGCGTCAGGGGGTGTCGTGGGCGAGGCGGGAATCGTCGAACACGTCGGCATGATCCTTGGCGATCGTCTCGATCGTCGCGAAGACGGTGCGCAGATGCGCGCGCATCGCAGCCTCGGCGGCTTTCTCGTCGTGCCTGACGATGCAGGCCGCGATGATCCTGTGCTCGCGCAGGATCACCTGCGACCAGGACGGCGTTTCGAGCGAGAGGCAGCGCACCCGGTCCATCTGGGCCTTCACCCCCTCGATCACGCTCCAGACGGCGCGGTGGCCGGCGATGCGCGAGATCTCGGCATGGAAGACCTCGTCGAGACGGAAGATCTCGGCCCGGTCCTGCCGCTCGACGGCCCGCGCCTGCTCCTCGACCAGCGCCTCGAGCCGCTGCCTGCCGGCCACGCCGATGCGCTGGGCGGCGAGCACCACGGTGCGGCATTCCAGCGTCTCGCGCACGAACTGGCTGTCATGCACCGCGGCGAGGTCGATCGGCGCGACGAAAGTGCCGACCTGCGGCACCGCGACCAGGAAGCCTTCCTCGACGAGCCGCTTGAACGCCTCCCTGACCGGCGTGCGGCTGACGCCGAAGCGCAGCGCCATGCGCGCCTCGGACATCGATTCGCGCGGCTTCAGCGCGCCGCTGACGATGTCGGTGCGCAGCACGCTGTAGATCTGGTCCGTGCTGTGACGCGTTGCAGGATGGGCCATTGCCAAGCTCTCGACGACTAGTATACTAGGATACCGATCAACCGGGGGCTGCGTCAACTTGGCAGCGTCCGCGGGTGAGGGCCGGGCGCCGGATGGCGGGGCCGGACCGGCATACGACAAAACGTCAAGAAGCGGGTGTCCGCATCGGGAGGAGCATCATGGGTCAGGACAACATCAATCGGCGTCATTTTCTCGGCGGCGTCGCCGGGCTTGGCGTGGCTGCGCATGCGCCGGGCGCCTTCGCGCAGCAGCTCAAGCTGCCGACCTCGCCGGTGGCGCTGTCGATCGTCGACGTCGCGGGCAATCTCGCCCTGACGCAGCGGGCCATCGAGAACTATCGCAAGGCCAAGCCCAACGTCGTCTCGCGCATCACCTTCACCAAGGCGCCGGCGCCGGAGCTGCCGGGCAAGATCAAGGCCCAGCAGGCCGCCAACCGCGTCGACATCGACATGGTGCTGACCGGCACCGACGCGCTCTCGGCCGGCATCAGCCAGAATCTGTGGGTGCCGCTCCTGCCGCAGCAGGCCGCCAACCTGCCGAAGCTTCAGGATATCTTCCTCGAGGGCGCCTGGAAGATGCAGGGGCTGGCCGGCGGGCAGGGCGTCGTCGTGACCTATTACCCCTCCGGCCCGCTCATCCAGTACATGCCCGACAAGGTCAAGACGGTGCCGACCACGGCCGAGGAGCTGATGGCCTGGACCAAGGCCAACAAGAACCGCCTGATCTATGCCCGCCCGGCGAATTCCGGACCGGGGCGCACCTGGATCATGGGCCTGCCCTACATCCTCGGCGACAAGGACCCGAAGGACCCCGAGAAGGGCTGGGACAAGACCTGGGCCTATCTCAAGGAACTCGGCGAGAACATCGAGTACTATCCCGCGGGCACCGGCGCGGTGATGAAGGAGCTCGGCGACGGCTCGCGCGACATGACGCTGACCACCACGGGCTGGGACATCAACCCGCGCGCGCTCGGCGTCGTGCCGAAGGAGTCCAAGGTCGGCGCGATCAAGGGTTTCCACTGGGTCACGGACGCGCATTACATGTGCATCCCGAAGGGCGTCTCGGACGAGAAGCTCGCCGTCCTCCTCGACCTGATGAACTTCCTGCTCACCAAGGAGCAGCAGGCCTACACCTTCGACGAGGGTTATTTCTATCCGGGCCCGGCGGTGAAGGGCGTGACGCTCGACATGGCGCCGGAGGACAGCCAGAAGGTGATCAAGGAGTTCGGGCGGCCGGAATATGCCCAGCTGATCGCGGACAATCCGCTCGAGGTGCCGCTCGATCCCGACAAGATGGTCATCGCCTTCCGCATCTGGGACGAGCAGGTCGGCGGCGCCAAGAAGAAGTAGCCCGCGGGCTGTCGGCCAGGGCCCCGGCGGGGCCTTGGCCCGCTCACGCGACCGGGAGCCGTCCCCGTCGGGGCGGCCCCGCCATGCCAGCTGTTTCACAAGCCCGGACGCCATGACCATCAACGCAGCCTCCTTTCGCGAGCTCAGGCTCGACCGCCTGAGCCGTGACTTCGGCACCCACAACGCGCTCAAGGATGTCTCGCTGACGATCGGCAAGGGCGAGTTCATCGCCCTTCTCGGCCCTTCGGGCTGCGGCAAGTCGACGACGCTGAACCTGATCGCGGGCTTGCTGCCCGCGACCGGCGGCGGGATCTGGCTCGACGACAGGCGCATCGACCCCTTGCGGCCGGAGGAGCGCGGCTTCGGCATGGTCTTCCAGAACTATGCGCTCTTCCCGCATATGACGGTGGCGAAAAACATCGGCTTCGGCCTGAAGATGCGCGGCACGCCCAGGGCCGAGATCGACCGGCGCGTCGCTGAAGCCGCGGCGCTGGTGCATCTGCAAGGCCAGACCGAGAAGCTGCCCGGCCAGCTTTCCGGCGGCCAGCAGCAGCGCGTCGCCATCGCGCGCGCCATCGTCGTCGAGCCGCCGCTGGTGCTGATGGACGAGCCGCTCTCCAATCTCGACGCCAAGCTGCGTCTCGAGATGCGCGCCGAGATCCGCCGCATCCACAACACGCTCGGCGCCACCACGATCTACGTCACCCACGACCAGGAGGAGGCGATGTCGCTCGCCGACCGCATCGTCGTGCTGCGTGACGGGCAGGTCCGCCAGGTCGGCACGCCGGAGGACCTGTTCTCGCGGCCCGACCACCTCGACGTCGCCGAGTTCATGGGCTTCCGCAACAAGGTCGCGGGCAAGGTCGCGAGCGTCGCCGAAGGCCGCGCCACCGTCGCGCTGGGGGAGGCCGCGTTGTCCGGCCGTACCCGTCGCGCGCTTACCGCCGGCGGCGACGCCTGGCTCGCCATCCGGCCCGAGGATCTGCACCCGGTCGCGGCCGGCGAGCCCGGCCTGAAGGCCGAGGTCGTCTCGACCGAGTTTCGCGGCCGCGAATTCGTCGGCTTCGCCCGCATGGCCGACGGCACCGATTTGTCCTTCCTCGCCGCGCAGAAGCTGACGCCGGGCGAGGCGGTGACGCTTTCCGCCGATCCCGAACGCGTCCTCGTCTATGGAGGCGCGGCGTGAGCACGGACACCTCCATCCCGCTGAAGCAGCGGCTGGCGGCGCGCGGCCTCGACGGGCTGACGCTGCTCGTCCTGCCGGCGGTCCTGTTCCTGCTGGCGCTGTTCATCTACCCGTTCCTCTACGGGCTCGTGCTCTCCTTCGAGCCGAAGGAGGGCGGCATCTTCGCCAATTACCAGCGCTTCTTCTCGGATTCCTTCCTCTACGGCACGATCGCGACGACGCTCTGGCTCGCGCTTCCGGTGACGGTCGCGACGCTGGCGCTGGCGATCCCGATCTCCTTCCGCGTCCGGCTGATGAAGAACCAGCGCCTGCTCACCACGATCCTGGTGATCCCGATCACGCTCGGCACGGTCCTGGTCGCGCAAGGTCTCCTGAACTATCTCGGCCCGCAGGGCTGGTTCAACCGCGTGCTGATGGCGGTGGGCCTGATCTCCTCGCCGGTGAAGCTTCTGCACAATTACTGGGGCGTGATGCTCTCGCTGGTGATCACCGGCTTTCCCTTCACCTTCCTGCTGACGCTCTCCTATCTCTCCGGCATCGACCCGGCGCTGGAGCAGGCGGGGGCGACGCTGGGAGCGGGGCCGTGGGAGCGCTTCAGGCACATCCTGTTCCCGCTGCTGCTGCCGGGGCTCGCCATCACCTTCTGCCTGAGCTTTGTGCAGGCTTTCTCGGTCTTTCCCTCGGCGGTGCTGCTCGGCGCGCCGGCGGGGCCGACCCGCGTGATCTCGATCGCCGCCTATCAGGCCGCCTTCGAGGATTACGACTACTCCATGGCCTCGGCGATCGCGATGATCATGGCGCTGGTGCAGTTCGCCATCGTCGTCCTGGTGCTGGGCGCGCGCGGCTTGCTGTATCGCGGCCCGGCCGGCGGCGGAAAGGGCTGATCCGATGGTCAAGGACACCCGGCTCTCGACGAAGCTGTGGGCAGCCGCGAACTGGGCGCTGATCGCCTTCTTCGTCGTCAACCTGTTCGGGATGATCGCGACGGTGGTGACGTCGTCCTTCGCGACGCGCTGGCTCGGCACCTGGCTGCCCGCCGGCTGGACGACGCGCTGGTATTCCTCCGCCTGGGCCGAATTCCAGCTCTACGACGTGCTGCTCGTCACCTTCCAGATCGTCTTTTTGGTGGTGGCGCTGTCGGGGCTGATCGGCGTGCCGGCGGCCTATGCGCTGGCGCGACGCGATTTTCCCGGCAAGAAGCTCGTGATGCTGCTGTTCCTCTTGCCCTTGCTGGTGCCGCCGATCACCTTCGGCATTCCGCTCGCGACCGTGCTCTACCAGACCGGTTTCGCCGGCCAGATGTCGGGCGTGGTGCTGGCGAACCTGGTGCCGACGGTGCCTTTCGTCATCCTGGTGATGATCCCCTTCATCGAGCAGATCGACACCAAGATCGAGCAGGCGGCGCGCGTCTTCGGCGCCAATACCTTCAAGCTCTTCGTGCATGTGCTGTTGCCGCTCCTGCTGCCGGGCATCCTGGCGGCGCTGCTGCTCGTGCTGGTCCGGACGCTCGCCATGTTCGAACTGACCTTCCTGACGGCCGGCCCGACCAGCCAGACGCTCGTCGTCGCGCTCTACTACGCCGTCTTCGCCGCCGGCGTGCGCGCGGTGCAGTCGATCGATGCCATGGCGGTGATCTACATGATCACGACGCTGATCTGGCTCGTCATCGCGCTGCGCTTCGTCAACCCGACGCAGATCGTCGCCCGCGCCAAGAAGTGAGGGCGCGGTCTGCGGAGCAGACGGCGCTTTCGCTACCGCCTCGGAGGCGCCGATTTGTCAATCGCGACGCCGTCCAGCTCGATGAGATAGCCGTGGTGTAGTTCAGGAACAGGCACCACCGAGCGGGCCGGCCTGTGCTCTCCGAATAACGCCGAGAAGGCCGTGTTGAACGCAGGCCAGTTTTCGACCCCGACGATATAGGCCGTGACCTTTACGACGTCTTCGCGGCGCCCTCCGGCTGCCGCGACGATGGCCAGGAAATTCTGGACGACGAGCGTCGCCTGCTCCGGGAACGCGCGAGGCACGCAGCCTGGCGCTTCTCCCGGCCGGATCGGCAGTTGCCCGGAAACATGGACGAGGCCGGCCGCCCTGATGCCTTGCTGATAGTGACCGAGCGGTTGCGGAGCCTGATCGGTTGTGACGGGGGACAAGGTCATCGGAACGAACATCCTGTCTTGCTGCGGAAGAAGCGGATTCCGCTTCTCGGTCCGATGCTCCAGATCGTCGCGCGTCCTATCGGACGCGATAACGATGATCTATCTCATTGCTGGAGCATCGGATTTTTCCAAAAAATGGGTCTATTTTTCGGTCCGATGCCCTAGCGATCTGCCGTGGAGAACGCCTTCCGGGGCGCCTGTGTCAGGCGGCGCGCGCCGTCGTCCGTGACGAGAATGGTCTCGCTGAAGGCCAGCCCCTGCGCGGAGGTGTACATGTGAAAGACCATGCCCGCTTCCAGCCGCCAGTCCGCATTCGGCCTGAATGTCCGGGTGAAGTCGCTCGACCTGATCGCCGCGGTTCCGTAGAATCCGAGCGTATAGCCGGTGATGTTCGCATAGCTTTCGCGAAGCCCGGCATCGAGGACGCCCTGTCTCAGGATGGCGTCCACGTCGCGTGCGATGGCGCCGGGCTTCATCGCCTCGAACTGCCGATCCTGGAGGGCGACGAGTTTGTCCGCCTTGTCCTGCAACGGCGCGGCGATCGGCCCGATGACGACGGACCGCATCAACCGCGCGCCGTAGCCGCGCATCCGCGGCGTCAGCTCCAGATGCAGGATGTCGCCGTCGCTCAAGGGCGTCGTGCTCATCGCGGCATGGAGAAATCCCCAGCCCTTTCCCGCGGTGATGGGGCCGATATGGTGGGTGCTGCCGCCGAGCGCGATGTAGCGGCCGGCGGCGTAGCCGGATATGCCGCGCGTGGTGTCTCCGGCCCGGGTGTATTCGGCGATTTCCGAGACGATCGTGTCGGCGATGGCGGCCGCCGCCGTGATATAGGCGATTTCATGCCGGCTCTTGATCAGGCGGTTCTCCCAGAGCAGGCCGCCGAGATCGACGAGCTGCGCGGAAGGAAGCGCCCGCTGCAGGCGGTTGAAGGTCGCGACCGTCAGCGCATGACTGCCGAAGTCGATTCCGATCGGCCGGGACGCGATCCCGAGCTTGCCGGCGACCTCCGCGACGCGGGCGACCGGATCGTCGTCATCGCGATAGCCGACCGCCTCCGACATCCACGAGGCGGCGCGAAACGGATCCAGATCCAGAGCGCGCAACACCATCACGGGAGCGCCCTCGGCCGGAACGACGCAGGCCCGGTAATAGCTTACGGTGCGCTCGTAATTGCAGATATAGGACAGGATCTCCTGGTCGTCGATGATCGCCCCGGCGAGATTGCGGTCCTTCAGCTGTCCTTGCAGGCGCGCGAGGCGCTGCTCGAACTCCTCGCGCGGAAAATCGGGGACCTGAAACGGGGAGGTCGCCATGGCCTCGTCCCAGCCGTTGCGCGAGGATGCAGGTTTTTTCATCGCAGTGCCTTCCGTGGGAGCGTGTCTGATCCGAAAGCCGTCACCGGGCCAGCCCCTTCAGCCGACAGGCGCGGGCGAGGCTGCCATGAGCTCGCGTGTATAGGGTTGAACCTCGCCGCCGTTCACTTGCGCGATGCTGACCAGATCGATCAGATCGCCGTCGCGCATGACGGCGATCCGGTGTGCGATCTGCCGGACGAGATTGAGATCATGCGTGATGAACAGGTAGGCGGTTTCATATCTGCGCCGCAACGAGATCAGCAGCTCGATGACCGAGGCCTGGACCGAAACGTCGAGCGGGGCCGTGATCTCGTCGCAGATGATCAGCTCGGGCTTGGCGGCAAAGGCGCGCGCGATCGCGACCCGCTGTTTTTCACCGCCCGAAAGCTGATGGGGATAGCGCCGCCCGTAATCGGCGGGCAGCCGGACCTGCTCGAGCAGCGCGGGGATTTCGGCGACGTCGCCACCGTAGAGCTTGAGCGGCCTGGACAGGATCTGGGCGACGGTCTGGCGTGGGTTCAGCGACGAATCCGGGTGCTGGAAGATGATCTGGACGCGGCGCCGGTAATCCTTGCTCAGATCGCCGCGCGCGGAGATCGGCACGCCGTCCAGCGTGATCTCCCCTGTGAAGCTCGCCAGCCCGGTCATCGCCCGCGCCACGGAGGATTTGCCGGAGCCCGATTCCCCGACGAGACCGAGGATCTCGCCTTTGCGGACGTCCAGTGTGGCGCCGGACGTCACCGGCTTGGGGGCCGGCGCGAACAGCTTCTGCGTCTGGTACCAGACCTGAAGATCCTTGACGGCGAGCAGGGGGGCCGCGGCGGGCGCATCGTCGATCAGGCGATGGTCGGGGCGGGGCACGGCGTCGACCAGCCGGCGCGTATAGGGATGCTGCGGCTGCCGGAAGATCGTCTTGGCGGGCGCCTCCTCGACGATGTCGCCCTTTTCCAGGACCAGGACACGGTCGGCGACGCGCGAGACCAGAGCAAGATCGTGCGAGATATAAAGCGCCGCGACGCCGGTCTCGTCGCGCAGCCGGCGGAACAGCTCGAGGATCCTGGCCCCGGTGATGACGTCGAGCGCCGTTGTCGGCTCGTCGAAGACGATCAGCTCCGGCCGGCAGGCGAAGGCGGTCGCGATGATGACGCGCTGCTTCTCGCCCCCCGATGCCTGATGCGGGTAGCGACGCATCAGCCCCTCGACATCGCGAAGCTCGACATGGGTGAGCGCCTCGGCCCCGGCCGCCCAGGCTTCGGCCTCGGACATCCCGCGATGGGTGACGAGGACCTCGGTGATCTGGCGGCCGATCGTCAGCGTCGGATTCAGGGCCGTCGCCGGGTCCTGGAAGACCATGCTCATCCGGCTGCCGCGGATCGACGTCAGCGCTTCGTCCGACAGGCCGCACAGATCGGTGTCGCGCAGCTTGATCGCGCTGCCGGCCGCCTCCCTGGCGTTGCGGGGCAGGTAGCGCATGATGGCCCATGCGAGCGAGGACTTGCCCGAGCCCGATTCGCCGACGAGGCCGACGACCTCGCCGGCCGCGATGTCGAAGGAGATGTCCTTCAGGACCTGATGCGTGCCGAAGCGGCCGGCATAGGCCAGCCCGTAGTTCCGAATGCTGAGCGCCGCGGTCATCGGTCGTCCCTCGGATTCAGCGCATCCCGCAACCCGTCGCCCAGGAGGTTGAAGCAGATCGCGGTCAGGGCGATGGCCAGCGAGGGGAAGATGATGACCCAGGGGGCCTGATGCAGGTAATGGCGCGCCTCGGAGACCATCAGCCCCCATTCGGAAGCCGGCGGCTGGGCGCCCAGGCCGAGGAACGACAGCGTCGCGAACGACATGACGGCGAAGGAGACGCGGATCGTCGCCTCGACGATCACCGGGGCGGCGACGTTCGGCAGCATCTCGCGGAAGACGATCCAGCTGCCGCTCTCGCCGCGCGCGATCGCAGCCTTCACGTAATCCTGCTGGCGCACGGAGAGCGCGACGGAGCGCGTCACGCGCGCCATGCTGGGCGCGAACGAGATGCCGATCGCCAGGGCGGCGTTCAGGCTTCCCTTCCCCAGCGAGCTGACCAGGATGAGCGCCAGCAGAAGATGCGGGATAGCCAGGATCGCGTCGACGGTGCGCATGGTGAATTCGTCCCAGCGGCCGCCCAGATACGCCGACAGCGTCCCGATCGTCGCGCCCAGCGCCGTGCCGAAGAACGTCGCGAACAAGGCGAGCGGTATGGTCGCATAGGCGCCGACGAGGAGGCGGCTCAGCACGTCGCGGCCGAGCTGGTCGGCGCCGAACCAGTGCTTCGCGCCGGGCGGCGCGAAACGCCCGAGAAAATCGATGGCATCGGGCTCGTAGGGGGCAACGAACCGCCCGAAGACGCACATCGACAGCAGCACGAGCAGAAGTCCCGTGCCGATGACGCCCTGGGGTGTCCGCCAAAGCCGGTAGAGAGCGTCATGCATAGCGGATTCGCCGGTCGACGAGCGCATAGGCGACGTCCGCCAGGGTGTTCGCCAGAGCATAGGTCGTCGCCATGATCACCGCTCCCGCCTGGATGGAAGGAAGATCGCGGGAGGTGATGGCGACGATGAGCGCGCGTCCGATCCCGGGAATCGCGAAGATCTCCTCGACCACGATGATCCCGCCCAGAATATAGCCGACGTCGAGCGCGACGATCGTGATGGTGGGGATCATCGCGTTCCTGAGGATGTGGCGCCTCAGGACGATGCGGCCCGGCAGCCCCTTCAGCCGGGCGGCGCGGACATAATCGCTGTGAATGACGTCGATCGTCTCCGAGCGCACCATCCGCGAGGCGTGCGCGACCATGATCAGCGAAACCGTGAGGACCGGCAGCACGAGATGGCGGATGGACTCGATCGGGTTTTCCATGAAGGGGACGAAGCCCGTCGCCGGGAGCAGCTGAAGCTGGCTGGCGAAGACGAGGATCAGCAGCGTCGCCGTCACGAACTCCGGCAGCGAGACGCCGAAATACGAAAACAGGCTGGCGAGGACGTCCAGCGCCGTCCCGCGCTTGAGAGCCGCGAGGACGCCGATCGGCACCGCGATGACCAGCATCAGGACGAGAGCCGCGCTTCCGAGCAGAAGCGAGCGGCCGAGCGCCGTGAACATCGCAGGCCCCACCGGTTGCCCGGTGCGCATCGAGGTGCCGAAATCGCCTTGCAGCATGCTCGAGAGCCAGTGCCAGAACTGGATATAGACCGGATTGTTGAGACCCATCTGCTCGCGAACGGCCGCCAGAGCCTCGGCCGTCGCGTTCTCTCCCAGCAGCGTCACGGCCGCGTCGGCGGGCAGGACCTGCGTGATTCCGAAGACGATCACGGAAACGACGAGGAGCGTGTAGATGGTCGTCAATATTCTCCGGACGATCCAAGATACCGACACGAGGTCACCCTCTCTTTGGCGCGCCCTGATCCAGCCAGACCCGTTCGAAGCGGAACATCGCTCCGGTGGGGTGATGCTCGTATCCCTTCACGTAGTTGCGATGGCCTGCCAGCAGATCGAAGAAAATCGGGATGACCGACGGCACCTGCTCGCTCATCAGGTCTTGCGCACGCGCGTAAAGCTCGCGGCGGCGGCCTTCGTCGCTGACGGCGCGTGCCTCGGCCACCAGCTTGTCGAAGTCGGCGTTGTTCCAGCGGGTCTCGTTCCACGCCGAATCGGAGGTGTAGAGCTGCGAGAAGATCTGGTCCGCGGTCGCCTGGGCCGCATAGGAGCCGACATAGAAGCTGCCCTTCTTCCAGACCTGGTCGAGATAGGCCGCATGCGGCATGGTCTGGACGTTGATCCGGAAGCCGGCCGGACGGGCCATCTCCCGCATGGCGATCGCGAGCTGCGCGCGCGTGCCCGGGTTCTCAGAGGCCACGAGCGTGACATCGAGGCCGTCCGGATAACCCGCCTCCGCGAGAAGCTTCTTCGCCGCGGCCATGTCGGCCTTCTTCAGCGGAAGCTGCTTATAGTAATAATAGGAGGGGTTCAGCGGAGTGTCGGCGCCGGTCTGGCCCAGCCCGTGCGCGATGAAGCCGACCAGCGCCTCGCGATCGACGGCGAGCGACAAGGCCTTGCGGACACGGACATCGTCGAACGGCTTCTGGTCGCAACGCATGTTGACGTTGAGGAACCGGCCCGAGGGCTTTTGAATCGCGGTCACGCCGCTGGTCTTCGACAGCCGGCCGAACTCGCTCTGGCTGACCGTCACCATCAGGTCGTTGTCGCCGGCGATCAGCGCCGACGTCTCCGCGGCGTTGTCCGGGTAGACCCGGATCTCGATGCGGGCGAGGTAAGGCTGGTCGGGAATGAAGTAGTTCGGATTGCGCTCGACGACGACGAGCCGGTCCGGCTCGAACGAAACCAGCTTGAACGGACCGGTTCCGATCCCTTCGCGGGACAGGCGCGCATAGTCGCCCTTGGCGATGGCCTCGGGGATGATCCGGGCCGTGGTGTAGGCGACGGCGACGGGGAAATCCGCCGAGGGCGCGCCGAGCTTCATGACGACGGTCGTATCGTCGACGACGACGACCTCCTTGAGGGCGCCCAGCGCCGTGCGCGCCGTCGAGGCCATCTTCGGGTTGAGCATGGCCTCGAAGCTCGCCGCGACATCCTTGGCCGTGCAGGGCGAGCCGTCGTGGAAGCGAACGCCGGGGCGAAGCTTGAACGTCCACTCCGTCAGCTCCGGATTGGAGCTCCACGACTCGGCCAGGTCCGGCTCCGGCGCCATGTCCTGCTTGAGCTTGACGAGGTTGCTGTAGATCAGGCCTCCGACCAGATGCTCCGGAACCACGCGGGTCAGCTGGGGGTGGATGACCGACGGTGCCTGGTCGACGGATATGCGCAGCGTCCCGCCCGGACGCGGAGTCGATGCGGATTGCTGGCCAAGCACAGTGTTTGCTTGTGAAAACAATGCCAGAGAAGTTCCCGTGGCGAGCAAGGAGCGACGAGTCAAGAGCATGGATTTCCTCCCCGATTGTTGCGTATAGTCGTCTTGTTCAGCGTGCTAAACGCCGGTAAGATTGTAGTTTCGATTGCTTTTATCTCTTGTCGCGCGCCAATGGCTCAGGAGGACGGGCGCAAGATATGGCCGAACGGCTTGCGACCAGAAACGGCTTCGCGTTCCTGCTGCAGTCAATCCGCAACGATCCGGTCCAAACGATCATTCGGGCAAACTGGCGAAATGCAGATAAATTGTCAATATATCGTTTGTGTTCGGGGCCGCGAACCGCGGTGGAACCCAGGCGCAGCCAGGCTGCCGCTTCAGCAGCGCGAGGGTCGCGGCCTTGCAGCGTAAAGGAGCCTTGCCGACCTCGCATAGGTCGTCGATATGGAGGGGCGATGAGGTTGGGGCTCGGCCGCGATGGCCCGGCGTCGCGCATCTTCGCATGGAGGTCCTTTCGGCGGATCTGGACACGCCAGGACTTGGAGGAAGGCTTCGTGAAGGTGGCATAGTTTCATATGCGGGCGAGGTCACCAAACAGATTGATTCTGCCGAAAAATGCCATGAAATATCAGATGCATAGATTCGCCGTGGCACCGATGATGGACTGGACCGACCGCTATTGCCGGCTCGTCCATCGCCTGCTGTCGCGCCATGCTCTGCTCTATACGGAGATGGTGACGGCGCAGGCGGTGATCCGCGGCGACCGGGAGCGCCTGATCGGCTTCGACGCGCTGGAGCACTCCGTCGCGCTTCAGCTCGGCGGCAACGACCCGGCCCTGCTCGCCGAGGCCGCGAAAATCGGCGCCGATGCCGGCTATGACGAGATCAACCTGAATTGCGGCTGCCCTTCTGACCGGGTGCAGGGCGGGGCCTTCGGCGCCTGCCTGATGCGCGAGCCGGCGCTGGTCGGCGATTGCGTCGCGGCGATGAAGGCGGCGGTCCGGGTCCCCGTCACGGTGAAGTGCCGCATCGGGGTCGACGATCAGGACCCCGAGGCCGCCCTCGACGCATTTGCCGCCGCCGCGACGGCAGCCGGCGTCGACGCCCTGATCGTCCATGCCCGCAAGGCGTGGCTCAAGGGGCTCTCGCCCAGGGAGAACCGCGAGATCCCGCCGCTCGACCATGCGCGCGCCTACCGCCTGAAGGCGGCCAATCCCGATCTTCCGGTCAGCCTGAACGGCGGCATCGTCGATCCGGCGGAATGGCTGCCGCATCTGGAGCATGTCGACGCCATCATGGTCGGCCGCGAGGCTTACCGGAACCCGGAGATCCTGCTCAGGGTCGATCCGCTGCTCTACGGCACGCCGGCGCCCGTGCCGGACGCCTTTGCCATGCTGGAGGCGCTGGAGCCGCACATCGCCGCGCATCTGGAGCGGGGCGGGCGGCTGCATGCCTTCACCCGCCATCTCGTCGGACTGTTCCCCGGCCGTCCGGGCGCGCGCCTCTTCCGCCGCCACCTCGCCGAGCGCTGCGTCGGCGCCGATGCGGGGCTGGACGATCTGCGCGCGGCCGTGGCTCATCTCTCCCGCCACGAGGCGGCCGTGGCCGCGTGAGGCCGGTCAGCCGCGCCGGGCCGCCTCGATCGCGGCGACGTCGATCTTGCGCATCGCCATCATCGCCGTGAAGGCGCGCCTGGCCTCGTCGCCGCCGATGGCGAGCGCCTCGCTCAGCACGCGCGGGGTGATCTGCCAGGAAACGCCCCATCTGTCCTTGCACCAGCCGCAGGCGCTCTCCTGTCCGCCATTGCCGACGATGGCGTTCCAGTAGCGGTCGGTCTCCTCCTGGTCGTCGGTCGCGACCTGGAAGGAGAAGGCTTCGTTGTGGCTGAAGGCGGGGCCGCCGTTCAGCCCGAGGCAGGGGATGCCGATGACCGTGAAGCTCACCGTCAGCACGTCGCCCGCCTTGCCCGAGGGAAAATCGGTCGGCGCATGGAAGACCGCGTTCACCGCGCTGTCGGGAAAGGTCCGGGCGTAGAAGCGCGCCGCCGCCTCGGCATCCTTGTCGTACCACAGGCAGATCGTGTTCCTGGGCGTCTTCTCGGGCTTCGCCATGGCATGTCCTTTCGCCTGCTGGAGCTGCGCTCGCTGTTCTCATCTTTGGAATGCGCCGGCGCCACGGGCGTTCCGAAGACGCCGCGCCGACGCCCCCGCATGTCGCGATATGGACCCGCTGTAGTCTATTGCGTTGATATCAACATTTAGGGTGCGGTCGCAATCCGGCCGCGAGCAAGGGAGAGACGCAATGGCTTATGTCGATGGTTTCGTCCTCGCGGTGGGCGAGACCATGCCCTTCGACGGCAGGCGCATGATCCATGGCGGCTTCGTCCCGCTCCTCGATACCGGGCGAGGGTGAGGCCGCCGGTCGTCCGGCTGCCGGCGCGAGCCCGGATTCACGCGGCGGCCATGCGGGAGCGGCATCTTGCCCCGACCGGCTAAATGGTCGAGAGAACGGGCGGCCCCACCGGATCTCTCCTCATGATTGCTGGCATCCCCATCGGCGACCTCGCCTTCCTGGCCGTCTCCCTCATCCTGGCGGGGGCGGTCACGGGCCTGCTCGCCGGCGTCTTCGGCGTCGGCGGCGGCGCCGTCATCGTGCCCGTGCTCTACGAGGTCTTCCGCGTCATCGGCGTCGCCGACGAGGTGCGCATGCCGCTGGCGGTCGGCACCTCGCTCGCCGTCATCATCCCGACCTCGATCCGCTCCTTCAACGCGCATCGCGCCAAGGGGCTGGTCGATCTCTCGATCCTGAAGATCTGGGCGGTGCCGGTGATCATCGGCGTGATGTTCGGAAGCTGGATCGCCCGCTATGCGCCCGCCGACCTGTTCAAGATCGTCTTCGTCCTCGTCGCGACGATCTCGGCGGCGCGTCTCCTCTTCGGCGCCGACAGCTGGAAATTCGGCGACGATATGCCGGGCAAGCCGCTGATGGTCGCCTATGGCGGCGTCATCGGCGTGCTCTCGGCGCTGATGGGCATCGGCGGCGGCCAGCTCTCCAGCCTGTTCATGACCTTCTACGGACGGCCGATCCATCAGGCGGTCGCGACCTCGTCGGGGCTGGGCGTGCTGATCTCGATCCCCGGCGCGCTCGGCTTCATCTATGCCGGCTGGCCGAAGATGGCGATCCTGCCGCCGCTCTCGCTCGGCTATGTCTCGCTGATCGGCATGATCCTCTTCATCCCGACCTCGATCTGGACGGCCCCGATCGGCGCCAGCCTGGCGCACAGGCTCTCCAAGCGCCGCCTCGAGATCGCCTTCGGCCTGTTCCTGCTCTTCGTCGCCGCCCGCTTCATCTGGTCGCTCATCCGCTGAGCCCCGTGCCCCATCCGAGCGCCAGCGCGAGGCCGAGATAGATCGCGATCTCGGAGAGCTGCTGGGCGGCGCCGAGGATGTCGCCGGTCTGCCCGCCGATCAGCCGCCGCGCCAGCCGCGACAGAATGGCGGCCGCGCCATGCGCCAGCGCGAAGCCGAGCATGAGCCCGGCGACCGGCAACTGCACTGTCAGCGCGATCCCCGTCGCGAGGACGAGGCTCAACGCCAGCGCGATCCGCGCCGTGGCGGCGCTCGGCCGGCCGACCGCCGCGGCAGCCCCGGTGCTGCGCGCCGGCGGCTGGGTCGCGAGCAGGAACAGACCCTCGGCCCGCGACCAGGGCGCAGCGGCGAGCAAGGCTGCGGCCGCCGCCGAGGCGCCGGCGCGGTCGAGGATCATCGCGATCAGGCTCGCCCTGATCAGCAGCGACAGGCCGAGCGCCAGCGCGCCATAGGAGCCGATCCGGCTGTCCTTCATGATTTCCAGCCGCTTTTCGGGCGTGTGCCCGCCGAAGAGGCCGTCCGCCGTGTCGGCGAGCCCGTCCTCATGGAAGGCGCCGGTGGTGAGCGCCAGCGCCGTGAGCGCCAGCGCCGCGACGGCAAGCCCGCTCAGGCCCGCAAGCCCCGTCCCCAGCGCGACGAGCGCGGCCGGCGCGGCGATGACGAGCGCGGCGAAGGGCAGGGCGCGCGGCACGGCCCGGAAATCGGGAGCGGCGTGGCTTTCGCTCTCGCCCGGCAGCGGCGGCACCGGCAGGCGCGACCAGAAGCGCAGGCAGATCGCGGTCGCGACCGCCCAGCCCGGCCAGTCCGGCGGCTGCGTTCCCGGTTCGATTGTGTTCATGCGCTGGAGCCTATAGCAGCAGGGGCGACCCCGCCGCCATGCCGATGCGCTGACGCGGCCCCTCGCGTGACGGATTTGACCATGGCCGCCTCCGGATTGCCCTTCGACGATATCCGTGCGCTCATCGCCGCGATGCCCGGCCCCGACATGGCGGCGGCGGATGCGGTGCGCGCCCGCGACGCCAATCTCACCAAGCCGGCCGGCAGCCTCGGCCGCCTGGAGGAGATCGCCGAATGGCTCGCCGCCTGGCAGGGCAAGGCTCCGCCGCGGGTCGACCGGCCGCTGGTCTGCGTCTTCGCCGGCAACCATGGCGTGGTGGCACAGGGGGTCTCGGCCTATCCGCAGGCGGTGACGCGCCAGATGCTGGAGAACTTCGCCGCCGGCGGCGCGGCGATCAACCAGATCTGCGCGGCCTATGATCTCGGCTTCAAGGTCTTCGACCTGGCGCTCGACCTGCCGACCGGCGATTTCACGGAAAGGGACGCGCTCGACGAGCGCGCCTGCGTCGCCACCATGGCCTTCGGCATGGAGGCGCTGGCGGGCGGCACGGATCTTCTCTGCCTCGGCGAGATGGGCATCGGCAACACCACTGCGGCCGCGGCGATCTACGCCGCGCTCTATGGCGGCGAGCCGGCTCACTGGTGCGGGCGCGGCACCGGCCTCGACGATGCGGGGCTGAAGCGCAAGGTCGCGGCGGTGGAGGCGGGGCTCAAGCTGCACCGCGCCCATCGCAAGGACCCGCTCGAGGTGCTGCGCCGCTTCGGCGGGCGCGAGATCGCCGCGATCTCAGGCGCGATCATCGCCGCACGCTCGCAGCGTATCCCGGTGATCCTCGACGGCTATGTCGTGACGGCGGCCGCCGCGATCCTGCACGCGATCGCGCCTGCGGCGATCGACCATTGCATCGCCGGCCATCTCTCGGCCGAAGGGGCGCATGCCGACGTGCTCGCCCGCCTCGGCAAGGTGCCGCTCTTGGCGCTCGACATGCGGCTGGGCGAGGGCACGGGCGCGGCGCTCGCCGCCGGCCTGGTCAAGGCGGCGGCGGCGGCCCATTCCGGCATGGCGACCTTCGAGCAGGCGCAGGTGGCGCGGAAGGATTAGGCGATTCTAGTACGAACCGCTTCGTCATTCCGGGTTCGCGCCTTAAGGCGCGCCCCGGAATGACAGGGGTGGGAGGCTACCCCGCATAGTCCGTCTTCAGCGCGGCCCGCTCGGCGTGGCGCTCCCGGGCCAGTTCGATCAGGCGGGTGATCAGCGCCGGATAGGGCAGGCCGGACGCCTCCATCATCTTCGGATACATGCTGATCGCGGTGAAGCCCGGCAGCGTGTTGATCTCGTTGAAGAAGAATGCGCCGCTCTTGCGGTCGAGGAAGAAGTCGACACGCGCGAGCCCGCTGCATTCCAGCGCGACGAAGGCGTCGACAGCGAGCTGCCTGACCCGCGCCATCTCACCCGCATCGAGCTTCGCCGGCAGGTCGATGCTCGCCCCGTCCTGGTCGATATATTTCGCTTCATAGGAATAGAACTCGTGCTGCGGGCCGGCGTTGAGCTCGCTGGCGACGCTGGCCACCGGCGGATCGCCGTCGATGACCGCGACCTCGATCTCGCGGGCGTCGATGCCCTGCTCGACCAGGACCTCGGTGTCGTACTGGAAGGCGTCGGTGAGCGCGCCGTCGAGATCCTCCCAGCGCTTGACCTTATGGACGCCGACGCTCGAGCCCATGTTGCAGGGCTTGACGAAGACCGGCAGCGTAAGCCGCTCCCGCGCGGCCTCGGCGGCGCCGGCCGGACTACGCCGCCAGTCGCGCCGCGACAGGGCAAGATAAGGCGCGATCGGCAGGCCGGCGAGCCCGGCCAGGCGCTTGGCGATGTCCTTGTGCATGCCGATGGCCGAGGCCAGCACGCCCGAGCCGACATAGGCCGCCCCGGCGAGCTCTAGGAGGCCCTGCACCGCGCCGTCCTCGCAGAGCGGGCCGTGGATCACCGGGAACACCACGTCGACCGGCTCGATCGCCGGCGCCGTGGCTTCGGTCGGCAGGATGGCGGTGCGTCTGCCCCGCGGTTCCAGCCGGATCGCGGGGGAATCGGCCAGGATCGGCAGGCTGTCGCCAGAAGCCGCGTCGATCCGGCGTAGCTCGTGGCATTGCCAGCGGCCCTGCTTGTCGATGCTGACCGGCACGGGCTCGAACCGCTCCCGGTCGATATGGCGCAGCACCGAGGCGGCCGATTTCAGCGAAACCTCGTGCTCGCCCGATTTCCCGCCATAGAGCACGGCGACGCGCGTTTTCCGGTTCATGATCCGATGTCCGAGGGACTGGAGGGGTGGGGTCGGGGCGCGCTCACGCGGCCCGCGTCTTCGGTTCGGGCAGGGCGGCGAGCGTGTCCATCACGCGCTCGGCCGGCAGCGTGATCGTGACCTCGGTGCCGTCGCGCGGCCTCGACTTCAGCTGGAACCCGCCGCCATGCAGGTCGATCAGCCCCTTGACGATCGGCAGGCCGAGCCCCGAGCCCTGCTCGGCCGTCTTGATCGCCAGCGAGCCGCGCCCGAAACTCTGCATCACGATCGGAATCTCGTTCTCGGGGATGCCCGGGCCGGTATCGGAGACGGAGACATATTGGCCGCCCGTCGCGGTCCAGCCGACCTTGATCGTGATCTCGCCGCCCTGGGGCGTGAACTTGATCGCGTTCGCGAGCACGTTGAGCACGGCCTGGCGGATGGCGCGCTCGTCGCCCCAGACGCGCGGCAGGTCGGGTTCGGCCAGCGTGCGGATCCCCTGGCCCTTGGCCTTGGCGCGCAGCGCCAGCATGTGCTGGCAGTCCTCGACGATGGAGGGCAGCGAGAGCGCCTCCTCGTTCAGCTCGTATTTGCCGGCCTCGATGCGCGAGAGGTCGAGGATCTCGTTGATCAGGTCGAGCAGGTGCTGGCCCGAGCCGTGGATGTCGGAGGAGTATTCCTTGTAGGCGGCATTGGCGTGCTCGCCGAAGATCTCGTTCTTCATCACCTCGGAGAAGCCGAGGATGGCGTTGAGCGGGGTGCGCAGCTCATGGCTCATCGTGGCGAGGAAGCGCGACTTGGCGAGGTTGGCCTCTTCCGCCTTGCGCCTTGCCTCGTCGGAATTGGCGGTGGCGGTTTCGAGCTCCGCGATCAGCGCGTCCTTCTCGGCCCGGAAGGTGATCGAGGTGACCGAGCTCGCATAGAGCCGGTTGGCGAGGAAGATGAAGAAGAGCTGGGCCGAGGCCGCCATCAACGCCATGGTCAGGCTGTCCATGTCGTGCCGGTCCCAGAAGAAGACCATGATTCCGGCGATGATCGGCATGAGCCCGGCATAGACAGCCATCGGGATCGTGGCGGAGAGCATCACGGTCAGCGCGCTCGCGATCAGGAGCGCGGTGGTGACGAAGACCTTGGCGCTCGGCGCGCCGACCGAGGCGAACAGCAGGAGCAGCAGCGCCCAGGACAGTCCGTGCATGCCCTCGGCCGCCGTGAACAGCCGGCGCCAGGATTTCAGCCGGGTCTCGTCGGGCGGCTCCGCGATATAGCGCCGCGCCAGCACCACGATGACCGCCGCCGTGAGCAGGACGGAGCCGCTCCAGACCAGGACGAAGGGCAGCGGCAGCCACAGGCAGGAGGCGGCGGCGATGCCGAGCACCAGCACCAGCGTGCCGGCCGAGCCGGAGATCCGGTATTGCGCGAAGACGCGCAGCAGCTCGTTGTCGAAAGCGCGCTCCAGCCCGGTCGAGGAGGTCAGCCGCTCGCGCGCGGACTTGACCTCGCGCGTGACGCGCTTCCGCCGCGCCACGACGGCAGGGTCGGGCCCGCGCCCGCGCTGCACCTGTTCGGCCGTCACTTCCGGCATGGTCGGCTGCGTGTATCCTCGTTCGGCCCCGCGGCATGCGGAGGCCGGCTCGCCACCATGGACACCAAATCGTTAAGCTCTTCCTGATGGCACCCTTCGGATTCGGTCGCTCCCGCTCAGGACCCTTCGGCTGGCGCCGCGTCGGCCGGCCGGTCGATCTCGTCGTGGCGCTCGGCCTCCTCGGCTTCCTCGCGCTCTTCGGCGCGATCCTGCAATATCGCCTCGGCCCGGCGCGGATGCTCGCCGGATATGCCCAGGCGATCGACGGCGATTCGCTGAGGCTCTCCGGCGAGGAACTGCGGCTCGAAGGGATCGACGCGCCAGAATACCGCCAGAGCTGCACCGGACCCGACGGCAGGCCCGTCGCCTGCGGGCGCGCGGCGCACCGCGCCCTGCAGGCGCTGCTGGCGCGGGGCGCGGTCGCTTGCGAGATCGGCAAGGCCGACCGCTATGGCCGCGGCCTCGCCCGCTGCCGGCAGGGAAAGACCGATATCAACGCGACGCTGGTCAGCGAAGGTCATGCGGTGTCCTACGGCGCCTATCGCGCCGAGGAGGCGGCGGCGCGTGCCGCCGGGCGCGGCCTCTGGGCGATGCGCTTCGAGCGCCCGGAAGCCTGGCGGCGCAGCCATCCGCGCTGAATGCGGCCGTGCCATGCTGGCGTCACGATGCCCCGGCAATCGGGTTGACCTTCCGGCGCGGGCCGTTATCCGGTTGGGCGGCAGGGGAGAGGATCCGATGAAGCTCCATGACGGCGGGCGCAGGCGCCATCCGCGGCGGCTCGCCAGGCTCGAGGCCGCGCTTCTCGCCCTGCTCGCGCTCCTGGCCGTCCCGGCCTCCGCGCCGGCCGCCGAGCGGCTGAGCGGCGAGGCGATCGAGCGCGCCTTCCGGGGCAATACCGTCTCGGGCCGCTACACCAATGGCGGCTTCTTCACCGAATATCACGATCCCGACGGCCGGGCGCTCGGCCATAATGGCTGGCAGCCCAACACCGATGCCTGCTGGATCACCAAGCCGGACCGGATCTGCTATTATTACGGTCCGCCGAGCGAGCGGACGGTGCACTGCTTCTCGGTCGAGATGAGCGGCGATCTCTACGTCCTGCGCAACAGCGGCGACGGCAGGGTCAATGCGCTCGCCAGGGTCGAGCCCGGCAATCCGCGCGGCCACACCGACAACGGCACGCCCTGGTATTGCGACGGGCTGATCTCGCGGGCGCCCGAGGCCCCGATGAGCCGGAAGCTGGCGCGGCGCTGATGGCCCGGCTTTCAAGCCTCGCCGTCCTCGCGTCGAGCCTGCTCGCGCTGGCGCAGGCCATGGCCGCGGAGCGGCTGGACGGGCCCCGGATCAGGCGGCTTTTCGAGGGCAACACCGTTTCAGGCCGCTATTCCGGCAGCAATCTGCCGTTCAGCGAGTATCACCACCCCGACGGCAGGGCGAGCGGGCATAACCGCAACGTGCCGAACACCGATGCCTGCTGGACCACGACGCAGGACGCCGTCTGCTATTATTACGGCCCGTGGGAGAAGCGGCGCACCTATTGCTTCACCATCGAGACGAGCGGCGATCTCCTCGTCATCCGCAGCCGCCCGAGCGGACGCATCAACGGTCTCGCCCGCGTCGAGAAGGGCGATCCCCACGGCTATGCCGGGGCGCAGGCGAACTGGCACTGCGACGGCCTGATCTCGCGGGCGCCGGACCCTGCCCGGCTGGCGCGCCGATGAGTGCCGGCGAGCCGCTCGACGAGGTGCTGGCGCAGTTGCGCGCCTGCCGCATCTGCCGCGATGCGCCCCGCTTCCCGCCGCCGCTGCCGCATCAGCCGCGCCCGGTCATCCAGGCTTCGGCGACGGCGCGGCTGTGCATCGCCGGGCAGGCGCCGGGAACGCGCGTCCACGCCAGCGGCCGGCCGTTCAACGATCCGTCGGGCGTGCGCCTGCGCAGCTGGCTCGGCATCGACGAGGCGGCCTTCTACGATGCGGAAAAGGTCGCGATCGTGCCGATGGGCTTCTGCTTCCCCGGCCTCGACGCCAAGGGCGGCGACAGGCCGCCTCGGCGGGAATGCGCACCGGCCTGGCGGGCGCGCGTCTTCGCGAGCCTGCCCCGGATCGAGCTCGTGCTGGCGATCGGGCGCTATGCCCAGGATTGGCACCTGGGCGGCAAGGGCGTGGGCAGTCTCTCCGCGACCGTGGCGGACTGGCGCGAGATCCTCGCCCGGCCGGTCTTTCCGCGCGTGCTGCCCCTGCCGCATCCGTCCTGGCGCAACAATGCCTGGCTCAAGCGCAATCCGTGGTTCGAGGCCGAGCTTCTGCCCGTCCTGCGGCAGGAGGTGGCGCGGCTGCTGCGCTGAGTTCAGCGGCGGAAGGGGCCGGAATCGAGCCCGCGATCGACCTTGCCCCGCACCCCGATCACCGAGCGGACCGGCCCGAAGGCGGTCTCGCCCCGGCTTTCGAGATAGACCAGCCCGTCGGCCCGGCTGCCATAGCCGTTGCGCGAGCTCTTGCCGAATTCGGCGCGGACTGCGCCGCCGGCCCGCACGCAGAACGAGGAGCCTTCGACCCGCATGAAGCCGGCGCCGTATTCGGGACAGGGGCGGGCGGCGGGGCCGGATCTGGCGGCAGGCTTCGCCGGGGTTTCGTACGCAGCCGCCTTCCGCGGCAGCGGCTCGCCGATCGACTGCGCCGCGGCGGCGGTCGCAAGGCCGGACAGGATGAGGGCGAGCGCGGTGCGCGGCATGGCAAGGACCCGTGAGCGACGCTCTAGCGATAAGATAGCTCATCGTTATCGCGTCCGGTAGGACGCGCGATGAGCTAGCGAACCAGCAAGGCGCGTTTGTGGCAAGGCCGGCCGCAACGGAAAGGCCCGGCTCGCGCCGGGCCTTGTGATGGTTCGCGTGGTGGCGCCGTCCGCTCAGCGGGTGCGCGTGCGGACCTGGAAGACGTCGAAGGAGAGCTCGGCGACCTGCCACCACAGATACTGCTCCGAGCGGAAGGCGGCCATGGTGTCGATCGCCTTCTTGAAGTCCGGGTTCTTGGCCGAGATTTCGGTATAGAGCTCGTTGGCGGCCTTCAGGCAGGCTTCCATCATGTCCTGCGGGAAGGGGCGAAGCTGCGTGCCGGCCGCGACGAGGCGCTTCAGCGCCGGCGGGTTCACCACGTCGTAGCGCGCCGCCATCTGCGTGTTGGCATAGGTGCAGGCGGCGGTCAGCGCGGCCTGATAGGACTTGGGCAGCGAATTCCACTTCTCCAGGTTGATGAAGGCGTGGACGGTCGGCCCGCCCTCCCAGAAGCCCGGATAGTAGTAATAGGGCGCGACCTTGGCGAAGCCGAGCTTCTCGTCGTCATAGGGGCCGACCCATTCGGCGCCGTCGATCGTGCCTTTCTCGAGCGCCGGATAGATGTCGCCGCCGCCGAGCTGCTGCGGCACCAGCCCGAGCTTCTGGAGCACGGAGCCGGCGATGCCGCCGATGCGCATCTTCAGGCCCTGGAGGTCGGCGACCGACTTGATCTCCTTGCGGAACCAGCCGCCCATCTGCGCGCCGGTGTTGCCGCAGGGAATGCCGTAGGCGTTGAATTTCTTGTAGAATTCGTTGAACAGCTCGTTGCCGCCGTGCTGGAACAGCCAGGCGTTCTGCATGCGTGCGTTGAGGCCGAAGGGGACCGAGGCCGCGATCGCGAAGGTCGGGTCCTTGCCGACATAGTAGTAGGAGACGGTGTGCGCCATCTCGACGGTGTTGTTGGTGACCGCGTCCAGCGCCTGGAGCGCCGGGACGATCTCGCCGCCGGCGAAGACCTGGATCTGGAATTTGCCGTCGGTCAGCTCCGAGACCATCTTGGCCATGATCTCGGCGCCGGCGAAGATCGTGTCGAGGGATTTCGGGAAGCTCGACGCCAGGCGCCATTTGATCTCGGGATTCGACTGGGCGACGGCAGGCATGGCGACGGCGGTCGCGGCGGCACCGGCCGCGGCGGTCTGGATGAACTGACGGCGCTTCATCTGGAGGCTCTCCTCGGCTGTCTGACGGATGCAGGCGTTTCTGATGACGGCTTCTGTCGCCCGGCGGTCGAAATCGGGTTGTAGCGAAAGGGCTTGCGAAGCGCGAGGGATTTCAGCGCCGATTCCTGCGACTTTCGGGTAAGTTCCGGCCTCGGACCGGGCGTTTCCGCCCCCGGCGGGGCGCGGCATGCGCGGCCGTTCGGCGGGCGCTTAAAAGGGCGCGACATCCCCGCCGCGGATGTCGTAGAAGTCGCGCTGCAACACGGGTGCCGCCAGCGCGCCGCCGGAAAAGGAAGACCATGATTCGGATTCGATCGATCGCGCGGGCCGCCGCGATGGGCGGGCTCCTCCTGCTGGCCCCCGCGGCTGAGGCCGAGGTGCCGGCCAACGGCAAGGCCTATCTGGACGCCGCCTTCGCCTCCGTCCAGTCGCTGCTCAGGCTCTACGACGGCAAGCCGACCCTGCCGCGCCTGTCCGACCCCGTCGACGGCAAGGTCCTGGCCGATGTCTGGAACCTGCCGGCGATCCTGGGCACGCCGCCCTATGCCGCGCCGGATCTGGCGCTGCTGCTCGAGTTCATCCAGAAGCAGACGCAGATCCTGCAGGTTTATGCGCTGTTCTCGCCGGAGCCGGGCCGCAAGGAGCCGGATCAGGCGGCCAACGCGGTCGAATTCCAGGACGAGCTGAGCCACGCGCGCGTCTTCCTGCTCAGGGCGGCCGGCGGCGCGCTTTCGGCGATCAATGATTTCTCCTTCAGGCTGAAGGACGACGAGAAGACCGAGGAGCGGGCCCGGGGCCTCAGGGAGATGCGGCTCGGCCTTCAGGAGATCGTGGTCGGCTCGGCGCTGGCGCTGCGCGATCCGGGATTGACCGACGCCAACCGCCTGCTCATCGCCGGGGCCTTCGCCGAGAACGCGGCCGGCATCGCCGCCGCGCTCGCGCCGCCCGACCGCAATGCGCTCGTCGGCGCGCTTCAGGCCGTGCGCCCGTCCCTGCGGCCCGAGGCGCAAAAGGCGATCTCGGATTTCGCCACGGCCGTGGCGTCCGCCCCCTGCGAGGGCTTCTGCCTGGTCAATTGAGGCCCCGTCAGGGCCGCCTCGCCAGCCAGATCACGTGCCGCGCCCCGCCGCCGCCGCGACGGGCGCGCGCCGTGATCGTCTCGGCGGCAAAGCCCGCCTGGCGCAGCCGCCGGGTGAAGCCGTGGTCCGGCCCCGAGGACCAGACGGCGAGGATGCCGCCTTGCCGCAGCCCGGCCTTGGCCGCCTGCAACCCGGCCGGCCCGTAGAGCCGGTCGTTGCCGGCGACGGTCAGCCCCTCCGGGCCGTTGTCGACGTCCAGCAGGATCGCGTCGTAGCGCCCCTTGCCGGTTGCGATCACCGCCGCGACATCGGCGATGATGAGCCGCAGGCGCGGATCGTCGAGAGAACCGGCGAAGACCGCTGCCATCGGCCCCCGCGCCCAGGCGGCGACGGCCGGGATCAGCTCGGCCACCTCCAGCTCCGCATCCGGCGGCAGGCCGGCGAGCGCGGCCCTGAGCGTGAAGCCCATCCCCAGCCCGCCGATCAGCATGCGCGGCCGCGCCCGCCCGGCCAGCCTTTCGCAGGCAAGCCGCGCCAGCGCCTCCTCCGAGCCGCTGAGGCGGCTGTTCATCAGCTCGTTGGCGCCGAGCATGATCGAGAACTCGCCGCCGCGCCGCTTCAGTCTGAGCTCGCCGCTGCCGTCGGGCAGCGCCGCGCTGTCGAGTACGCTCCAGGGTATCACGTCGCTCTCGCCTCGCCGGGGTGGCGCATGATCTATCCCCTCGCCGCGGTGCGGAAAAGGAGATTCCCCTGTCCCGCCCGATGCTCTAAGCCCGCTGGCGGAGCCACGAAACGGCAAGCGGAGGGCAGCATGGCCAAGGTCGCGTTCATCGGTCTGGGCGTCATGGGATTTCCCATGGCGGGACATCTCAAGGCCAAGGGGCATGAGGTCACCGTCTACAACCGCAACCCGGCGAAGGCGCGCGATTGGGTCGCCCGGCATGGCGGCCGCTCGGTGCCGACGCCGGCCGAGGCCGCGAAGGGCCAGGAGATCGTCTTCGCCTGCGTCGGCAACGACGACGACCTGCGCGCGGTGACGATCGCCGCGAACGGCGCCTTTTCCGGCATGGAGAAGGGCGCGGTCTTCGTCGACCACACCACGGATTCGGCCACCGTCGCGCGCGAGCTCCACGAGGTCGCGAAGCGGGGCGGCTTCGGCTTCGTCGACGCGCCCGTCTCGGGCGGGCAGGCCGGCGCCGAGAATGGCGCGCTGACCGTGATGTGCGGCGGCGAGCCGGAAGCCTATGCCAGGGTCGAGCCGGTGATCGCGAGCTTTTCGCGGATGTGCCGGCTGATGGGGCCGTCCGGCTCCGGCCAGCTCACCAAGATGGTCAACCAGATCTGCATCGCAGGCCTCGTGCAGGGCCTGTCGGAGGGCATTCATTTCGCCAAGCGCGCCGGGCTCGACGTCGAGACCATGCTGGAGGTGATCTCCAAGGGCGCCGCCGGCTCCTGGCAGATGGAGAACCGCGGCAGGACCATGGACCAGGGCAAGTTCGATTTCGGCTTCGCCGTCGGCTGGATGCGCAAGGATCTCGGCATCGTCCTCGACGAGGCGCGCCGCAACGGCGCCCAGCTTCCGGTCACCGCCCTGGTCGACCAGTTCTATGCCGAGGTCCAGAAGAAGGGTGGCAACCGCTGGGATACGTCGAGCCTGATCGCTCTCCTCGAAGGTTGAGACGGCCTTCGCCCGCGGCCGGCGTCATGGCGCCGGCTTGCGGGAGAGCTTCAGGTTGGAATCGGGCCGCACGCGCTGCCGGTGCATGGTGTAGAGGCCGCTGCCGACGATGAGCGCGACGCCGATGGTGGTGAAGAGATCCGGCACGTCGCCCCAGACCAGGTAGCCCAGCAGCGTCGCGAAGACGATGATCGAATAGCGATAGAGCGAAACCACGCTGATATCGGTGCGGCGGAAGGCGCCGATGATGAAGAAGGTGCCGATCACGACCAGCACGGCGGCACAGGCGACATAGACGCTCTCCAGCCGCCAGATCGGCTGCCATTCCTCGGTGAGGCCGAAGGCGATGGCGACGATGCCGGTCAGCACGGTGGTGGTCAGCGACACCACGGTCGAGGGAATGTCGTTGCTGATGAAGCGGGTCGACAGGTCCCTGGCGGCGGTGAGAAAGGCGCAGAACACGGCGACGATGGAGGCCGCGTTGAAGGCTTCGGCCCCGGGGCGCACCACGAACAGCACCCCGATGAAGCCGACGGTGAGCGCCAGCACCCGCCGCCAGCCGACGCGCTCGATCCGCAGCAGCACCGCCAGCGCGACGATCAGCAGCGGCGAGGCCATGTTGATCGCGGTGAGGTTGGCGAGCGGCATCAGCCCGAGCGTCCAGCCGAAGGCCAGCGCGCTCAGGGCTTCGAGGAGGCCGCGCAGCAGCACGCGGGGGTTGAGCGCGGCGCTGAGCCGGTCACCCTGGCGCGCGGCGAAGACGAGCGCGATGCCGATCACGACGGCGAAGCCCGTCCTGAGCGTGATCGCCTGCCCGGCCGGATAGACCTCGCGCGCGAGCTTCATGAACGCGTCGTTGACGATGTAGAACGACATGGCCAGGAGCATGAAGAGGATGCCGCGGCGGTTTTCGGCTGCGCTGGCCAAGGGGTCGGATCCTGTTCGGAAGGCTTCGGGCCGGCGGCGGCTGCGGGGCATCGCACGCAAGGCAGCCATACAGGGGCCGGCGGCGCGGGTCCAATGCATCCCGGGCAGGGAGGCCGTGCGGCGGTGTGGGCCCGTGAGGGAGCGGCTTGCGTCGTTACAGCCTGTCCCAGTCCACCGCGATGTCGAGCTTCCGGAAAGCGTCCTTCCAGAGCGCGGCGGCCTGTTCGAGCCGGGCGGGCTCGTAGACGCCCTGGACCTGATGGATGCCGAGCGTCCAGGCGCCGGCGCCCGCCTCCCGCCAGACCTTGTCGACGAGCCGCCGCAGCCGCTCCGGATCGCGGGCGCCGGCCGCATTGCCGAAGACGGTGAACTGGCCCGAGTTCTGGAGCATGTCGGAAACAAGCAGGAGCCTGCGCTCCCCGGTCGCGACGCGGTTCTCGCGGCGCGAGACGACATCGCCGACCGCCTCCAGGATCGGCGACTGGTTGCCCTTGCCCGGCTGGGTCAGCACCGTCAGCGCCTCGTCGAGCGGGCGGCCGAACTTCTCGACCCATCTGACATATTCGCGCCGCGGATTGCCGATCAGCTCGCTCACCGTCCGGCCGGGATTGCACAGCGAGATCAGGGCGGGAAAGCCGGGCTCGAACACGTCGTTGAAGACATAGATCGACAGCATCCGGTCGGCCGGCAGCGTCTCGCCGATCTGCTTGACCAGCGCCCTCAGCCGCCCCGCCTGCACCTGGCTCCACGGGTCGCTCTTGTCGACGAGGATAAGTGTGTGCCCGACGGGTCCCGTCTTCGGGCACAGCGTTTCCTGGTCGCGCGGCGGGCCGCCGATGAGCGAGGGCGCCGCGAAGAAGCCGGCGAGGCTGAGCCCGGCGAGCACGGAGGCGACGATCGCCCAGTTCTCGGTCTTCATCCGCCGACCCTCAGCGTCTCGTCGCGGCGAAATCCTCCGCCGCCTGTTTGCGGGCCGCCTCGTCCCGCTCGAACGCCTCGCGGCCGGCCTGCGCCGCCGTGAGCTTCACCTGCTCGATCCGGCCTGCGAGATCGACGCCGCGCAGCAGCGTCAGCCGTTCCTTGAGCTTGGCCTCGATCAGGGCCGGCATGCTGGTGAGCTGCTGCTCGAAATCCTCGATCAGGCGCCGGACGGCGACGTATTCCGGCAGCTCTGCCGGCTGGTCGATCTCCGCCAGGTTGAGCGATTGCGTGAAATAGGCCGGGGGCAGGTCGGTGCGCACCCTGAGGTTCGCCTCGCGATACTGCATCATCGCCGCGTCCTTGGCGGCGCGCAGTTGCCCGAGCCGGGAGAGATAAAGATCGCGCGCCGTCTCGGCGGCGGCCTTCACGCCCTGCAGCCTGCGAAGCTCGTCGTGGCAGTCCTCGCGGAAGCCGTCGCTGCGGCCGCGGACCGCCTCGAGCTCCGGCAGGAGCGTGGCGTCGAGCCGGCGGCGCTCCTCCTCGACCGCGCTCCAGCGCTGGCGCCAGCGCTTATAGGCCGATGCCTGGCCCGGATAGGTGCCGAAGGCGGAATAGCCCTTCGTCGCCGCGACGAAGGCGACGAGGCAGCCGATGATGACGAGCGCGACCGACTTGATGTCGTAGATCGCCAGGGGGTTCTCCATCAGGCGCGGCATCACCTGGAAGGAGCGTGCGTCCGGGTTGGCGATCAGCATCTCGCGATAATGCCCGACGGCGAGGTTGAACAGCACGATCAGCGCGATCATCCCGGCATAGGCCGGCAGCGCCCAGAACAGATGCGAGCCCTTCACATGCTGGCAGTAGCGCGCCGGGCCGACCCCCATGCAAAAGCCGAGCGCGATGTTGAGCGCCGAGATGATGACGGCGGTCGCAGCCCCGCCGATCAGGCCGAAATCGCTCGCCTCGGCGAAGAAATTGCCGTTGAGCAGGCTCTCGATCACCAGCGGCACGACGAGGAAGAACAGGATGAACTGCCATTTGTCGGGGCTGGGATCGGCGCTCAGCTTGTTCTCGTAGTTGAAGAAGGCGTATTCGCGCCTGGCCCTGAGCGCGTCGTAGACGCGCTGCTCCAGCTCGCCGCCATGCTTGCTCAGCATCCCGCGCATCGCCGCCTCGATGCCGCGCACCCCGTCCTCGAAGCGCTGCTGCGTGAACAGCGCGCGCCGGCCCGCGATCTCGGCCTGGACCGCGTTGAGGCTTGCCGCCGCCTCCTGCCGGATCGCCGTGGCATGCTCGCGCGCCCGGGCGATCAGGGTCTGCTCGGTCTGCGAGAGCATCGTCGCATCGGCGGCGGGCTGGTTCTCGAGGGCGTCACCGGCGCCGTGATGCCCGGCCCGCACCGCTTCGGCCAGATGATGGGCGCTGGGAGGGGAGGCCCAGGAGGCCTGGCCGTCGTCATTCGCCATGGGCGGCTCGCATCAGGATGTGGCGGGCCGTGACGACATCGGCCCAAAAATCGCGGAAGCCGGGATAGGCCGGGCGCCGATAGGCGCGCTCGAACCAGATCGTCAGGGAAATCAGCGCGCAAAGGCCGAGGATCGGCAGGAGCGCGCCGGAGAGGAATGCCGGCCCCTCCGCCGTGAGCTGCCGGGCCGTCGCCACGAGCCCGAGCCCGCTCGCGATCACCAGCAGGGCGCGGATGCGGTGGCGCCCGGTGTCGCAGGCGAGTTGCAGGCCCGCCCTCATCAGCGTGACGGCGAAGGCGGCGCAGAGTTCGAGCACGAGAAGCCCGACCGCGGCGGCGGCGACGCCGGCCCCGATCCCGGCCGGCGAGAGCGCGCGGAAGACGCCGCGCGCCGACGACCAGCCGAGAAACAGGCAAAGCAGCAGGGCCGCGAGCATCAGCATGGCGAGGAGGGGGAGCGGGCGCCGCAGCCGCGCCGCCATGATGGCGAGCCGGGCCGCATGGGTCTGCCGCAGGATGTCGAGGCATGCCGCGCCGGTCGCCCGCAACCGGGCCGCCGCTACCTGAGCCATCCGACGCAACCGACCCGCCATGACGGTGACGGTAGCGCTTTCGGGGGAGTGGTCAAGCCGCGCCGCTCCCCGCGCCTTGCCGGTCTCACCCGCCGGTGACGCTCATGTGCCGGCCGACCGCCGGGCGCTGATGGCGGCGGTCGATGATGAAGTCGTGGCCCTTCGGCTTGCGGGCGATCGCCTCGTCCATGGCGCGCAGCAGCAGGGCGTCGTCCGGCGAGGCGCGCACCGGCGCGCGCAGATCGGCGGCGTCCTCCTGGCCGAGGCACATATAGAGCGTGCCGGTGCAGGTCAGCCGCACGCGGTTGCAGCTCTCGCAGAAATTATGCGTCAGCGGCGTGATGAAGCCGACGAGCCCGCCGGTCTCCTTGACGCGGACATAGCGCGCCGGCCCGCCGGTGCGGTAGGGATCGTCGACCAGGGTATATCTGTCCATCAGCCGCCCGCGCACCACCGAGAGCGGCAGGTACTGGTCGACGCGGCCGGCCTCGATCTCGCCCATCGGCATGACCTCGATCAGGGTCAGGTCCATGTTAAGCCCGTGGGCCCACAGCATCAGATGCTCGATCTCGTCGTCGTTGACGCCCTTCAGCGCGACCGCGTTGATCTTGACCCGGATGCCGGCCTTGCGTGCCGCCGCGATGCCGGCGAGCACGACGGCAAGGTCGCCCCGGCGGGTGATGGCGCGGAACTTGTCGGGGTCGAGCGTGTCGAGCGAGACGTTGACGCGGCGCACGCCGTAGCCGGCAAGCTCCTGGGCATGGCGGGAGAGCAGCGAGCCGTTGGTGGTCAGCGTCAGCTCCTCCAGCGCGCCGGAGGTGAGATGGCGCGAGAGCGAGCGGAACAGGCTCATGATGTCGCGGCGCACCAGGGGCTCGCCGCCGGTCAGCCTGAGCTTCTTCGTGCCGCGCGCGACGAAGGCGCTGGCGATCCGGTCGAGCTCCTCGAGCGTCAGCAGGTCCTTGCGCGGCAGGAACGTCATGTCCTCGGACATGCAGTAGACGCAGCGGAAATCGCAGCGATCCGTCACCGAGATGCGCAGATAGGAGATGGTGCGGCCGAACGGGTCGACCAGCGGCGGCCGCGTCAGCGGCTTCATGTCGTCGAGCAGCACGTCTGCCTCACGTTCCCGCAACCGAAGCGGCCGCTCCGCGCAGGATGCGGGCGCGCCTTCGACTTGCTATAGCATGACATTGGCACTCAGCCGGCGAAGGTCAAGCGCCGGCAGCCTGCAGCCTTGCGAAAGGACAAAGACCGACCATGTCGTCCTGGCCGACCGAACTGCGCCTCTCCAAGGACCGCCGGACCCTGCATGTCGCCTTCGACGACGGGGCCGCCTTCGCGCTGCCGGCCGAGCTTTTGCGGGTCGAGAGCCCCTCGGCCGAGGTGCAGGGGCACCATCCCAGCCAGAAGACCGTCGTGCCCGGCAAGGCCGGGGTTGAGATCCTGCGGGTCGAGCCGGTCGGCAACTATGCCGTCAGGCTCGGCTTCGACGACATGCACGAGACCGGCATCTACGCCTGGGATTATCTGCGCGAGCTCGGCGAGCAGGCTGAGGAGAAGATGCGGGCTTATGTCGCGGCGCTCGCCGAGAAGGGCCTGTCGCGCGAGCGGCGGCGGTAACCCGACGAAAAAGGCCGGCGTCGCCGCCGGCCTCGATCCAACGCTTGCGTGTTCTTCAGCGCGCCACGACGACGCGGGTGCCGACCTTGGCGCGGTCGTAGAGGTCGATCACGTCCTCGTTCAGCATGCGGATGCAGCCGGAGGATACCGCCTGGCCGATCGTCTCCGGCTCGTTCGAGCCGTGGATGCGGTAGAGCGTCGAGCCGAGATAGAGCGCGCGCGCGCCCATCGGATTGTCGGGGCCGCCGGGCATGAAGCGCGGCAGGTCGGGGCGGCGCTTCAGCATCTGCGCCGGCGGGGTCCAGGTCGGCCATTCCTGCTTGCGCGAGACGATCTGGGTCCCGGCCCAGTCGAAGCCGGGGCGGCCGACGCCGACGCCGTAGCGCATCGCCTTGCCGTCGGGCATCACGAAATAGAGGCGCCGCGCCGCCGAATCGATCACGATCGTGCCGGGCTTGTGCTGGGTCGTGTAGTCGACGATCTCGCGCGGGATGGCGGTGGCCTGCGCCTTGGCGGGATCGACGTACTGGATCAGCGGCTGGCGGGTCAGCGGATCGATTTCGGCGCGGGCGGCGGAGCCGAGTGCGAAGAGGCCAAGACCGGCGAGCAGGGCCGGGCGGAGGAAGCGGGACATCGGAGGAAACCTCGGGCGGACGGGGCGGCTGGATCGCGAAGTTGACATGGGAAAAGTCAACGTCTCCTCAACGTCCTGTCAGCTTCGCCGGGGCCGTGCAATCAGGCCGCGATCACATCGCCGGGAGCATGTCAGCTTTGCCGCATGCCGTTGCGCGCCTGCAACATCGCCCGCCCGGCCTCAGCTTCTCAGCACGACGCAGGCGCCGCGATCGGCCTGGATGCGCCGGCACAGCGCGCTCGCCTCGGCGCGCGTCGCGGCAGGCAGGCGCACCCGGTAGAAGGCGCGGGTGCCGCGGCTGCGCAGGCGTGTCCCGATAACCATCGGCGGCAGCGCGCCGATGATCGTGCGGTGGCGGCCCGCCGCCCGCTGGAAGGCGGCGAGCGCCCGCGCCTTCGAGAAATTGCCGGAAAGCTGCACGCCCCAGGGCGCGAAGGGCGCTTCCGCGATCGCCGGAAGGGCGGGGCGGGACTGGCGGATCGCGGCGAGCGTCGGCGCGCAAGCCCCTTGCGCATCGCCGTCCAGCGTCGCCGGCGGCGAGCGCCCGTCGCCGTTGCCCGGCTCGGCGGCGGCCTGCGCCCAGTCCTCGGCCGTGCGGCCGGTGACGGCGAGGACGTAGTTCTCGGTTTCGGCCGGCAGGAAGCGCGTCTCACCGGCCTTGCGGGCCTGAAGCCAGGCGGCGACGCGATTCGGCCCGCCATTGTAGGCCGCCGCGGCGAGCCCCCAATTGCCGAAGCGCACCCGCAGCTCAGCCAGGAAATGCGCTGCCTTCGGCACGGCCTGTTCCGGGTCGAACGGGTCGACGAGCCCGCGCTCGCGCGCCGTGCCGGGCATGAACTGGGCGAGCCCCTGCGCGCCGGCCGGGCTGGTGACGCCGGGCCGGAAGCTCGATTCCTGGAAGATCAGCCGGGTCAGGAAGGCGGCGGGCAGGCCTTGCGCCCTGGCCGCGTCGTCGATCAGCCGGCACAGCGCGTCCTGGATGCCGGAGGAGGGTGGGGTGGCCTCCTCGGCCGATGCGGGCGCGAGCGCGAGCACCGCCGCGAGGACAAGCGCGGCGAGACGTCCGATCGGGCGGCGAAGGTCGGCGGGCATCGCCGGCTTCTCGCATGTCCGGCGCGCCGCAGCCAGTCGCGAGACGGGTGTTCAAGCGGGCCGTGCATGCTCTAGAAGGACGCCGCATCAGACGGAGCGGAAAGCCGGAATGGCGAAAGCCTGGATAGCCTGGTCGCGATGGTTCCTGCTGGCGGCGCTGGCCGCGGCGGGGCTCGTCTTCGCCTTCGTTGCCGCGCTCGATCCCTTCGGCATGCGGGTCCATGCCGGCGACGCGGCGCGGCCGATCATGGATATCAACCAGCGCTTCATGTATCCGCAGCTCGTCCGCTCCGGGCGCTTCGACGCGGCGGTGATCGGCACCTCGACGATGCGTCTCGTCGACCCGCAGGCCCTGTCGCGCGGGCTCGATGCCCGCTTCGTCAACCTCGCCATGAATGCGGCCACGCCCTGGGAGCAGATGGAGATGGCGCGGCTCTTCCGCGCGCATGTCCGGGTGCCGCGGCGGCTGATCTGGGGCATCGACACGACCTGGTGCGAGGCCGACGCGACCGACGAGGGCAGGCGCCTGACGCCGCGGCCGGTGCCGGCCTGGTTCTCGCGCGAGGTCGCCTGGAGCGACTGGCCGAAGCTCCTCAACCTGACCAATCTCGAGATCGCCGGCCGCCTCCTGGCCCATCGGCTCGGCTGGTCGCCCGCGCGCATCCGCGGCGACGGCTACGAGGTCTTCACCCCGCCCGAGGCGAGCTACGATCTCATCCGGGCACAGGCCCATATCTATGCCAGCCTGGGCGGCAGGGTCGCCGACCTTGCGCCGCTCTCGCCGCCGGCTTCCGTCGCGCCGGCCGAGAGCGCCCGCTGGCGCTTTCCGGCGCTGTCCTGGCTGGAGGAGAGCATCATGGCCTTCCCGAAGGAGACGCAGGTGATGCTGGTGCTGCCGCCCGCTCACCTCGCGGCCTATCCGCGCGAAGGCTCGCCCGGCTGGCAGCGTTACGCCCGCTGCAAGGCCGAGATCGCGGCGCTCGCCCGCCGCCACGGCGCGACGCTCGTCGATTACGCGCATGCCTCGCCGATCACGACGCAGGACGCCAACTACTGGGATCCGCTGCATTTCCGGCTGCCGGTCGCGGCCCGTTTCAGCGCGGAGCTCGTCGCGATCGCCAGCGGCGGCGCGCCCGGGGCAGACGGCGCGGCGAACGTGCTGCGCTGAGGTACAGGCAGGTTATAGGAATTTATCCCCATGAAATGAATCAAGGACATTATCGGGCAGCCATCCATGCCCCGCCTCACCGGCGGGCGGAACGCAAGGGAAGTCCCATGCCCGCGAAAAACCGCTATGCGAACAATGCCATGTCGGCGATCGGTCCGGCCGTCATGCTGCGCGCCGTGACGCCTCACGATAGCGACGAGCTTGAATACGTCACGAACGGCATCGTGGCCGGCGTGGCCGGCACGATCGCCGTCGTCGCGCTGGAGGATGCTTCGCCGGTCGCGCTGACGGTGATTCCCGGCCAGCTCCTGCCGATCCGCGCCAGGAAGATCATGGCCACCGGCACGACGGCGACCGGCATCGTCGCGCTGATCTCGTGAGGCCGGCATGCATGGTTTCAGCCTGTCGATACCGCAGCTTTCGGCCCTCGGCTCCGCCTGGTCGCCGGCCCTCCTGTTCGCCGGCGGCTCTCCCGGCTTCTGGGCCGGCGGGTTCGATCCGGCGCGGGGCCGGCTGTTCCAGAGCCAGACCGGCACGGCCGCCTCCGCCGCCGGCCAGACGGTCGGTCTCGCCCTCGACATCTCGCAGGGCGCGACGCTCGGCGCCAATCTCGCCCCGGCGAGCCTGACGGCGGCCGGATGGGTTTTCGCCAACGTCTCCGGGAATGCGGCGCGGACCGCCTCGACCCTGCATTTCGAGAACCTGATCGATCGCAACAATCTCGTGATCAACTCCGGTGTCTCATGGCCCCTCGGAGCGGCCATCGAGGTTCGCGCGACGCTCAGCGGTTCCGGTCTAGGCCGGACGGTCGGCCTCACCGGAGCGGGGGGCACCGATGTGCTGCATTCGTTCACGCTCACCGGCTCGCCGGTCGAATACGTCGCCCGCTTCGGCAACCGCACCGCCGGCACGGGTTTCGGCTTCGGCTTCTACGGGTATGACGCGACGCCGGTCGACTTCACGGTCCACGCCGTCAGCGTCCGCCAGATCGCCGGCCGTCATGCGATCCAGGCGACCGCGCTCTCCCGCCCGACGCTGACGCTGGCCGGCGGACGCTACCACCTCTACGACGACGGCAACGACACGCTGGACGTGGCGCTGCCGGCCGGCACCTACAGCCGCGCCTGGGTCGACAACCTCGGCGCGATCACCGTCGAGCGCGGCATCGCGATCGCGGCGACCGAGAACGTCCTGCGGGCGACCCGGCTCTGCGACGTGCTCTATGTGCAGGGCTCGCTCCCGGCCGGGGACGAGGCGTCGCTCAGGGCCTATTGGCAGGGGAGGTTCCCATGATCCGCGTGACGATCGCCTGTCCTGAGGCGCTGATCGGCGACGCCAACGCGCTCGCCCGCGTGCTCGGCTACAGCGAGGCGGATGGAAAGACCTATGGCGAGGCCGGCTGGCGGGATGAGGCGGGCAACCGCTACGCAGTGGCCTCGGGGCTGGTCTCGGAAGGTTTCGCGGCAGCCGCGCAGTCTGCGCTGGTGGAGCCCGAATGGGGCGCCGACATGGCAGCGGCCGTGAGGGCTCAGTCACGCGTCAGGATCGGCGGCCCGGCCGATCCGGCGCATCTCGTCGCGGTGTTCGATGAGGATGCCGAGGCGGCTTACCGGCTGCTCGGCGTGCTTCGTGCCTAGCATCCTGCCCTGCGCGGACGGGTGGTCGGTTCCCCGCGAACGTCGTGTCGATGGTGGGCGGCACAGGGATCGAACCTGTGACCCCTCCCGTGTGAAGGGAGTGCTCTACCGCTGAGCTAGCCGCCCGAACGGGCCTCTCCTAGTCGGCGCGCCTCATGCCGTCAAGGACGCGCGCGCCGCAGAGTTCAGCGCCCGGCCGACCGCGCCGGGAAGCTCGTCGAAATGCTGGATGACGAAATCCGGCGCCAGCGTTTCGATCGGCACGTCGGTATAGCCGAAGGGCACGCAGATCGAGGGGATGCCGGCGGCGCGGGCGGTCGCGATGTCGGTGCGGGAATCGCCGATCATCACGGCCCGCGCCGGATCGGCCTTCGCCGCCTCGATCGTCAGGGTGAGATGGCGCGGATCGGGCTTGAAGAAGGGGAATGTGTCGCGCCCGGCCACCGCCGCGAAGCGGCCGGCGATGCCGAAATGGTCGAGGATCAGCCGCGTGTGCAGGATCGGCTTGTTGGTGCAGACCGCCAGCGCATAGCCTTCGCCCGCGAGCAGATCGAGCGCGCCGGCGACGCCGTCGAAGAGATGGCTGTTCGCCGCCGTGTCCGTGGCGTAGATCGTCAGGAAATCGGCGAAGAGCCGCTCCAGCGTCGCAGGCTCGAGCGGCCGGCCCGAGACCTTGAAGCCGCGCTCGATCAGGGCCCGGGCGCCTGCGCCGACGAGTTCGCGCGCCCGCGCCAGCGGCAGCGCCGGCAGGCCCTCGCGCTCGAGGATCACGTTGAGGACCCGCATAATGTCCGGCGCCGTCTCGGCGAGCGTTCCGTCGAGATCGAAGACGACGATGGGAGGCAGGCTCATGATCGGGACTTTCGAGGGCGCGATGCGGTCGGGAGCCCCGGTTAAAGGTCCTCGCGGCCGGGCTGGCAAGCCCCGTGACGCCGCCTCCCCAAATTTGCCGCGCGGGATGGTATCCTGAAGCCCGATTCGTCGTGCGACCGGCGGCAGGGAAGGCCATCATGTCGAAGATCACGGGAAGAGGGGCGTCGATCGCGGTCGCCATGCTGGCGGCGGGGCTCGCGCTGCCAGGCGCTGCGCCGGCGCTGGCCGGCTCTTTCGAGTTCGCGCCCGCGCCGCATACCGATCTCAACCGCGTCTATCGGATCGACAAGGCGACGGGCGAGGTCGGCGCCTGCCAGTTCCAGCTCAAGGAAGGCGGCGTCGGCCAGACGATCTGCTTCCCCGCGGGCGAGGGGGCGGGCCCCCAGCCGCCCGGCGAATACGGGCTGATGCCGTCGCGCCATGAGAAGGAGGGCGGCATCTTCCGCGTCAATCTGCGCACCGGCGAGGCGAGCGTCTGCTACGTCTTCGACGACAAGACGGTGTGCACGCCCCAGGCGAAATGACGCCGCGCTCCGCCCGCGCGCTGGACTTGAGCGCTCCGCCGGGGCAGGAGAGCGCCGTCGCCCCCGCGAGGACGGTGGCTGTCTTCCTCAAGCGGAGCCGGACGGAGCCATGACTGCCGACGATCTGAAGAAACAGGCTGCCGCGCGCGCGCTGGAGCTCGTCCGGCCGGGCATGCGCCTCGGGCTCGGCACCGGCTCCACGGCGAAGCATTTCGTCGATCTGCTCGGCCTGCGCGTCGCCGAGGGCTTCGAGATCCTCTGCGTCGCGACCTCCGAGGCGACGCAGGCCCAGGCGGTCGCGCTCGGCATCCCGCTGTCGACGCTCGACGAGACGCCCGAGCTCGACCTCACCGTCGACGGCGCCGACGAGATCGATCCGCAGCTGCGCCTGATCAAGGGCGGCGGCGCGGCGCTGCTGCGCGAGAAGATCGTCGCCTCGGCCTCGGCCCGGATGGTGGTGATCGCCGATGACGGCAAGCTGGTGAAGACGCTCGGCCGTTTCCCGCTGCCGATCGAGGTCGTGCCCTTCGGGCTTGAAGTGACGCGCCGGGCCGTGGTCGAGGCCATTGCCGCCGCGGGCGCGGCGGGCGAGCTCGTGCTGCGCCGGCGCCCGGACGGTGCGATCCTCGTCACCGATGGCGGCCATTACCTGCTCGATGCGCATCTCGGCGCAATCGAGCGGCCCGAAGCGTTGGCGCAGGCGCTGAACGGGGTGCCCGGCGTCGTCGAGCACGGCCTGTTCATCGGGCTCGCCTCGGGCGCGATCCTGGCCGGCGCCGACGGGCTGAAGCTGCTCGGCCGGATCGGATGATGCCGTTCTGTGCGATCTAGCTCCTTGTTCCGGCATCGGATTGTTCCGAAAAGTGGATTCCACTTTCCGGTCCGATGCTCTAAGGAACGCGCGTAATGACCGGAGCATCGCTGCCGGGGGTGCAATCGTGCTCTCCGGCGATGCGCCGACGATGAAGGGGTTTCAAGGCATGATCCGTCGTTCTCTCGTCAGGGCCGCCGTCGGTCTGGCGCTCCTGTGCGCAGCTCCCGCCTTCGCCCAGGCGCCGACGCTGACCCAAAGCCATCTCCAGGCGGCGCGCGAGGTGATGGACCTCACCGGCGTCTCGCAGAGCATCACCAACATCTACAACGAGTTCGAGCGGAGCGCCCAGGATCTCGTCGCGACGCGTCCGGAGATGAAGAAAGACATGGAGGCCGTCATCGCCGAGCTGAAGCCGGAAGCCGACAAGCGCGCCGACGAGATGGCGAGGACCGCGACCGCCATCTTCGCCAGCAAGATGACCGAGCCCGATCTGAAGGAGGTCGCCGGCTTCTTCAGGTCCCCGGTCGGCCAGCGCTACAACACCCTGCGGCCGCAGGCGATGGACGAGATCTTCAAGGAGCTGCAGCCCTGGAGCCTGCAGACCAGCCAGTACCTGTTCGATCGCTTCTCGCAGGAGATGCGCAAGCGCGGCCATACGTTCTGAAAGCTGACGGGCGCCTTCGGCGCTCGGGGATAAAAAGGGCCGGCGCGGATGCGCCGGCCCTTTTTCGTGAAGGTGGCGGCGTGGCCCGCTCAGTCCTCCGAGGCCTGGAAGCGGTTGAGCCCCTTCATCAGGAAGGGCGCGACCAGCGCCAGGAAGGCGATGCCGAGCAGCGTCGCCGAGATCGGGTTCTCCAGCAGGATCATCGGGTCGCCGAGGCTGATCTGCAGGGCGCGGCGCAATTGCGCCTCCGCCATCGGCCCCAGGATCAGCCCGACCACCATCGGCGCCACCGGATAGTCGTAGCGGCGCATCAGATAGCCGAGGAAGCCGAAGGCGAAGAGCATGCCGAGCTCGACCGGCGAAGAGTTGACCGCGAGCGTGCCCATCGTGGCGAAGACCAGGATGCCGGCATAGAGCCAGGGCTGCGGGATCGCCAGCAGCCGGACCCAGAGCCCGATCAGCGGCAGGTTCAGGATCACCAGCATGACGTTGGCGATGAACAGCGAGGCGATCAGGCCCCAGACCAGGTCCGGCTTCTCGGCGAACAGCAGCGGGCCGGGATTGAGCCCGTATTGCTGGAAGCCGGCGAGCATGATCGCCGCCGTCGCCGAGGTCGGCAGGCCGAGGGTCAGCAGCGGCACCAGCGTGCCGGCGGCCGACGCGTTGTTGGCCGCTTCCGGCCCGGCGACGCCCTCGATCGCGCCCTTGCCGAACTCGTCGGGATATTTGCAGAGCTTGCGCTCGGTCGAATAGCTCAGGAAGGTCGGAACCTCGGCGCCGCCGGCCGGCAGCGCGCCGATCGGGAAGCCGAAGGCGGTGCCGCGCAGCCAGGGCGCCCAGGAGCGCTTCCAGTCCTGCGCGGTCATCCACAGCGAGCCCTTGATCGGGATGATCTCCTCGGGATCGCGGAAGCGCTTGGAGGCGACGTAGAAGGCCTCGCCCACGGCGAACAGGCCGACCGCCAGCGTCGTCACCTCGACGCCGTTGAGCAGGTCCGGCACGCCGAAGGTCAGCCGCGACTGTCCCGTCAGCTTGTCGATGCCGATCAGCCCGAGCGTGATGCCGATGAACAGGCTGGTGAGGCCGCGCAGCGGCGAGTCGCCGAAGGTCGCCGAAACCGTGACGAAGGCGACGATCATCAGCGCGAAATAATCCCAGGGGCCGAACTTCACCGCGACCTCGACCAGCCAGGGCGCGAGGAAGGCGAGCCCGATCGTCGCGATCAGCCCGGCGACGAAGGAGCCGATCGCCGCGGTCGCGAGCGCCGGCCCGCCGCGCCCGGCCTTGGCCATCTTGTTGCCCTCGAGCGCGGTCGCCATCGAGGCGCTTTCGCCGGGCGCGTTGAGCAGGATCGCGGTGGTCGAGCCGCCATACATGCCGCCGTAGTAGATGCCGGCGAACATGATGAGCGAGCCTGCCGGATCGAGCTTGAAGGTGACGGGCAGCAGCAGCGCGACGGTCAGCGCCGGGCCGATGCCGGGCAGCACGCCGACGGCGGTGCCGAGGAAGACGCCGATCAGGCAGAACAAGAGCTTCGACGGTTCGAGCGCGACGCTGAAGCCGTGGAAGAGGGAGAGCAGGGTATCCATGGTCGGCTCTCCTTCAGAGGAACAGTTGCTCGAGCGGTCCCGCCGGCAGGATCAGCGTCAGGACCTTGGCGAAGACGAGGAAGATCGCGAGGCCCAGCACGAAGCCGATCGCGAGGTCGACCAGCAGCGCCTGCCGGCCCATGCCGCGGGCGGTGCAGGCGAAGACCACCGCAATCGCGATGGTGAAGCCGCCGCCGAGCGCGATGCAGGCGATCAGGAAGGCAAGCCCGCCGGCGATCCAGGCGAGCGCCGCGGTGTCGGCCGCCTCGGGCTCGGGCAGCCCTTCGCGGAAGGCGACGAAGAAATGCGCGAGGCCGAGGATGACGAGGCCTGCCGCCACGACATAGGGCATGGCGGTGGGGCCTACGCCGTAATTCGAGGTGATGGTCTGCGTCGAGGCGTCGTAGCCGACGAGGGCGGCGGTGATCAGCAGGAGGACGCCCACCACCAGGGCCGGCTTGTTGGCGCCTTGCGTATGCGTATCGTTGGTCATGGCGTTTCCAGCATGGGGCCGGCGCTCTTGCGGCGTTCTCGGCGGGGAAAAAAGGGGCCGGTTTCCCGGCCCCTCGGTGTCTTGCGGTCCTGCCCGGCCTACTTCACCAGGCCGACTTCGGTCATGACCTTCGAGACGCGGGCGATCTCGTCCTTGAGGAAGGCGCTGAAGGCGTCGCCGGCGAGGAAGGAATCGTCCCAGCCGCGGGCCTTGAGGATCTCCTGCCATTCCTTCGACTTGACCATCTGCTCCATCGTGCCGACCAGCGCCTTGGTCTGCTCAGGCGTCAGGCCGGGAGGGGCGACGACGGAGCGCCAGTTCAGGAGCTCGAGATCGATGCCCTGCTCCTTCAGCGTCGGCGCGTCCGGCGCGTTCTCGAGGCGCTTCGACGAGGAGACGGCGAGCACCCTGAGCTTGCCGGCCTTGATCTGGCCCTCGAACTCGCCATAGCCGGAGACGCCGGCCGTGACGCGCCCGCCGAGCATCGCCGCCAGCGCCTCGCCGCCGCCCGAGAACGGGATGTAGTTGATCTTCCGGGCGTCGGCGCCGACGGCCTGGGCGAACAGCGCGGCGAGGATGTGGTCGGTGCCGCCGGCCGAGCCGCCGGCCCAGGTCACCTTGGCCGGGTCGGCCTTGAGGGCCGCGGCCAGGTCCTTGGCGGTCTTCAGCGGCGATTCCGCCGGCACGACGATGACCTCGGCCTCGGCGGTGAGGCGCGCGATCGGCGTGACCTGGGTCAGGTTGACCGGCGACTTGTTGAGCAGGATGGCGCCGACCATGACGAAGCCGTTGACCATCAGCTGGTGGCCGTCGCCCTTGGCGCCGATGAGCTGGGAGAGCCCGATCGTGCCGCCGGCGCCGGTCACGTTGTTGACCTGCACGCTCTTGACGATGCCGGCGGCGGTGAGCGCCTGCTGCATCGAGCGGGCCGTGCCGTCCCAGCCGCCGCCGGGCGCGGCGGGCGCCATGATCTTGAGTTCGGGAAGCTGGGCCAGCGCCGCCGTCGAGAGGGCGGCGATGGCCACCGCCGTCAGGGCGGTGCGCTTCAGGATGGATGTCAGCATGAATTTCCTCCGATTGCGGCCTTGGCCCACGGGTTTTTTGGGGCGGTGAGCCTGTGGCACCTTGCCGCGTCAAACGTCAATTGCGCCCCATTGCATAATCGGAAGTCAAGAATTTTCGGCGGTGGCCGATTTCTCAGCGTCATCTATGCCTTTTGTTCTACGACTCGACCGATCCTGCGCGCCTGCCACTGGCCGCAGCCTGCGCGATCGCGTAAGCGCAGGCCATGAGCCCGCCACGCCTCGCCGATCGTCCCGAAACCGTGCCGGACCGCGCCGGCCTGCCGCGGCTGCTGACGGGAACCGGCGCGGCGCTGATGGTGCTGATGCCGCTGGCGATGTGGCTCGCCAACCGCTCTTCCCCGCTCATGCTCGCGCTCGCGGGCGCTTCGCTTGCCGCGGCGGCGGTCGCGGCCGGCGATGGGCGCGCGCTTGCCGCGCGCCTGCGCCGTCTTGCCGCCTCGCCGCCGGCGCTCGCGCTCGCGGCCTTCCTCGCCTGGGCGCTCGTCTCGATCCTGTGGAGCCACCGGCCGGCGGCCTCGCTCTCGGCCTGGGGGGAGCTCGTGCTGCCGATCGCCTGCGCGCTCGCGATCGCGGCTTGCGGCCGCTTCCGCCCGCGGCCCGCCTGGCTCAGGGCGCTCGCCGTCGCGATCATCCTCGCCTGCCTGCTCACGATCGTCGAGCTCGCCTCGGGCCTGTCGCAGCGGGCGGCGCTCGGCGTCGGCAAGCTGATGGGCTTCGTCTTCAACCGCACGGCGATCACGGCGCTCGTGCTCGCCGTGCCGGCGATCCACGGCCTCTGGAGCCTCAGCCGGTCGGACCGGCTGCTGGCTATCGTCCTGGCGTTTTCCGTCGCCGCGCTGGTGCTGCGTTCCGAGAGCGCCTCGGCCGGGCTCGGCCTCGCCGTCGTCGTCCTGTGCTGGGCGCTGGCGCATTTTCGCCCGCGTCTGATGCTGACGGCGGCGGCCTCGGCCTTCGTCCTCGCCATGGCGCTGGCGCCGGTGCTCGGCCTCGCCGCGCGCGACGGGCTGCCCGCGCTGATCCTCGACCGCTTCCCCGCGATGACCGGGCAGGCGCGCATCGACATCTGGGTAAGCTTCGGCGAGGCGGCCCGCGCCCGCCCGATTGCCGGTGCGGGCTTCGGCACATCGGCCGCCATGCGGGAGCATCCGGTCGCGGCCGCGGTTTCGCCCGAGCACCGGGAGCTTCTGGGCGTCGGCCATCCGCACGACATGCCGCTCCAGGCCTGGGCCGAGACCGGTGTGATCGGCGCAGGGCTGCTCGTGCTGGCGGGGCTTGCCCTGCTCGCGCGGCTCGGCCGGCTCACGGCGCGGGAGATGGCGCCGAGGCTCGCCCTCTTCACCGGCGCCTTCGCGATCGCCGCCGTCGGGCACGGTGCCTGGCAAGGCTGGTGGATCGCCGTGCTGGGAGCCGCCATCCTCTGGTTCGCGCAGGGAGAAGACCATGCCTGAGTTCGACGTCGACCTCTTCGTCATCGGGGCCGGTTCCGGCGGCACGCGCGCTGCGCGGATCGCGGCCGGCCACGGCGCCCGCGTGATGATCGCCGAGGAGGACCGGATCGGCGGCACCTGCGTCATCCGCGGCTGCGTGCCGAAGAAGCTGTTCGTCTATGCCAGCCGCTTCGCGGAGGATTTCGAGGACGCGGCCGGCTTCGGCTGGACGCTGCCGGAGCCACCGGTCTTCGACTGGCCGAAGCTGCGCGACGCGGTGGCGGCCGAGGTCACGCGCCTCTCCGGCCTCTACCGCAAGGGGCTGGAGGGCGCCGGCGTCGCGATCCGTGAGGAGCGCGCCGTCGTCGAGGGGCCGCACGCGGTCAGGCTGACGACGAGCGGGGAGGTGGTCCGCGCCCGTCACATCCTCGTCGCCACCGGCGGCTGGCCCGCCTTCGACCCGCCGATCCCCGGCGGCGCGCTCGGCATCTCCTCCAACGAGATATTCCATCTGCCGGTGCTGCCGAAGCGGCTGCTCGTCGTCGGCGGCGGCTATATCGCGCTCGAATTCGCCAGCCTCTTCGCGAGGCTCGGCGTCGCGGTGACGGTGCTGCACCGGGGCGACAACATCCTGCGCGGCTTCGACGAGGACATCCGCGACCGCCTGCGCGACGCGCTCGCCGAGGCCGGCATCCGCATGCGGCTCGGCTGCACGATCACGCGCATCGAGGAACTACCCGACGGCACCCGCCGCGCCCATTGCTCGAAGGGCGAGCCGGTCGAGGCCGATGTCGTCCTCGTCGCCACCGGCCGCCGGCCGAACACCAGGGAACTCGGCCTGGAGCAGGCCGGCGTCGTGCTCGGATCGCGCGGCGAGATCGCGGTCGACGCGGCCTCCGCCAGCAGCGTGCCCTCGATCCACGCGGTCGGCGACGTGACCGACCGGGTCAACCTGACGCCGGTGGCGATCCGCGAGGGCCACGCCTTCGCCGATACGACCTTCGGCGGCCGGCGCTGGACAGTCGACCACGCCATCGTCGCCTCGGCGGTCTTCACCACCCCGGAGATCGGCACTGTGGGCCTGTCGGAAACGCAGGCGGTCGCGGCCGGACATGAGGTCCGGGTCTTCGAATCCGGCTTCCGCCCGATGAAGGCGACGATCTCCGGCCGGCAGGAGCGCGTCTACATGAAGCTCGTGGTCGATGCGGCATCGGACAAGGTGCTGGGCGTCCACATCCTCGGCCACGATGCCGGCGAGATCGTCCAGGCGGTCGCGATCGCGGTGACGATGGGCGCGACCAAGGCCGATTTCGACCGCACCGTCGCGCTGCATCCGAGCGCGGCGGAGGAACTCGTCACGATGCGCACGCCGCGGGCGGGCTGAAGCGGCGGGACCACGTCCGTCATTCCGGGGCGCGCCGCAGGCGTGAATTCGGAACCCGCGACTGTGTGGTCCTCGCCGCCCGGTTGAATCACCTTGCGAAGCGCTTGAATCGGAATGGCAGCCCCTTGCCGCGCCATGGCAAGGGCCGCCTCTATCCCATTGCGGAGAATCGCCTTTCCGGGACCGCCGATCCGCCACCGGGCGGGCTGCGGCGGCGGGGAGCGCCGGATGGTGGCCATTCCGGCTCCGCCGGTGTATAGCCGGCCCTTCGCGCTACCAAGAGGTTAACGACGCGCGAGATCACAAGTCAGGAGCACGTAGTCCCATGTCCGAGCGGTGGACGCCAGAGAGCTGGAGGGCCAGGCCCGTCCAGCAGATTCCGGATTATCCGGACCAGGCAGCCTTGAAGGCGGTCGAGCAGCAGCTCGCCGGCTTTCCGCCGCTCGTTTTTGCGGGCGAGGCGCGCAAGCTCAAGCGGGCGTTGAGCAAGGTCGCCGCCGGCGAGGCCTTCCTGCTGCAGGGCGGCGACTGCGCCGAGAGCTTCGCCGAGCATTCGGCCGACAACATCCGCGACTTCTTCCGGCTGTTCCTGCAGATGGCGGTGGTCTTGACCTTCGCCGGCGGCTCGCCGGTGGTGAAGGTCGGGCGCATCGCCGGCCAGTTCGCCAAGCCGCGCTCGGCCCCGACCGAGAAGGTCGGCGATCTCGAATTGCCGAGCTACAAGGGCGACATCGTCAACGACATCGCCGCGACCGCCGACGCCCGCATCCCGGACCCGCGCCGCCAGCTCGAGGCCTACCGCCAGTCGGCGGCGACGCTCAACCTGATCCGCGCCTTCGCGACCGGCGGCTACGCCAATCTCGACAACGCGCATCGCTGGATGCTCGGCTTCGTCAAGGATTCGCCGCAGTCGCATCGCTACCAGGAGGTGGCCGAGCGCATCACCGAGGCGCTGGACTTCATGCGCGCCATCGGCATCGACCCGGAGACCCATCCGGAGATGCGCACGACCGACTTCTACACCAGCCACGAGGCGCTGCTGCTCGGCTACGAGCAGGCGATGACGCGCACGGATTCGACGACCGGCGAGTGGTACGACACCTCCGGCCACATGCTCTGGATCGGCGATCGCACGCGCCAGCTCGACCATGCCCATGTCGAGTTCTTCCGCGGCATCAGGAACCCGATCGGCCTGAAATGCGGCCCATCGACCACGGTCGACGGCCTGCTCAAGCTGATCGAGGTGCTCGATCCGCAGAACCAGGCCGGGCGGCTCACCCTGATCGCCCGCTTTGGCGCCGACAAGGTCTTCGACCACCTGCCGGCGCTGGTCCGGGCGACGCAGCGGGAAGGCCGCAACGTCGTCTGGTCCTGCGATCCGATGCACGGCAACACGGTCAAGGCCGCGAGCGGCTACAAGACCCGGCCCTTCGACCTGATCCTCGGCGAGGTCAGGAACTTCTTCGCCGTCCACGAGGCCGAGGGCAGCCATGCCGGCGGCCTGCATCTGGAGATGACGGGCCAGAACGTCACCGAATGCACCGGCGGCGCCCGCGGCATGACCGATGCGGACCTGAACGACCGCTATCACACGGTCTGCGATCCGCGCCTCAACGCCGAGCAGGCGCTGGAGCTCGCCTTCACCGTCGCCGATCTGGTCAAGCGCCAGCGCGCCGGCCGGGCGCGGCCCGAGGTCGAGGCGGCCGAATAGGGCGCTTCCGCCCCCGCACGACATGAAAAAGGCCGGGACCCGAGGTCCCGGCCTTTTTTCTCGTCCGTGTCCAGTGCCGTCAGAACTTGACGCCGAGCGCGGCGCGGCCGGTGTTGACCGTCGTCGTCGTGCCCTCGACGTCGGCGAAGCGGATGTGCTGGTATTCGCCGCGCAGGAAGATGTTGTCCGCCAGCGCCCAGTCGACGCCGGCGCCGACGGCCATGCCGAAGCTGTAGACGTTCTTCTTGGCCGCGCCGACGGTGAGGGGGTAGCCGTTGGCCTGGCCCTGCTCGGGCAGTCCGGTGACGGGGTTGATCTGGGTGAGGTAGTTCGTCGCCGTGATCGTCGAGAGGGTGTTGAAGCGCCCGACCGCGCCGCCGATGGTCGCGAAGGGCATCAGGTTGCCGTAGGCCCAGCCCATGCGCAGCCGCGCCGTGGCATAGTCGTGGAGCTTGGCGCCCTGGCTGGTCGTGAGCGAGAAATCGTTGACGGTGCCGTTGGAGGTTATGGCCCGCCGGGCTATGTAGTCGGTGAGCAGATATCGGTGCGAGGACTGGGTGTAGTCGGCCTCGAAGCCGAGCACGACGTCGCCGAAGCTCCAGTTGTAGCCGGCGAGGCCGAAGAAGGTCGCCCCGCTGTCGCGTTTGTCGGGCAGGCTGCTGAGCAGGTTGCCCATGTCGACTTCGCTGCCGAGCAGCGTGTTGCGGAAGGCGAAGCGGGCGAGCTCCTGGAGCCCGCTGCCGGGCTTGAACTTGGTCTCGGAGACGCCGGCGCCGCCGCCGACATAGAAGCCGTCCCAGCTGAAGCTCGACGGCGCCGGCGGCGCGTCCTCGATCTGCGAGCCGCGCAGCACCGGATAGTCGGCCGCGAGCGCGGGAACGGCGAGGGCCGCGGCGGCGAGCGCGGCGAGCCCCAATCTTGGCGCGATGGAACGGATGCGCATCCTGATCTCCCCGAGCAGCGGTTCGGTTCCACCCTGCTCCGGGGACGATTCATGCCCCGGTAACCCTAATACCGGGTTAACGCTGCCATGGTCATGAGGCCCTTTTCCATCGGTGTTTTCGCAGATTGGTTTTCAGACTGATTAGAGAAAGTTTGCAGGCGGTGTTCTGTCTCTAGTCCATTCCGGAGCGCGCCTTTCGGGCAAGCGCCTCTTGGTCAATGTGTTTCGTGTAGCGCTCCACCATCTGGATTGACATGCCGAAGAGGGCGGAAATCTCCTGATGGGTTCGCCCAGCAAGGCGGGCATCGCAGCAGGCGAGGGCGCGCAGACCATGTGGGCTGACCTCGGCGCCCCGGATATGCTCAGGGGCATTGTCTGCCAGCCACGTGCGCAGCCTGTATCGGATGGATGCCTCGTTGTGGCGCTTGCCGTCCGGCTTCGTCAGGTAGGGTGTCATTTCCCCCACTTTCCAGCCGTCTATCTCGGCGAGGTGGTTCGGCGAAAGCGCAATGAAGTGCTTTTTGCCGCGAAGCTTGCTGATTTTGATGTCGAGCCCGTCACCGCGGCGCATCGCCGGCCAGAATTTCACGAGGTCGCCTACGCGCTGACCGGTGGCTCTGCCAAGATAGGCGAGCCGCGATAGATCTGTTGGCCCGTGCTTCACGACGGCAATCCAAACAGCCTCCGGCCAAGGCTCGGTCGTTTCTACCTCGGTTTCGACCTGCGGCGCATCGCGGGCCGGGTTGCGAGTCATATAGCCATCGCCGATCGCCCAGGCGCACATAGCGCGTAGAACGCGGATCAAGAGATTAGCCGAAACTGGCGCCGTGGCGGCCAGAGCATCGCGCGCCGCTGATATCGCCGTCAGCGTGAGATCGTCGGCGGCCTGGTCGCCCCACGCCTTTTCGATCAAGCCGAGATAGTAGTCGTAGACGTTCTGTGTCTTCGGGCTGAAGCCGGCCCATTTCTGCGACGCTTTGTAGAGCTCGATGATGGCCTTGAATGTGCCTTTCTTCGGTGCCGTGCTCCTGCCATTGAGCGCTTCGCAGAACTTCCAGAACTCGGCTTCACGTGGTTCATAAGGGATGCGTGTCAGCGGGCCGCGAAGGGCCTTCGCCAAGTGCCGTCCCGTCTGGTGGTAGAAATACACCTTCCCGGTCGGCTTCTTGATGCGGAATACACCCTCAGGCAGCGGCACGATTGCGGCCCTTCGCTTTTTTCCCGAAGACATCAGCGATGTTTTCCATGAACGGATCTGCGTGAACCGGCGCGTCCCCAAGATGCGCCAACAGCGCTTCCAGGGATGGCCAATGCCACCGCATGATCTGTCCGCGGTCAATGTGCGCCTGCGGCAGGAACCCGCCGCGAACCCAAGCATCGAACGTCTCGACGCTGATCATCAGCATCTCTGCCGCCGTCTTGCGGTCGACGAAGACAGGGTGAACCTGAGCCCGGCTCATTGTCCCTCCTCCCACCCATGCGCCTGCTCATAAGGGTCGTGTGCCTTTCTCGGCCAAGCGATCCAGATCGCGAAGCGAATGAGCCACGCCGCAATCGTGATAGCGATCGAGATGCCGATGATGGTTTCAGCGGTCATCAGCGTTCCCTCGTTGCAAAGACGGGGGTGCCGTCGAATTTGCGCCACTGGCGGATCGTGCGGGGTTTGCGGGCCGCGCCTAAATGTCTGGCCTCGCGCCTCTTCGCCTTTGCGATGGCTGGCTGATCGACTTCCGCGGTATGCCTCCGGTGGCACTTCCGATGGGCCGGCTTGCGGTTGTCGTCGTCGTCCTCGCCAAGCAGGGCAAGCGGCCGGTCATGCGACACGTCCCACGCTTCTCCGACCTGTATCCGTCCGCCACAGAAATGGCAGACGCCACCATGTAGGGTGAAGATACGCAGACGGTCGCGGGTGGAGAGGGGCCAGCGCATCAGGCGGCCCTCCGCCCGGCCAGAATGTCACCGATCTCCGCCAGCAGGTATTCGCGATCCATGGCAAGCACCTGCTTGCAGATCAAGTCCACAGCCCTTTCGAACCACTGTTCGAACTCGTCCTGGGTCATGCTGGCAAAGCTGATTGATTTCGCGACGATATAGGGGATTCCGGTGACGGCATTCACACGTGTTTCGAAAAGCCCGGTGCTGATCTTGAGATCATCCAGTAGGGTTTCGACCGTAGGCCACCGATCCGTATTGTCCTGCACGAGGTTGAGCAGCGCGAATAGCTTGCGATGGTGCATCAGATTGCGCGGGCGATGCAGGTTGACGAGATATCCGGCGCCGTCCTTCATCTTGGCGAAGGCAGCCCTCGCCAGGGCGTCGCCGGGGAACAGTCCGCCATTGCGCTTTACGAAGACGCGAGAGCGAAGGTCGTTGCTCATGCCGCGCCCTCGAAGAACTCAGGCAGGCGCATCGCAAGCTTGTTTCGCTCGTCAACAAGCTGCTTGCTCTCCTCAGGCGAGAGGTTTTCGGCAATAGCGTCCTTGTTGGCGAAGAACCATTCGCGCAGCTCGGCTTTCGAGCGGCTGAGGTTCATCGTCCGAATGAAGGCGCCATAGGCTTTCGAAAGGGGCGCGCCCGCGCCGGAAGTGCGAGAAACGGCGGCGGGCGCGTTCCGGCCTTGCTGGGGCGCGGAACTGGATTCCTTGAACTCGTCGGCCTCGTCCTCACTGTAGAGGCCGTGCAGGCCAGCCAGCTTGAGGATGACGCGGTCCTTCGCGCGCTTCTCGGCCATAGCGTAGACGTAGGCCGCCATCTTGCCGGTGACGCGATAGTTGGTGTTGACCAGAGCTTCGCCAATCGACCATTCGCAGCGCTCGCCAAGCTTGCCGACGACGAGAATGACAGCCTCGTCACGTTCTGCCCGTAGCACCTGCGGGTGCTCGAACTCGATCTTAGCGGCGGCGGCAAGGCGCTCCAAAGCCTTGTGCTTAATAACAGTGGCGGACTGAACCTGCCACACATCATCGCGGTCGATATCGGCCCCGAAGCCGTCGAACAGCTTTTTGATTTCAGCGTGATTCATGGCTACTTCACCCGAACCATAAGTCTTTGGCCCCCATTACCGACGACGACGCCGGGGATTTCCTCGCCAGCTTTCACGGCTGCGTTGATGGCGGCCTTGTCGATCTCGCGTTTGATGCGGACGAAGCGCTCTGGAATGGCGTCCTCGTCCTTGATCACGACGGAAGGCGCAGCTTGCGAAACCGAGATCGTCGCATTCGGCAGCATGACCTTCGACAAGCCGGCCGCAGCCATGACGCGCTCGATAGCTTCGCCATAGCCATCGCCACGGCGCTCTAGACGCGCCTTGCGTTCCCGCAGATCGTTGACTGGGGCCTTGACACCTTCGGCCATCGCATAGGCCGCCTCGCGCTCCTGAACGAGCTTGGCGAGGATGTTGTTTATGTCCGTCTCGCCTTCGAGGGTATCCGAGCGAAGCGTCTCGTCTTCCCCAAGCTCGGGATAGACGGAGAGCAGGTCGGTGATTTCGCGGACGACGCGGAAAACAAGCTGCGGGTTCATGGCTCAGGCTGCCTTGCGATCGGGAAGGGGCGGGGCAGGCCAGAGGCGGGATGTGCGCACCGCGATCCTGGCGTCATAGATTGCGCCTTCGCGACGGAGGCGGGCGGCAATCCGAAGCCAGCGGAAAGCATGGCTGTCACGCTCGGCAACAGCTGAAATGATGGAGGCTCGCTTCATTGCCCCTCCTCCACCAGCCTACCGCCCTTAGCGCGGTACGGGGTGTTCGGCATCAGGCCATCCTTGCCGATGCAGCCCGTGGCGAAGCCGACGCACTTACCGTCAACGAACTCGGCAAGGCTGACCCAGGTGCCATCAATGCCGCTGACGGCCGTGCCGGCTCCGGCCGATGCGATGACCGCGTCCCTGCCCGTCGAATTGATCCGGGCGTAGTCGCCGCTGCTGCCGATCTGGGCGGAGTAGCCGCTGCTGCCGATCCGGGCGGAGTCGCCGCTGCTGCCGATCCGGGCGTAGTCGCCGCTGCTGCCGATCCGGGCGGAGTAGCCGCTGCTGCCGATCTGGGCGGAGTCGCCGCTGCTGCCGATCCGGGCGGAGTCGCCGCTGCTGCCGATCTGGGCGGAGTTGCCGCTGCTGCCGATCCGGGCGGAGTCGCCGCTGCTGCCGATCTGGGCGGAGTTGCCAGCGGCATCCGCAGTCTTGCCCTTCGTCAACTCTATAATTCGATCGACCGCCTTCTTGATGAACTCGGGCAGCGAAAGTTCCATTTTGATCGCGATGGAGGCAGAGGCGATCTTCGTGCCTTTCTCGGTCTTCTCCTCGTCGGTCGCCCCAGACTGCTCAGTGATAGCGTAGCGATTCAGTCGGCCTTCGTCGTCGACGATCGGGTAGAAATCCCAGGCGTGGAAGAGGTCGTCCATGGATACGGCGTGAAAGCCGTTGGCACATGCCTTGATGGCGCCTTTTGCCTCATAGGTTTTGCCAACCTCAAACTGGAATTTGCGGCACTGAAGCTTGTGGTTGAACCCTTTGATGGAAGTGATGACCTTCGTTTCGGTCGCCGGGCAGGCGGCCTTTGCGCGCGTGGTTGCCATGACGGTTCTTTCGGTCGGAGATTTCAGAGAAAGGTTGCGAGTGCGACGGCCCAACAGCCGCCGGCGACGATCAGGAGCGCTGCGGCCATGTCGCCGATGCGGTCGATGGCCCGGCTGGTCTCAGGCTCGCGGGCGGGGATGTAGAGCTTCATCGCTCACGCCTCCCCGGTGGCTGCGGCGAGGGCGTTGTCGATGGCCATCAGAATGGCCGCCTGAATGGCGTCGCTGACGATCTTCCCATCAGCCTCGATAACTTCGCCGCCCAGCGTGACGACCTGCTGCCGCGCGGCCTTCAGCGCCTCGAACATCTGCGGCCCGGCGGCGATCAGGCGGGCGTTGGCTTCGGCTTCTTCGCGCGAGATGCCGCCGATGTGGTCGCACGACTGGATGTGGCAGATGGGGCCGCGAAAAGGGGTGGCATTGTTTGGCGAGACATCGCCGCACCAGAGATGCTCGTCCAGATTACCAACCTGATGGACATCACCGAGAGCAACCCAAGGCCCCTTCGTGAACTTCTCCGCGCCCATGGCGGCTACTCCGCGGCCTGAAGGTGACGGACCGGCGGGGCAACCTCGAATTCCCGAACCTCGACCAGCGGGATATCCATCCACGCGCCGGCCTGCACCAGATCGCGGCCCTCGGCGTTCTCGATGATGGCGGTGACGAGCTGGTCGGCGCCCTCCGCGATCATGCGGATGAAGGCGTTGACCTTGGCAGCGTCTTCATCATCCGGCTCGCCGAGAGCACGAACGCAGGTGACTTCCTGAAGCTTCTCAGCGAACGCCCGCGCCATGATGGCGATGGCGTCCTGCTTATCGATCCAGCCTCGCGTCGCGGAATATGCCCGGTAGGTGGTGGCCATCGCTGCCGTCTCCTCTGTGTGTGAGGAGATAATTGCACGCTAAAGCGGGTATGTCAACGATGTAAACGCAATCGCGTGTAGTTTATTTTGACACCCCCCGAATCGGAGTGTACAAACGCAAACGGGGCCGCCCTTTCGGACAGCCCCGCTGCGTCAAGCGAAGTACCAGATGAGCGCCGTGATTGCGGTGAGGCAGGCGGCGATATCGATCTTCACGTTGACGATGACACGGTAGGTTCCCTTCATGGGGGAAGCCCTCCGGGTCACGCGCGCGCGACCCTTGCGGGAAGCGTGGTACGTCCCTCGTTACGGATAAGCCGCCGTTCGAGGGTCTATCGGCCCCGCTCAAGTTCCACGTGTCGCGATCACGTGGTTCTTGGGCGGCCCCGTGTGATCTCCCTTGCTCGCAGGCTGCCGCGTTTGAGGCGACGGCACTCGCGAGGTCAGGCGCGGGCGCGTGCTGTTCTAGTGCGTTGATCGGGGGATCAGCCCGGCGCTAACCACTAGGGTACGCGTCCGCGCAATCTGACGTTTGAGTGTTTCGGAGTCGAGTCCGCCACCCGTCAGCAGCCAAACAAAAACCCCGCCGGGTGGCGCGGGGCTGGAAAATGCGGGCCCGCCTAGAGGCTTAGTCTCGGCTCGTATGGTTCGCCAAGGTGTATGCACATGGCGTGCTCCGAAACGCCGAAGCGCTTAGCAAGAGCCGCCGGGCTATTCAGCCCTTCCTCACGCGCAACCCGCGCGACCAGGCTCTTGGGCATCAGAACCGTAGCAGCGAACTGATTTGCCTCAGTTTCCTGCTTAGGCCCGATGGCCGTATTGAAATAGCGCTGCTTGTCGGTGCTACGGAATGCCTTGCTATCCCCAACGCCGTTACCAATCAGGTGCCGGTGATACAGGAAATGGCCGATCTCGTGGGCAATTGTGAATCGCTTCCGCGTCTCGGGCTGGTCGGCATTGACCACGATCTGATAGCCGGAAGGAGTTTTGTTGAAGAACCCGTCTGATACCTTCTCAAGCATCCCAGCAGTATCGTCACCAAGGTATGCTTCGCGCACAGGCAAGCCAAGAGTGAGCGCCAGCCCCTCAACATCGACGGGCGCATTTTGCATCGCCCGAAGGACAAGTTGCATTTGCTCGGAAAATCTCAACTGCCTCCCTCCTTAGCGACTGAATCGCCACGATCTATGTTAGCCGATTCAGGCCCGAAAGTCATATAAATTCGCATCAGTTCGGGTAGTTCCGATTGAAGATACAGGTTGGCCGCCGTCTCTGCACGAGCTTCTGCAATCTCGGCAGCTACACGCTGCGCCTCTTTCTTGGCGGTCCGCCTCAGCCCTAGAAAAGCGAATATACCCGCCAGCGCGACAACAAGCGTCAGGGTCGCTAGCAACACGGAGGCATAGGCGAAGAGCTCGGATGCCGTCAGAGGCGTCGCCTGCACCCCTACCTCCTGTTTCGCATAGTGAACATCGCGATATAGCGCCCCACGATGCGCAGGCTGTCAGCGCGCTCCCGTCGTTCCGCATATCGGTCATTGTCGGAGGCGGCTACGTAGTCGACCTTGTCCATAACGAGCCTCGTTAACCAATCTAGGATTTAAGTCCTCCCCTGACTCCCGTTGTCAACGCCCTGCCTTAGCTCTTGATTGCAGTGAACGAAAAGTGAACAGTGGCGTGAGGGGGAAGCGGGGATGAGCGAGGACACCGAACTTATCGAGATGCTTCGCGATTTTCAGAAGCTGCCGCCTGAGGATCAGGCTGAGGCGCTGTCTTGGCTTCGGGCGGCTGTCTCTCGCGAAGAAAAGCAGCGAATCCCTGCCGGGCAAGAGGCGACGCCCTCCCCAGCAGCTCCACGATCTCCTCCACATCAGGGGTGATCTCAATTCCGAGGAACACGTAGGAGCGGCTAACGCCGATTTCCTCGATGAGCTTTAGCGTTCGCTCGACGCTCGGCTCTTTCGAGGTGTTCCGGATCTCGTTCAGTGCGTTGGGGCCAAGGTTGGCCGCCAAGCTGATCGAGCGATCAGACCTGCCCGTTTTCTCAGCAGCATTGAGTAAGCGCTGGCGCCAATCCATAGGCGCTGGCGTAGCATGATGCTCGCAAAAGCGTGTGCCCGTTGTCGCGGGTATTGCAATACCCGCTAAAGCGTGCATAATGCTCGCCTATGAGCACACTGCTTCTCTCCGACATCGAAGATTTCCTCCGCGAGACGGGCATGGGCGAATACCGCTTCGGCCTTCTCGCCGCCCGCAATGGTCGGCTGGTCGAGCGGCTGCGAACGCCGCGCGCCAATGGTCGCCCGGCGCGCATCTGGCCCGAGACCGAAGTCGAGGTCCGAGCGTTTATGCGCTCTCATCGGTCCAAGCACCCCGCCGCCAAGCCCTCTGAAGAGAGGGCTGCATGAGCGCTCTCCTCCCGCATTTCCGACCTTCGGCCCGCAATGACGCGGACATGAAAAAGGGCGCGCAAGCCGAGGCAATGCGCGCCCAAGTCAAAGGCAAAATCAACATGCTGAATGTAGCATTTGCCCAGCCGAATGCAAAGGCTGGGAACACTGAAAGCCTGTTCTCCGAGACACATGTTTCGGAAGCTCGGCGCGCGACCGCATGGCTTGAAGACCGCATTGCCATGTCGACCAAGCTCGGAGCGAGCGAACTTCACTCCGAAGTCGTCACGATCAGCCCTGTCACGGCTGAAGTCATTCTTGCCAAGTGCAATACCGGCAACCGCCCGCTGCGTCCCAAGCGCGTAGCCTTGTGGGATCGCACGATTCGGGAGGGCCGGTGGAAGCTGACTTCGCAGGGCATCTCCTTCGCCCGCGATGGTCGCCTGAACAACGGCCAGCACCGTCTCAACGGCATCATCGCCGCGGGCCGGGCTGTCCAGATGATGGCGACGTTCGGTGAGGGGCGCGACGTTTTCGATGTCCTCGACACCGGCGGCATGCGCTCCGGCAGCGATACGCTTCATGTCGCCGGATACAAGAACACGGCGCTGCTCGCTGCCTCGGCCCGTCTCATCGCCATCGTCACCGGCGATGCGCCTGGCGGGAATTCCTCGTTTTCGAACGACGAGATCAAGCAGATCGTCGAACAGCATCCGCTTTTGGAGGATGCGACGACGGCGGGAGGCCGGATCGGCAAGAAGCTCAAGACCTCCGCCGCGGGGATGGCTGCGGCATTTTATCTGATTGAGACGAAGTCGCAGAACGCGCGGCGTCTGGATCACTTCGTTGATCGGCTGGCCGATGGCGCCAGCCTCAAGCGCCGGGACCCTATCCTCGTCCTTCGTGAAGGTCTTCGTGGTGGTGATATCGCCCCGGCGAGCGGCGGCGGCAATGCCGGGCGCATCACGGCCGCCACGATCAATGCCTGGAATCTCTGGGTGCGCGGTCGGTCCGCGCAGCTCTCCGCACTCCGCTGGGACACTGCCCAGCCTTTCCCCCAGCCGGAGTGATCCAGCATGGCCGTCCCCTCGTTCACGGTTCAGATGCTGCCGATGCGCGATATCTTCGTGGTCGGAGAGCGCCGTCCCTTGAATGAGGGGGCGGTTGAAATCCTGATGAACTCGATCAGCAAGATCGGGTTGCAGACGCCCATCACAGTTCGGGTAGACCCCAGCATTCTGGACCCGGAAACTGGCGAAGTCCTTGGCGGGTTTGCCGTCGTCGCAGGCGCCCATCGTCTCGAAGCCTTTCGCCGGCTCGGATACGACCGTATTCCGGCTATCGAGCGCGACTGCGACGAGATCGACGCCCGACTTTGGGAGATTGCCGAAAACCTTCACCGTGCCGAACTGACCTCTTTGGAGAGGGACGAGCAAATTGCGGATTGGGTCAGGCTGAATGCGAAGAAGGAAGAGGTGGCACAACTTGTGCCACCTTCTGGCGGCGTCCAGCCGAAAGACAAAGGCTTCCGCGCTGCTGAGCGCGAGCTTGGCATTGGCCGGATGGACGCATCCCGCGCCGTTAAGGTCGCTAGCCTCTCTGAACAGGCTAAGGCCGCCGCTCGCGAAGCCGGCCTCGACGACAATCGCACAGCGTTGTTGCGCGTCGCGCGTGCCGATCCCGAACGTCAGGAAGCGGTCGTTCGCGAAATCGCTGCCGAACGAGAGGCGCGCAAGCCTATCAGTCCCGCACCGGTGCCCCGGAACGAAATCGAGTCCTACGAACAGTGGCTGACGAAGGTCGTCCGCTTGTTCGACCAAGCGCCGGATGAGTGGCGTGAACGGGCGCGCGATCATCTCTTCCCCGATATCCCTGTCATGGACGCGAGGTTCGGCTGACATGCGCCTCTACCTTTCCATGCTCGTCTTCGCGGCTTTTCCCGTCGTCATCTTCGCGCTTCGTCTGATCGAGGTGTGGGGATGAGCACCACCCTTCCTCGCGCGGCACCCGTCTCCTCCCAGCCGCTGCGCGAGTGGCGGGGCGGCTTCATCAGCCGTCCCGCCTGCCTTTTCATCCGTCGTCACCGTCAAGCCTGCAAGCACTCGGTGAACGACATCTCCAAGCCGCTCCATGCGCGCCTCCTGTCCACAGACAGGAGCACGTCATGCCGAGCAAAAACTGCCGGGATTCCGGTCAAATCAGTCAGTCGGAGTTGAGTGAGATGGGACTTGCCGTTGTGGCGCAGTTCTCAAAGCGCCTCGTCGCTCGTGATCAGGACCGCCTTGGCGGATGCGCCGAGACGGCTACCGCTCGGGTTGCGCGCCGGCTTCGCGCGGCGCCCGGAACATTCACAAACATCATCCGCCAGCGCGTCAAGAAGGTCAGCGCCGATCTGCGCGACCGCATCGTCTCGGCCGCCCTGGCTGACATCCAGCAGGAGATTGAGCGCCTTGAGCACGAAAAGCGGCTTCTTGAGGCTATGGGCTTCGGCCCGTCTTGCGACGACTACCGCGCGGCTGAGGCTGCTCTGGCAACGGCTCGCGACTGCTTGGCTCGGATGAGGGGGCAGCCATGAGCCTCGTCCCCACCAAGGAATACACCAGCGCGGCGGAGATCTATGCCGCGCGTCGCGCTCTGCGTGCGCAGTTCTACGCCAAGCCGGTTCCAAAGCCTGCCAAGGCCCCGGAACCCATCATCGTGGCGCCGTCCGAACCCGAGCCGGACCCACGGGAGAAATACCTTCGCGACTGGCTGAGCTTGGCGTCCCCCGGCTCGCGTCGGGCCTCCTGCACGACCTCCGTTCTTGAGGTCGTCGCTAAGCACACCGGATTCGACCGGGTCGCCATCATAGGCGAGAGCCGCCGCGCTCCACTCGTCCGTGCCCGCCAGATGGCCTACTGGCTCCTGCGCAAGCATACGACGATGTCGTTCCCCCACATCGGCTCCAAGCTTGGCGGCCGCGACCACACCACCATCCTGAGCGGCTTCAACAAGATCGAATTCCTCATGGCCGAGGATCGCGACTTTGCGGCGCTCATGGGCGTTCTTTCAGCGGAAATCGCGTCAAAGGCCCAGGAAGGGCGCAGCCGATGAAGGTGCTCGTCCTCAATCTCCCTCTGCCGCCAAGCACGAACAACCTGTTCGTCAACGTCCCCAAGCGGGGGCGCGTGAAGTCGCGCGAGTACAAGCGCTGGTCAATCGCTGCGCTGAACTATGCGTGGCTCAGCAAGCCACAGGGTGGATTCCCGAGGTTCGAGGGCGCCTTCGATATCCAGATCACGCTTCCGCTCAAGATGCGGGGCGACATCACGAACCGCATCAAGGCGGTTGAGGACTGGCTGAAGAAGCCAGCCGGCATCGTCTCTGACGACAAGCACACCCACAAGGCGACCGTGGCGCGCGGCTCCGATGTCGAGCCCGGCTTCTGCCGCGTCCACGTATTCGAGACACCCACCGCCCGCGATGAAGAGCGGAGGGACGTGGCGTGAGCAGGGTCGAACACCTTTCGGAAGACGTGGTTCTTCATTTGGGCGACTGTCGCGAGATCCTACCGACGCTCGGCAAGGTCGATGCCGTCGTGACCGACCCGCCTTATGGGATCAACATCACCAAGAGCAACCGCCTTGCTGTCAGCCGCGGGCACGGGGGTTCGTGGGACGATGAGGCCGCGGACGTTTCCCCTCTGCTGGCGCTGGGCGTTCCGACGATACTGTGGGGAGGAAATTACTTCGACGTGCCTCCTTCACGGTGCATCCTCGTCTGGGACAAGAACAATGCCGGCCGTGACTTCGCTGACGTAGAGATCGCCTGGACCAACCTCGATCAGGTTGCTCGGAGGTTCATGTACCGCCCCATGAATATGGACGGCGGCAAACTTCACCCAACGCAGAAGCCGATCGAGGTGATGGCTTGGTGCGTCGGATACGTCCCCGAAGGCATCGTCCTAGATCCTTACATGGGCAGCGGGTCGACTGGCGTGGCCTGTGTCCAAGAAGGCCGGGGCTTCGTCGGCATAGAGCGCGAGCCGAGGTACTTCGACGTCGCATGCCGACGCATATCCGACGAGTTGAAGCGCCCGCGCCTTGAATTGGCTCGAGCCCCACAGCCCGTTCAGGAGGCTATGCAGCTATGACGCGCACAGGCACCTTTCAGTATGTCCGGCATGGCGATGTGGATGCCTTCCACCGTCGCGGGTGGATGATTGCCGCTGACCTCGGCCCGACGCATGGCGTCTGGTCCGTCCTCATGTGGCGCTGTGAATGTGGAGTGGCGCAATGAGCGCCCCCTGGCTGAAATTCTACCCTTCCGACTGGCGCGCTGACCCGGCCCTGCGCATGTGCTCCTTGGCCGCACGCGGCCTTTGGATGGAAATGCTTTGCCTCATGCACGAGGCAACTCCGCGAGGTTATCTGCTCGTCAACGGGAAGGCTTTGACGGTCGGTCAGATGGCGGCCCTTGCTGGCTGCGGTGCCGATGACGCCAAGGCTCTGCTTGCCGAACTGACCGAGGCCGGCGTCCTCAGCCGTGACGATGCGGGACTTATTTTCAGCCGACGCATGAAGGCTGACACCGAGAAAGAGGCCAAGGATAAGGCCAATGGCGGCAAGGGCGGTAATCCCTCTTTGAAGAAGGGGGTTAACCCCCCGGATAACCCTGAGGATAAAGCCCAGAAGCCAGAAGCCAGAGCCAAACAAGAACCACCAGCTAACGCTGGTGGCGACGCCCCGGCCGTTTCTCTCGTCGACCAGCTTTGGACCGATGGCATCCTGACGCTTGAGACGATGCACGTCGTGCCCCCCAAGGCCCGCAGCATGGTCGGCAAGTGGCTGAAGGACACCGGCAGCGACGCCGGCCGGGTTCTGTGGGCAATCAACGAAGCATCCATCCACGGCAGCGGCGATCCCATCCCCTACATCGCCCGCGTCTTGTCGGATCGCTCGACGGAGCAACGCGCTCCCCCTCGCCAAGCCAAACGGAACTCTCTGCTCGACGGCCTGGAAGAAATCGAAAACCTGAGGTTCGGAAGCAATGTCCAGCCATTCGCCCGCATCGCAAACTGAGGCCACCAACGCCCTGAAGCCGCTGTTCGTCGCCTATCCGGCGGAGCGCGGCAACGGCATGGGCGGAGCCGCGACCTACCTCATGGCCGTCGAAGGCTATTCTCTCCCGGCGATCCAGAAGGCGGTGACGCGGCTTATCCGTGGCGAGTTCGACTGGTTCGGCGGCCGCTTCCTGCCGACCACGGCCGAGCTGTCCCGCGCCTGCCGCTATTGCGAGGACCTGATCGCGCCTCCGAAGCGCATGGCTCTCCCGGCGCCGGGCGATGTCGAGCCCACCGAAGAGGAATGGGCCCGTCGTAAAGCCCAAGCTGATGCAGCCCGCGAGCGCTTCGGCATCAAGCCGTCGACTGGCGAGACAGTGGCCGATCGAGAGACCATGCCGGAAGCTCTACGAGCGCAGCGCGACAAGGATCTTGAGCGCATCGCCGCAAAGCTCAAGGGCGGCAGCTACCGCCTCTCCGACGAGGCTATGGCCATTTTCCGCGATGGCCTTTCGGATCGCGTGGTTCCCAGCCCTGACGAGCAATACGACGACTGGCAGAGCAGGAAGGGAGAGGCGGCATGAATGCCTTCGAATTCGCGACCAATTCGCCGTGGCTGGCGTTCTTCCTCGCGCTCATCGTAGCGCAGGCGCTTGTCTCGCCGTTCCGGTATCTCTTCCGCCATCTCAACATTCGCAAGGCCGGCTGGCCCCCAGATCATTGTGATGCGGATGGCGATCTCATCGAAAAGGACTGACACATGGCGAAGGCAGGCCGATATCGCGTGTTCTGTTCCGAGACTTTCGACGAGTGCGAGGACTTGGTCAGCAGAGCCTACCTTTACGACCTGAAGCATCTCAAAGTATTCGGTTATCTGCCACACCGAGACTTTCTGTCGGAGTGGAGCATCACAGTCCGCAGGATGGCGCTTTTACGTGCTCCCATCATCTGGTGCTGAAAGGAACGGGTATGGCAAAGGCAGGCGCGAAACGACGCGAAGGCGTAAGGCGTTATCCGAAGTCGGGATCCATCGTCCGCGCCGATCGCGGGGAGCGCCCGGACAAGATCATCGCGGTTGCCCTTTCCCAGCCTCACAGGCGCGGCAACCAATCACCCATGGCAGGCTACGCCTTCGGCCGACTCTTTCTCGGCGGCATGATCGACCAGCGTCAGTTCGATGCGGCTGAGACGTTCACGCGGCGCGCTGTCCGTTACCACGCTGTCATCACAAACAGTCTGCCGCGCTTTCCAAGCTTGGCGGCTGAGATGGTCGCCAGCAGCACAGGCAGCGGCGCCGAGCTCGACGACGAGACAATCGCCAAGATCCGGTCCGACTATGGCGAGCTGCAAGACGCGCTTGCCGATGCAGGCATGCATTACGAGGGCAATGCCGTTCTCATGCGCGTTTGCGTAATGGACCGAGACATCAAAGGCGAAGCAGCCATGGGCGCCTTCCGCTGCGCTCTCAACGTCATTGCGAACAGGATGAGGCTGTGATGCCAGATGGCAGGTATTGACGAGATTCCTGCCATGCCCTATCCTGATATGCAGAGTGAGAGATTTGCGCCCGGAGCCCTAAAGGCCGCCGGGCTTTTTTGTTGGGGTGAGTGATGGGCGCCATGGGCATTGATGCTTGGGGCGTCGATTGGTCTGGTTGGTATGAAATCAAACGGCCGTGGAGCCGGACGGGCAATCTACGCTTCCCGATCGCAAAGTACATCGTGTGGTGCTAATGGGCAGGCCGTCAGAGTTTAGCGACGACGCTGAAGCCGCAAGCATTTATGGCCTCTGCGATCGGGAAACTGGAGAACTCCGCTACATTGGGAAAGCCCGAAACCCCGCGCGGCGTCTGGCAGGGCACATGCGCGAAAGTCGGCGCCGCAATACGCCGCTCTACGCTTGGATCCGGAAATATGGAGAGCCGAGCCTAATCATCATCGAGGTCAGGTGCGCAGATTGGCGTGAGAGCGAGCGGCGCCATATCTCGGAGGCCCGCACGTCTGGTGCTCGGCTTCTGAACATAGCAGATGGTGGCGATGAGCCGTACTGCTCTATCGAAGTTCGTCGGGCGAACGCAGTGAAGGCTGTCGCTAAGCGACCAAAGCACATCATGCGCGCCTACCGGACCATGGAGGCCAACATTCGCAGCCTCGTTCGGCTCGGTTCGCGCGAGGCTGCGGAGCGGGCCAGGGTGAAGTTAGAGCGGGTCAAGAGCCTGATCGAAACCGCCCGTTTGGAGGGCAGGCTCCATCAGGTTGACCAGCGTATCGGGGAGTTTTTGAATGGCAGAGCGAGGCAGGCCAACGGATTATCGGCCTGAGTTCGCCGAGCAGGCTTCGAAGCTCTGCGCGCTCGGTGCGACTGACTACGAACTGGCTGACTTTTTCGGTGTCGATACGCGAACAATCTACAGGTGGAAGAACGTCCACGCTGATTTTTGTCAGGCGGTCACATGCGGGAAAGAGTCCGCAGATGAGCGTGTCGAGCGCGCGCTGTTCAACCGAGCCGTTGGTTACACATTCGAGAGCGAAAAGGTGTTTCAGCATCAAGGGGAAATCATCCGAGCCCCGGTGGATGAACACGTACCTCCCGACCCTTCGGCCGCAAAGCTCTGGCTGACGAATCGCCGCCCTGACAGGTGGCGCGACAAGGTCGTCAATGAGCACACCGGCGCTGACGGCGGCGCTATCGAGACTGTGACGAGGATCGAGCGTGTCATCGTCAGGCCGAACGCTATCGATCCCAACGGCTGAGGTATTCGAGCCGCTTTTGGAGCCATCGCGATACAAAGGCGCTCATGGCGGCCGCGGCTCCGGCAAGTCCCACTTCTTCGCCGGGATGCTCTTGGAGGACAGTCTGGCGCACAAGGGCCTTCTCTCGGTTTGCATCCGCGAGGTCCAGAAGACGCTAAAGGAATCCGCAAAGCGCCTGATAGAAGCGAAGTTGGCAGACTTCAGCATCGGTGAGGCAGACGGCTTCAAGGTCTTCCGCGAGGTAATCGAAACGCCCGGCGATGGCGCGATCATCTTCCAAGGCATGCAGGACCACACGGCGGAATCGATCAAGTCGCTTGAGGGCTTCAAGCGGGCGTGGATCGAGGAGGCGCAGACGATCAGCTCTCGCTCGCTGAGCCTGCTTCGCCCGACGATCCGCGCCGAGGGGTCTGAAATCTGGTGCGGCTGGAATCCTCGCCGTCGCAGCGACCCCATCGACATGATGTTGAGAGGCGAGGTCAAGCCGACTGGCGCTGTCGTGGTCCAGGCCAACTGGAAACACAATCCGTGGTTCCCGAGCGTGCTTGAGCAAGAGCGCTTGGACTGCCTGCGGGATCAGCCCGAGATGTACGACCACATCTGGGAAGGCGATTACGCCAAGGTGACGGAAGGCGCCTATTACGCGCAAAGTCTTGTCAAGGCGAAGCAGGAAGGCCGCATAGGGAAGGTCGCGGCAGACCCGCTGATGACCGTCCGTGCGATTTGGGACATTGGCGGCACTGGTGCGAAGGCCGACGCCTGCGCCATCTGGATCATGCAGTTCATCGGCCGCGAAATCCGCGTACTGAATTACTACGAGGCGCAAGGACAGCCTCTCGCGACGCACATCAACTGGCTGCGGGCGAATGGATACGGCAATGCGCTCTGTATCCTCCCGCACGACGGAGCTTCGAACGACAAGGTCTATGATGTTTCCTACGAGTCCGCGCTGAAGGATGCCGGGTTCGAGGTCATCGTCGTCCCGAACCAGGGCAAGGGCGCCGCGATGAACCGCATCGAAGCGGCCCGGCGGCTGTTCCCGTCGATCTGGTTCAACGAAGAGACAACGCGAGGCGGCGTCGAAGCGCTCGGCGCCTATCACGCGAAGAAGGACGAGGATCGACAGATCGACCTCGGCCCTGAGCACGACTGGTCATCGCACGCAGCAGACGCCTTCGGCCTCGGCTGCATCGTCTACGAAGAACCAAGACAGCCCAAGGAACGCAAGCTGCGGATCAGCGGCGGCGCCGGAGGCTGGATGAGGGCTTAAGCCTCATGGCAGAAACCAACAATGACGCCAATGGCGCGAAGGAAGCGGTCAGCGAGGATAACGACCTCCTGGCCGTTTTTCGTAAGCGCTATGAGGACGCCTATGAGCGCGAGCGTCACAACATCGACGAAGCCTATGAGGATCTCGGCTTTTCCGAAGGCGATGGCCAGTGGGACCCGAAGATCAGGCGCGAGCGTGAGATCGAGGGGCGTCCTTGCCTGACTGAAAATCGCCTGCCGCAGTTCATTCGCCAGATCACCGGCAAGATGCGGCAGATGCGGCCCAGCATCAAATGCGTTCCCGTCGATAGCCGGGGCGACCCGAAGACGGCCGAGGTTTTGGCTGGCCTGATCCGCTACATCGAAAACAGGTCGCGGGCCCAGATCGTCTACGGCCGCGCGGCAGATAGCCAGGTCACATGCGGCATCGGCGCCTGGCGAGTGACGACCGAGTATTCCGACGATCAGACCTTCAATCAGGAAATCCGCATCGCGCCGATTGAAGACCCGATCATGACGCTGTTCGATCCTGACGCGGTCCTGCCGTCGAAATCGGACGCGATGTACTGTTTCGTGCCGGTCGATCTCAGCCGGCGCCGGTTCAATCAGGAGTACCCCGGCAAATCAGCGACCGGCTACGAGCTTCATTCGCACTCGGCCTGGGAAGGCTGGGTTTCGGAGGATTACGTCCGGATCTGCGAATACTGGTACAAGGAGCCGACGAAGCGCCGGCTCGTGCTGCTGCCTGATGGCTCTGTCGATGACCTGACCGGCAAGAAGCCGGAAGAGGTCGCTGAAATCGAGCGCATGGTCGCGGAAGCGCAGGCGCAGGGCGCCCCGGTCCGTATCGAAGTCCGCGACAGCCACAAGGTCATGCGGGCGCTTTTGTCATACAGCGAGGTCTTGTCCGAACCGGAGGAGTGGAAGGGACGTTACATCCCGATCATCCCCGTGGTTGGCGAGGAGATCCGCATTGGGCGGAAGGTCGTACGTCGCGGCGTCGTCCGCCTCGCTAAGGACAGCCAGCGGATGTTGAACTACTACATCTCGGCGGAAACCGAGATGGTCGCGCTTCAGCCCAAGGCGCCGTTCGTTGGGACGGAGGAGAATTTCGAGAATTACCAGGATGTCTGGGAAACGGCGAATACCCAGAACCATCCCTATCTTCCGTACAAGCCCGATCCGAAAAACGGTGGCGCACGGCCAGAGCGGTCACAGCCTCCCGTGTCATCGCAGGGCCTGACCAACGGCATTATGCGCAATGTCGATGGCATGAAGGCAGTCATTGGCATTTACGACGCATCCCTGGGCCAGCGGTCGAACGAGACGAGCGGCAAGGCGATCGAGGCGCGCGAGACGCAGGGCGATACCGGCTCCTTCGTCTACGTCGCGAACTTCGGAGAGGCCATCAATCACACGGCGCAGGTCATCACTGACCTGATCCCGCATACCTACGACACGGCGCGCACGATCCGCATCGTTGGCGAGGATGGGTTCAGCGTCGAGCCGCAGCAGATCAATCAGCCGCAGGGGGTAGCGGAAGGCGGCGTTCACCAGGTCATGAACGATGTCACGACGGGCGCATACGATGTCGTCGTGAAAATGGGCCCGGCCTATGACAGTCTGCGCTCCGAGGCTCGGGAGGGTATGACCGGATTCATGCAGTCCGCTCCTGCGGTTGCTCCTGCGGTGCTGGACCTGTTCGCCAAAATGCAGGACTGGCCTCATGCCGATGAGTTGGCAGAGCGCATGGCGGCGATAGCGCCACCGCCCATCCAGGCTTTGATGGCGAAGAAACGCGGCGAGCAGCCTCCGCTGCCTTCGCCTAACCCCGACGAGATGAAGCTTCAGGCCGAGATGCAGATGCAGCAGGCCAAGCTTCAGGGCGACCAGCAGGCGAAGGCAGCTGAGATGACCTTGAAGCAGCAGGAACTTGCTGCGGAGATCGAGGCCACGCGCATGAAGGCCGAAGCCGAAATGGCGTTGAAGCAGGCAGAATTCCAGTTCAAGCGCGACCTTGCTTTGCAGGAAATCGCCCTCAAACGGCAGATCGCATCCGAAGAACTGGAACTGAAGCGCCAGCAGGCCGAGGCGGACGCTGAACTTCGGCGCGATACCGCTGTGATCGCCGCCCATCAGCGCTCGGAAGAGATGACGATGCGGGCCAAACAGAACGGAGCCGGCAATGGCAACGACTGAAACGACGTTGACGACGGATGCATGGGCCGATCTGGGCTCGACGCCCTGCGCGCTTCAGCTTCGTAGTGGGTCTGTTCGATTCGTAGTAGCGTCGAGCGCGCCGACGAACATCAATGCTGATCATTTCACGCTGACCGAGAAGGAAGGCAGCGCGGATATCGGGGTAACAGGGCAGAACGTCTACGCTCGCAGCGGAGAAGCGCGGGGAATCGATTCCCGCGTTGCGGTGATCCGCTGACATGCTGACCGTTGGCCGCTCTCGGACTGTCAGGTTTGGGGGCGGCAAGGGTCTGCGTCTCGGCGCGGGTGGAATGTTGCCGCCTCTCCCCGCGCACGCCCGCTGGGTGCTCGACGGAGACAGCATCACCAGCTTCGCCTGGGCTAGCACAGGGCTGCGTAGCTGGGTCCGCTGGGGATCGATGCTGTCAGGTGCCCCGCTCTACATTCCGCCCGGCGGAAATCTGGCGACCAGCGGGCAGGGCGTCGATGATGTGCTTGGGCGGATCGTGACCGCCATGGGCCTATCGCCGGCCATTTATTCCATCCTGATCGGGACGAATGACGGCTCCAAGACGCAATCTCAGTTAGAGGATGCGTTGTGGGGTGCGGCTGGGCATGCTGAGCCAACCATCTACGGCGGGCCGCTTTCAATCGGCGCGCGCCTCAATGTGATCCCGATCCTGCCGAAGGGACAAACCGTCGAGACGCGCACTGCCGCGATGCTCGCGACCAACGCCAACATCCGAGCCCGCGCAGCGGCGGACCAGCGCTACATCATCACGGACATGGAGGCGGTATTCAATCCGCGGTCTGCCGCATCACCGGCGCAGAGCGGCGACGGGGTTCACCCGCTGGAATACGGCGCCTACCTCATTGGCAAGGAATGGGCTCGCGTCATGACCCCCATTCTCCCGCCCTTCGGTTCGATCCTGCCGACCACGGTGACGGCCGAAAATCTCTGCGGCAATCCGCTGCTCACAGGCACGGCCGGCACGAAGGGCGGGACGAATCCGCCCACCGGAGATGTCGCGACAGGCTGGAATCTTGGACGTGCTTCCGGCGATGCGACAATCGTTGCGTCGAAGGGTGCGCTGGCCAATGGGGCGGAGGCACAGGTCGTTCAGTTTTCGGGTGGGACTTCGGCCACGGCGGCGACGCTTTCGCGCTCTGTCCCGTTCAGCGGCTCGCAGCCGGACTTGTTTGAGGCGTGGCTCTGCGTCGAGGTCGAGGGCACCGGCTGGCAGGGGGCGCGGATTCTTTGCAGTGGTTATTTCGACAGCAGCACGACTGGCCTTGCCAACATAGAGAGTCCCAATCCGGGTCAGCCCATCGTGGTCCGTGCAATCCCGATCGCCCTGAGCGGCGCGCCCGGCGCGGCGAATGTCGGTATCGCGATCTATGCGACTGTTGGCGCCAACCTGACCGTGAAATTCGGTCAGGTGATGGTCCGCAAGGTGCCGGCTTAGAACCTGCCGCTCGCTTCAGGACGGCCAAGCCCATGCTGACCATCGCCATCCTCTGGCTCGGCTGTCTCGCGCTCTTCCTCGATCTGGCGAGCCGAGCGCCGATCATCGACTGAATTTAACGACCTTCACGCAGGCCGTCGCACGAAGCGGCAGCCGCGATGATGAGCAGGGCGCCCCTCACCGGGCGCCTTTTTCTTTGGGAATATCATGAACGAGGATGACAACCTGCCGACTGAGCCGGCCGCCGAAAGTGCTGCGCCTGCCGAAAGCGAAAAGTCTGAGGCCGAGACCAAGGTCGTATCGACCGAGGAACAGGCCGAAACAGAGACGGAAGCCGATTCCGCAGCCGACGACGGCGAGGACGGTGACGATGACAGCGAGGGCGAAAAGCCCAAGCGCCCCTCCCGATACCAGCGTCTGAAGCGTGAGCGCGATGCGCTCGCTGCCAAGCTCGCACAGCAGGAAAGTCGCCCTCTGGCGGCTGCCGCTGACGACAAGGCTGCGCTCGACGATCTGGTTCGCAGGGAAGTTGGCGAGCCTCCCAATGAGGAGGACTTCAACGGCGATTGGTTCGCTTACGAGCGGGCCCTGACCGCCTATGAAACGGAAAAGCGCATTGCCACGCGCGATATCCGACGCCAGGCGCAGCAGGCACAGCAGACCACGCAGGAAGCCCATCGCGAACTGCTTCTGGACTATCAGGAGCGGCAGCGGGAGGCGCGCGCGTCCATCAATGACTTCGAAGAGGTCATGAAGGGTGCGGCGAGCCTGAAGGTCAGCCACGCTGTCGGGCAGCTTCTCCTTGAAAGCGAGAAGAGCGCCGTCATCGAATATCACCTCGCCAAGAATCCAGCGCTCCTCGATCGCCTCAACGCGATGAGCCCGCTGTCGGCTGCCAAGGAAATCGGCCGGTTGGAAGACCGCCTGTCTCTGCCGAACCCGAAAACGGCAACCAAGGCAGCACCCCCGATCAAGGCGCCCAAAGGTGGCGCATCTCCCGTCCTCGACCTCTCCAAGATGAGCATGGAAGACTACGTGGCCCATCGGAACAAGGGAGCTGCCTGATCCTCAAAGGATAGGCGGCAATGGCACAGACTGTGCTCACTGCGGACATCATCGCCAAAGAGGCGCTGATGATCCTCGACAACAACCTCGTGATGGCCAAGCAGGTCTTCCGAGGCTACGAGAACGAGTTCGACAAGAAGATCAACGGCTATGAGGTGGGTGAAACCATCTCGATCCGTCGTCCGACCGACTTCACCGTCCGCACCAACGCCACCTTGGCGACGCAGGACGTGACCGAGGGCAAGACCACGATCACCGTGGATCAGCGTCGCGGCGTCGATTTCAAGTTCAGCTCGCAGGATCTGACCTTGAAGATCGGGGAGCTTTCCGAGCGCGTCATCAAGCCGGCCATGGTCCAGCTTGCAAACTCGGTCGATAGCTACCTGATGTCCCTCTACAAGTTCGTTCCGAACTGGGTGGGCACGCCGGGGCAGACGGTCAACTCCTACGCCGACTTCGCGAAGGCGCCGGAGCGTCTGGACGAATACGCCGTCCCTTCCGATCGTTCGGCGGTTCTGTCGCCGGCCGATCATTGGGGCCTGCTGGGCTCTCAGACCGCGCTCTACATCCAGGACGCGGCCAAGGGCGCCTACCGCAAGGGCTCGCTGGGCGAGATCGGCGGCGTCGATACGTTCATGTCGCAGAACATCCCGACGCATACGATCGGCGTATGGGCCGGGTCCCCGGCAGTCGATCAGACCGTCAATTCGTCGACCATCACCTACGATGCGGTGAAGGACTCGATGTTGCAGACGATCACGATCGACGGCTTCTCGGCTTCTGCGCCTGCGCTTCAGCCCGGCGACGTGTTCACCATCGCGGATGTCTACGCGGTGAACCCGGTGACGAAGGCCCGTCTGCCCTTCAACAAGCAGTTCACCGTCGTCTCGACGGCGAACGCATCGGGCAATCAGGTCGATGTGACGTTCTATCCGGCGATGATCTGGACGGGTGCTTTCCAGAACATCGCAGTTGCGTCCGGCGTCACCAACCTGAACGACAAGGTCGTAACCCCGCTCGGGACGGACTCGACGGGCTATCGCCAGAACCTCGTGTTCCACAAGAATGCGTTCGCTCTGGTGAGCGTCCCGCTCGTTCGCCCGCCCGGCGCTGTCGATGTCGCCCGTGAGACCTACAAGGGTCTCTCGGTCCGCGTCATCCCGGTCTACGACGGCACGAACGATGAGAGCGCCTTCCGTCTCGATATCCTGTTCGGGGCGAAGACCATCGACCCGCGTCTCGCGACGCGCCTGTCCGGCTCGCCCTGATCGTCCTGACATCCACAACCCTGAGAGGGGCGGCTTCGGCTGCCCCTTTCGCCATCTGAGGGCAAGTCATGGCCACCAGCGAAGAGCTTGTGACTGCTGTTCTAGAGCGGTTGGAAGAGGTCGGAACCGGCCAGCCGATCGCGAACGAGGACACGCAGAAGGTTAGCAAGGCTCTGCCGCGCCTTTTCAGGTTCCTGCTGGATACCAACGCCGTCCTACAGCCCATCGAGCCTAGCGACATCGACGATGCGCAGTTCTTCCCGTTGCGCTCTTTCATTGCATGGAAGCTGGCGGGTGATTTCGGGCTGGCTGCGAATGCGGCTCTTGTGGCCGAAGGCGCGCAGGCGGTCGAAGACCTCAAGACGCTGGCTCGCATCAACCGCGGCACGCGCGACAGGTTGCGGGTCGACCCCGCGCTGATGATCCGACGCCGCCGGGGCTACTTCAGGATCAGCAACTGATGCCTCCGGTTCAGGTCCCGTTCCCGACCTCATCCGCGAAGGGCAAGTTCGCGGAGAGCGGCGGTCGCCTCGTCAACGCCTTTGCCGAAAAGCTTGCGGACGGACGGGTGAAGATCAGCCGCCCCCCTGGCGTTCGCTCGATCATCGAGGTTGAGGGCCGTTCGCACTGCCGGGGCGCCATCGAGATCAACGGCGTCGCGCTTGAGGCGCTGAACGACCGGTTGGGAACGATCACGCTGATCGGTGGTAATTATGTCCCCAACGACCTCGGCGCCTTCGCCGGTTCCGAGACGGTCTATTTCGCCAGGAACAACAAGAGCCCGACGCCCGACATCGTGGCGGTGACGGATTCCACGGCCTTTGTGGTCGATATGTCGACCGGAGCGAGCTCGTATCCCGATCCTGATGTCGGCTCGCCCAACTCGGTCTGCTTCCTCGGCGGCTATTTCATCTTCAGCTACGGCAACTCGCGTATGCGGGCCTCAGGGCTGAACGATACCTCCATCAACACGCTGGATACGGCCTTTGCCGAGAGCAAGCCTGACGGGCTTCTCCGCGTCATCGCCCTCGGCAAGAACCTCTATGCCTGCGGGCCGCAGACGATCGAGATTTGGCCGAATACCGGCAACGCGACGGGCTTCCCGTTCTCCTATCTCGATACGATCCCGCGCGGCATTGCTGGCCCCGATGCCATCGCGGGCTTTGAGAACGACTGGTCGAACGCCATCATCTTCGCTGGCGGCGACAATGTCGTCTACCGGATCAACGGCAACATCGCAGAGCCTGTTTCCAACCCTTCGGTGTCGAAAGACCTCGAGCGCCTGACCGACAAGAGCGGCTTGAGGGCAGTCGTTTATGGCCACGAAGGCCATGCTGTTTGGGCGCTGTCCTGCGACGACTGGACGTGGTGCTATGACCTCGCAACAGGCTCGTGGTTCGAACGCGCGAGCTATGACCGCAAGATCTGGCGGGCCTCGGCTTGCGTCAAATGCTTCGGTTCCTGGGTGGTTGGCGACGACCAGACCGGCAAGTTCGGCATGATCGATCCTGATTACGGCTACGAATTCGGTGACCCGCTGATTTTCGACGCTATCAGCTCGACGATGAGCGGCTTTCCGGCTCGCGCGTCCATGCCGCGGCTTGACCTCGACATCATGTCCGGCGTCGGTACCGCACCGGGGCAGGAGCCGATCGAGACGAACCCGCTCGTGTCTGTCTCGTGGTCGCGGGATGGTGGCGTGACCTTCGGCAGCCCTGTCGTCCGCGAGATCGGCGCTCAGGGCAAGTACGAGCAGGGTATCAGGGTCAACCGGCTCGGAACGGCCTCGGCCAAGGGCGCGCAGATCAGGGTGCAATGCTCCGATCCACGCCCGATCACGCTGTTCGGCGGGACGCTTCAGGTTGAGGCGAAGGGCTGATGGCTTCACAGCTTCCAACCCTGCCGGGCGCAGCCGATCGGGCGGTTCAGATGCCGGCGAACGTGCTCGACCCGAATTACTATCTGTTCCTGCGGCTGCTGCTGACGGTCGTGGCCGAGCAGGCCAGTCAGATCGAGACGTTGCGGGTGGCTTTGAACGAGACGCGCGTCAATCCCACGACGGTCTACGGCGTGCTGCCTCCATTCTGAGAGTTTGACATGGAAACTCTGCGAGATTTCTCCCGATATTTGTTGTTCGACCGAGAGAATGGGCATTTCTTCTGGCGACCTCGCGAAGGTGACGACCGGATCACCAAAGGCTGGAATGTGAAGTTCGCTGGGAAACGTGCGGATCGGCCGATGAAAATCGGGTACAGGCGGGTGCGGCTTCTAGGGACTGATTACCTTGCGCATCGTTTAGCGTGGCTCTTCTATACCGGGGAAATGCCACGCACAGAGATTGATCACGTTGACGGGGATCGTGCCCGCAACGTCAAAATCAATCTGAGATGCGCTTCGAGAACAGAGCAGTCTCGAAACACTGTTGTATCCAGCCGCAACAAGTGTGGCGTTAAAGGTGTCTGCTTCGCTACCCGCGAAAAGAAATGGGTCGCGAGAGTCCACATTGCCCGAAAGCCGGTATTTATTGGCTATTTCAGAACACTTGAAGCCGCCGCTGAGGCTTATCGTGTCAACGCAGCTAAGCACTTCGGTGCTTTTGCGCGCGCAGCTTAAAGGAGCGTTCTTATGGCTTCTGCACGCGGTGCTAGAGTCGCTGCCCAATGGGGCACCAACCTGCTTCAGGACAACCAAGCCAATGTCCTTGGCCAGCTTGGGCAGGGTTACGACGCCTCACAGGGTTACCTCGGGCAAGCCGGCGACCTCTACTCGGGGATGACGGCTCAGGGTCAGCAGGGCCTCGACAAGTACAACGCGCTCACGCTCGGTAGCGGTGCTGACATCCAGCGCGCGCTTGAGGGCTCCGGTGGCTACGAATGGAACCTCGGCCAAGGGCTTCAGGCGCTTGGGCGTCAGGCGTCTGCGAAGGGGATGCTGAACAGCGGCAATTTCGACACCGACACATTGGCCTTTGCGCAGGGGCTTGCGGGCCAGCAGCTCGGAGCGGAGCGCGCGGCGCTTCAGCCCTATCTCGGGATGTATCAGCAGGGCATTGGCGGCCAAGCTGGCGTTCTCGGTTCTCAGGCCGGTCTTGCAACCGACTACTTCGGCAATCGCGCCTCTGTCATGGACAACACGACGAAGAGCATTGTCGGGCTCGGGACCGAGGCTCTGAAAGCCGGCGATCAGGCCAAGAGCCAGAACCAGGCGAACATGATCAACGGCATCACCGGAGGCGTGAAGCTCCTCGGCAGCCTCGCGACCGGTGGCCTCGGCAGTGGCTTCTTGAACTTCGGTGGCGCCGGTGGCGGCGGCGCCATTTAAAGCGATTGGTGGCGATAATGGCTTTCCAGCTCACCCCGCTCCACATCCCGAGCCTGACGACGAACTACGGCGCGGAGAACGCGGCTGTTTCCAGCATGTCGCAGACGCTCGGGAACTTGATTCCCGACATGCGGAAACAGCAGCAGGAACAGCGGAAGCTCGACCTTCAGGAACAGCGCCTCGGTGCCCTCGGGCAGGCAGCGAAGACGGGTGACTTCAATTCGCTTGGTCGCGCGCTCATCGGGACCGGAGATATCCAGGGCGGCGCTGCGCTTCTGTCCTTGGGGCAGAAGGAGGCTGATCGGAAGCTTGAGCAGGACTGGATAAGGGGCAGCGCTGCTAGCCCCACCGCCGCTGTTGCGCCCATAGGCACCCCGAACGAAGTTGAGAATCGCTTCCTCGGTGGCGTCCAGAATGCCGGGTTGACCAACCCGAACGGGTTGGCTGCCGTCGCGGCCTATGGCAGGTCGGAAAGCGGCTACAGCCCGCAGAACGCAGGCAGGACGTGGAACGATCCCTCCGAAAGCGGGCAGCCCGGTCAAGCCGGCGGCATCATGTCGTGGCGGGCCGAGCGGCTTCAGAACCTACAACGCTTCGCCGCTAGCCGTGGGGAGCAGGGCAACGGCTCACCTGAGACACAGGCGGCCTTTCTCGCCTCGGAAGACCCGACGCTCATCCCGCGCCTCAACGCCGCTCAGACGCCGCAGGAAGCCAACCAGATCATGGCGCAGGCTTGGCGGTTCGGCGGGTATGATCGACCGGGGCAGGGCGAGCACGCTCGTCGCGAGGGGCTGACGGCCCAGTATGCACAGCGCTACGGCAATCAGCCAACATCCCAGCGTCCTGTTCAGGTCGCGGAGACCGAAGAGGACGTTCAGCGCCTTGAGCAGGCACAGGCGACCCGAGCGGATGCGCCTGCGGCTGGCGCCGCCAACGCGCAAGGCTTCGCTATCCCTGGTACCGGCGAGATCATCCCGCAGGCGATTTCGACTGACCCAGCCGTTCGTATGGCGATGGGCCGCTATGTCACGGCTCCGACCGAAAGGACGAGAGCAGCGGCGAAGGCTCAGCTAGATCTCGCCGTCAAGGATGCTGAAAGGCGCGTGGAAGGCTCGAAGCCGACCGATGTTCAGCGCAACTACGAACTTGCGCGCCGGCAAGGCTATCAGGGCTCGTTCGTCGATTACCAGAAGGAGCTCCGGGCGGCTGGGAAGACCGAAATCAACCTCGGGGCCGGCGAGAAGGAGTACGATAAGCAGAGCGCCAAGGATTTTGCGGAATTGAGCCGCGATGTTGCAAAGCGGGGGGCAAATGCGAACGGCAAGATCGCAACCCTGAACCGCCTCGAAACGCTATTGGCCAACCCGAATGTGAGGACTGGCGCGGGGGCTCAGGCCGCGCTCACGCTGGCACGAGCGGCGAAGGCTCTGTTCGGGATCGAGACCGAAGGGCTCGGCCCTGCTGAGGCTGTCAACGCCATCGCGAACGGGTTCGCGCTTGAATTGCGCAATCCATCGGGCGGGGCCGGCATGCCAGGCGCTCTGTCGGACAAGGACCGCGAGTTCCTTATGAGCCTGACACCGGGCCTTGAGCGGACGCCGGAAGGCAACAAGCTCATCATCGACTACATGCGCCGGCTGGCCAAGCGCGATATCGAGATCGAGGGCCTGCGCCGCGACTACATCAAGCAGAACAAGCGGCTCGATGACGGCTTCTATGAGAGGCTGGCAGAGTTTTCGGAGAAGAATCCGCTGTTCCCGGAGGCTGAGACGGCAGAGCCCAAGGCAGCGGGTAGGGGGCAGCCTGCCCCTGCTGCTGCTGCTCCCGCTCTGCCGCAGGGCTATGCGGACCAGTATCGACGCCCTGATGGCTCATCGCCTCCGCTGCCTTCGCCAGCGGCACAGCCGCCTATGCAGGGAGCACGGCAGGCGTCGGATGGAAACTGGTATGTCCCCGATTCCGAGCGTCCCGGCAAATATCTTCAGGTACGTTGATAGCTAAACCATCACTCTCCGCAACGGACAATGGGTGCAGGAATGAGTCCCGAAACGAAGGCTGTCACGGGGATATACACGAGTGCCTTCATTGGTCTTTGCGAGATGGAACCAACAGAAATCATCGCCTTGACTCCCGCTGGGCTCTGGCAAGCAACTCGCGAAGCCGCTGTTCCAGACACTGAACAACGACGGCCCACACTGCATCGTCTTTGGGCGAGAATCCGCGCTGTAGCATCTGGCCGCTGGCCATGACGCCCTCTCGCATGGCTTGAGCTGCCGCCACTGGATCTTCCTCGCGGCCTATGTGGCCAGCCAGCGCGGTCGTCATCAGCAGTTCAAGCGCCGCTATGCGCGCTGTCAGATGATCGATATCGCTTAGTTCTTCCGCCATATCCCAGCCCTCCCGTCCCGATCCTGACGGCGGCTCCTGAAAGAGTCGAGGGGGCGGCAAATATCTTCAGGTGCGGTGATGGCTAAGCCGCAATCCGCATTTTCAGGCCCAGGGAGTGAAGGACGCCCATGAAGGTAGACAGGCGTGGGTCGCCCTTCTCGGAAAGCGCGCGATAGAGGGCTTCGCGCGTCACACCGGCATCCTTCGCAACCTGCGTCATACCCTGTGCGCGGGCGACATCGCCAAGGGCCTTTGCGAGGAATGCGGGGTCATTTTCCTCTAGTGCGGCCTCGATGTAAGCGGCCCGCTCCTCAGGGGTTTTGAGATAGTTCTGGATGTCGAATTCGCGGGTTTCGATTGGCATCTTAGACCTCCTTCGCAATCTCGATTGCCCGTTTGATATCCTTGCGCTGCGATCCTTTGTCCCCGCCGCAGAGCAGGATGACGAGTTCGTTGCCGCGCTTCACGAAATAGACCCGGTAGCCTGGGCCGTAGTCGATCCGCATTTCACCGATGCCGTCGAAGAATTTCACATCGCCAAGGTTGCCGTCCTGAGCGCGGCGGATGCGGATCGATATCCGAGCCTTGGCGTTGACATCGCGCAGAGTACCGAACCAGTCCGCGAATTCGATTGTTTCGATCACCCTGAGCATACGTAACTTATAAGTTACGAACCGGGGATTGTCAACTGATCTGTGAAATAAAAGTTACAGGCTGAAAATGGCTGAACCCCGCCTTGTCCCTGTCGATCACGACCCGTTCGCGGATGTCCCGCAGGACACCGGCAGCGGACCGCTGGTCGTCACCGTGGCTCCAAACCGTCGCGAGCCCAAGCTTGTGCCGGTGGATCATGATCCGTTTGCGCAAGCCGCCCCCGCGAACGAGCCGACATCTCGCCTGAGCTCGGCTTGGCAGGGCGCCATTCAGGGCATCACAGGGAATTTTGGGGACGAAATTGCCGGCGGCATCAACGCCGGCATCGACTACCTTACCGGGCAAGCTCCTGAAGGTATCGGCGCAGCCTACGAGCGCCGCCGTGACGATGCGCGCCGACAGATCGAGGAGGCGCAGAGGGCCAACCCCGGAACCTTCCTTGCCGGGCAGATCGGCGGCTCTCTCGTTCCTGGTGTCGCCGCTACCAAGCTGGTGACGGCGCCCGCGCTCGGCGCTCGGATGCTTCAGGGGGCGGGAGTCGGCGCGGCGCTTGGTGGCATTGCGGGCGCTGGTGAAGGCACTGACGCTGAAAGCCGGAGAGATGCAGCGATTCAAGGTGCTAAGCTAGGGGGCGCATTCGGTGCTGGCGGCGAAGCTCTTGCCAGCGGCGCGGGGGCGGCTGTCCGCAGTTTCCTTGGCGCTCGCGGCAAGCCGAATCCGCAGGCGATCAGCGAAGCCGCCGAATTCGGCATCCCTCTCTCTCGCGGTCAGGCTTCCGGCGACATCACCCAGCAGGCTTTCGAGGAGGCGGCACGAAACAATGCTCGGGGCATCCCTGCCACCCGCCAGATGCAGGCATTCGACGCTAGGCAGGCGGAGGCCATCGCAAATGCGCAGCAGGGAATTTCTCGTGGTTTAGGTGGTCAGCCCATGCCGGCCCCGGCGATGGGCGAGGCTGTGTCCGGTGCTGTCCGCAATCAGGCTCAGGGTCTCAAGCAGGCATCGACGGCGGCTTACAACTCGGCCGCTGCGAAGAACGCGACGATCGGGCTCGACGAGGTGAAGAACCTTGCCGGCCGTGTTGCCTCCGATCTGGAAGCGGCCGGCATCGTTGTGAACCCGAATTACGGCACCTATGGCGGCACGACCAACGCCATGAACATCCTGCGGCGTGTTTCCGGTTTCGAGGGCGCGCCGGACGGAGCGGTTGCGCAATCCCTGTCCGGCCTCGATCAGGCACGCAAATCGCTGTCCCAGGTCCGCCCGACCAATGCGGAGGATATGCGGGCACTGGTCACGATCAGGAAATCCTTCGACAAGTGGTTGGACGATGCGATCGATCAGAAGCTGTTTTCCGGCGATGCGACCGCCATCGACGACCTGAAGAAGGGCCGAGAGCTGTGGTCGCAGTACAAGGGCCTGACGAAGGCTAAGCCGGGCGATGATGCCTCTGCCCTGATCGTGAAGATGCAGCGCGACGGCATCACCGGGGAGGAGGTTGCGAATTGGCTCCTTGGCACGGCCGGGGCGCAGCAGGCGGGGCGCTCCGCGCGTGTCGCCTCCGAGCTGCGTCGCATCCTCAAGCCGAACTCGCCCGAATGGGAGGCGCTTCGGCAGGCGGCATGGACGAAGGCGATCGAGCCGGCTCGTGGCACGGGCAACCAGGCGATGGCGAACTCCATCGTTGACTTCACGAACCGCCAGGGTGCGCCGCTGGCGAAGGTGCTGTTCACGCCTCAGGAGATCGGCCAGATGCAGCGTTTGGCCTATGTCATGCGCCGAACGGTCCCCGATCCGAAGGCGACAAATCCGAGCAAGTCGGGCTATGAGGTTGCACGCATGCTGGGCTCGAACGCGGGCCTCGGAATCGCTGGCACGGCGGCTGGTGTTGCAACCGCTTGGCAGACCGGCGATCCGAAGTATCTCGCGCTGGCGGCTTTGCCGCTCCTGCGCAACGTCGGCAGCCTGTCGAAGGGGGCGGCGGCGACGAAGGCGGTTCCGGGACCTGTGTCTCGCGCTATCTCGGGCACGGCCGGGGCGCTTACGCGGGGCGGGGGGATGGCGGCCGGAGGCGTTCTTCCGTCGCTTATCGGCGGCCCTTCTCAACGATGATGAATATGCCTATGGCGCCGAAAAGTACGATCAGAGGCAATATTTTGCCCCAGGGGCCGAACAAGCTCTCTCCTAAGCGGCTGATGAAATTGGCATCGTCCGCGAACCACCTAGCTAGAAACAACAGGGCAGTGAAGCCTACGGCGTAGACAACCACCAGAACGGCTTTGCCCATTGGCCCGACGCTATCGAACTGGCGTCCGGTCCGCTGGAAGAAGGTTAGGCGCTCGGGGTTGTCGGGTTTCAATCCCATGGCATCCGCATCTTATAGCATGAAGCCGTGTTGAAATGATCGAAGCCTAAGCATTCTTCTGAATAATGCGGCCGGTATCCCTTCGCCAACATGCAGGCTTTCATATATTCCATGTCGTTCCTTGATGGGTCGTATGACATCTCAAGAACGGGCTTAAATTTCTCGATCCAGTTCGCCCGGCACGCGCCGTATACCTTATAGCTAGGTTCGTAGAACGATACGGCATAGATCGCGATGCCGATTGCAAGCAGCACCCTCATCCCCGGTCCTTTTCCACGATATCGAGCATGGTTTTCACCATTTCGCGAATTGCCTCGGATCGGGAGGGGATAGGACGCTGCTTCGAGCGCCATGCGTCGATGCGGTCGATGAGCGAAGGCTCGACCACCATGTTCAGGCGCGTGCTCTTGGGTTCGGGCGCGTGTCTTGTCATTTCACATAAGTTATGTAACTTTAGACGGACCGGGAGGCGTTTGCACCGCCATCACCGGCCCTGACCAACACCGATCCTGGAGAGATCGACATGGCTGAAGTTACACATAGCACGCAGGCCGCTGTTCGGGCAGATGCATTTCGTGCCGATATCACGGGCGTTTCACCCAAGGGGCTCGAATCCCTCGCGGGGATCTTCTGGCGCGAAACGGCCATCTTTAACGCCATCGAGCCGAAGACCAATGCCGAGGAAACGGCAGCATTCAATATCTGGAATGGAAGCGCAGACGATGTCTATCGCGCTGTTCCGGCCACTATCGAGGACGCCATCGCCCAGTTGGAAGTCATCATCTACCGCGATGGCGACAACATCGACGAAAAGATCATGCCGGTGTTTTCCAATCTGCTCGTTGGTCTTCGCGCGGTGAAGGCTTCTCTGTGCCGGCACTGACCGGCGGAGCTGATTCTGCGAAGTCAAGCAGAAGTTCCGGTTTTGCCCGGTTTCCGTTGTGGGTAATGGGGACAAGTGAGTTCACCGTGCGCCGACTCTTGTTCGCGAGTCAGATTCGCCAGTAATTTCAATTCAGTTCCGCGACGGCGGGAGCCGCTGCATCACCAGCGGTGGTCTACGGGGTTGCTTGTTGCTTTGGCCGGCGCTCGCAACCCCGTAGCCGTTTTGGCCCCGACGCTGTGATGGGCGTCGAGAAACGAAAGGACCCTATCATGGGTCAGATTATCACTGTCAATTTCCGTGGTGACCAACTCTACGGATTCGAGAACGACGACGGCACGTTCGTGGCGTTGAAGCCCATCGTCGAGTCGATGGGGATGGACTGGTCGGCGCAGTATCGGCGCGCTCAGCGTGACCCGATCCTGTCCGAAGGTATTGCCATCATGGCAACACCTTTCGGTCGTGGCGGCGATCAGGAGGCGGTTTGCCTCAAGCTCGAACTCGTCAACGGATGGCTGTTCACCATCGACACCGCCCGTATCAAGGACGACGCCGTCCGTGAGCGGGTGCTCCTGTACCAGCGCGAGTGCTACACGGTGCTTCACAAGCACTTCTATGGCCGCTCGACAGCGGATCGGTCGGCGGCGATCACGGGTTCGCCCACCGCTGAAGAGACGATCAAGGTTCGCAAGTCTCTGGTGACGGAGGCCCGTCAGACCTTCAGCTGTCAGGCGGCGCGCGAACTCTGGTTCAAGCTCAATCTGCCGACGACGCCCGCCATGTTCGCGGACGAGAACCAGTACGAGATGTTCACCTACACGGCGATCAAGCGCGATCCGCCCATTGCCGATCAGGCCGCGTGACTACGAGGGGGCTTCGGCCCCCTTTTTCATGCTTGAGCGATGTACCAGAGCCATCTCATCTCAGGAGTGTACCATGTCAGCGGTTCCGTTCCCAAAGTCGACCCGGAAGGGCATTTTGACCGAGGACGGCGCGAGAATTGTGGATGTCTTCAATGAGCCGTTGGTCAAAGTCGGCATGGCCGCACTGAAGGCCGGCGAAGAGGCCAAGATTGCGGACCTAGATGGCGTTGATCTCAGCAGGCCACACATCCGCTTCAGCTACGCCTCCTTGCCACCGCTTCCAGAGTCGACGCGACGCCGTCTAGTAGCGCTCTCATCGCCTCCTCCCACTCGGCTGCAATCATGTCTGACTGCGCTGGGTTCGCCTCTGGCGTGGTGTCGGAAGCGGCTTTCTCGATAATCAGGGCGATTGTTTCCTTAGCTTCGCCAACCGTCAGCCCTTCTCGGGCGAATTTATCGACGAGCAGCATTCGAATTATCTGCTCCATAGCGGCAAGCCGCAGTTCGAGCTTGAATGCTGCTTCGCTCATCCCAGCCCTCATCTCAGGAGTGTACCATGAATCAAATCGTCCAATCAGGCATGCTAGGCTATAATCAGGGCCTTCTCGCGAGCGATGAGCACAAGAAGACCCGAGCTTACTACCGCCGCGTCAAAGCGGCGAAACTGGCGGCTGATTTGCCCGAAGACCGCGACGAAGCGCTGGAAATCCTGAGCGAAGCCAGCCGCATCTATGACGCCATGCATAGAGACGAGCGACCTTCACCCGCTGGGTAGAGTTCGACGCACCGCTTCAATCACGTCGCTCGCGTCCACAATATGCGGGTTCGATGTTCCCGAGAATTCCCTCGTCGCGGCGTTTAGGAGCTGATGGGCCTTATCGACGCTGAGGACGCCTTCGCTCACAAGCGCTTTGAGTAGCGCAGCGGCAATGCTGGCGCCGGCCGTCATTTGTCCTTCTAGCGTTATGCTCATCCACCCCTCCCATTTCCCGCGATCCTGACCTGACGGCTCTGACGAGTCGATATCAATCCGTGCCAGCCTTTTGGCAATTTCGTCCAAGCCCGCTCCTCACACGAGCGGGCTTTTTCTATGGAGCCGCCATGAGCGCCTATCTCTGGCCCTTATCCCGAACGACCGTGCTCGATCTCAACGGCGATCTCGTCGCCGGGGCATGGCTCAACTTCTGGATTGCCGGGACCACCACGCCTCTCGTTGCGTATGCTGATAGTGCACTCACGGCGCCTCTGCCGAACGTGATCGAGGCCGATGCTTCGGGCCGCTGGCCTGCGGTCTACCTGCCATACACCGACTACCGCCAGCGCGTACGGACGCCGGGCGGAACGCTGCTGTTCGATGACGACGGGATCGCGAACCCCGCGCCGGCCTCGTCGGGTGGTGGCGGATCGATTCCGGCTTCCGAGCGCTTTCAGACCGGCGATACGAAATGGAGCTTCGATCCAGGCCCGCTCTCCGGTTTCGTCCGCCTCAATGCCCGCACGATCGGCAATGCGGGGTCTGGCGCCACCGAGCGCGCCAACGACGATACCGAGGATCTGTACATCTGGCTTTGGGATCGGCTGACGGATGCTATCTGCCCGGTGAGCAGCGGGCGCGGCGCGACCGGCGCGGCGGATTTCGCCGCCGGCAAGACGCTTCAGCTTCCGAGCATGCGCGGCAGGGCGCCGTTCGGCCTCGACGACATGGGCAACAGCGCGGCGAACGTGCTGCAAGTCTCGACGACGGTCACGACGACGAATGCCAGCGCGACGGCCACGGTCGGTTCGGCGTCCGGCCTCGTCGTCGGGATGTATGTGGTCAGCGAGAATATCCCGGCGGGCACGACGATCAGCGCCATCAGCGGGACGACGGTCACGCTCTCCACCGGCGCCGGGGTCACGGCCGGGACGAACAAGGCGGCGCGCTTCTCGCTGTTCAGCGATGCGCAGCAGGCAGGTGCGGCCGGCGGCGCGTCCAGCCTTCTTCTGACCGCAGGCCAGCTTCCGGCCAATATCCCGAACAGCGCATCGACCTCAACGACTGTGGGAGCGCCGAGCGGCTTCAACGTTATGCTCAACGTGCCGGGCAACTTCATCGGCTATTCCGGGGGCGGTTCGCAGTCCCCCAATGCCGGCAATCTCGTCTCGTTCCTGAATGCCTCGTCCTCGACGAGCGTCACCATCAACGCCGGTGGCGGGCAGGCGCACGGCAACCTGCCGCCCGGCATTCTCGTCACCTGGTTCATCAAGCTATGAATCTCGGCTCCTTCCCCCGCCAGCCGAACGCGGCTGATTTCGTCGGCCATGTCGATGTGATCGACGATCGGACGAACACCCCTTGGGACCTGACGACGGTCAGGATCGAGATGGAGGTCGTCGACCAGCGCGGATGCCGGCGACTCTACGGTTCGACCGACGACGGCAAGCTGACGCTGGCCGGCGACGGCTTCGATTTCCGCTTTCCGGCCTCTGAGATGCGCAACATCTGCGCCGGCTCCTACACCGTGAACATCCTCGCCACCGACACGCTGACCGGCTTCGTGCAGGAGCCTGTCATTGCCGATCTTCCTGTTATTGAGGGAGGCTATCGCTGATGGCCATGACCATGCGGCTCGCGCCGTTCTTCCCCGCTCGCGTTCTGCCGGGCGACGCTATCGCTATCATCCGCGCGGGCGGCTCGATCACGATCAAGATGGACTGGTCGCAGATCCAGCAATCCTCGCTACCTATCGACCCGGAGAACTACGAATTCACGCTGCGCAATGCGGACGGCTCATTCATCCGCGTTCCGGTGAGCGATATCATTCTCCCGGTCGTGACGTGGGACACGCTCAGCGGCAAGCCCAGCACCTTCCCGCCCTCGGCGCATACGCATGACATCGATCAGGTCAACGGCCTGCAACTGGTGCTCGACGCCAAGGTCAACACAACGGACACGATTCCCGCCGATCACGGCGGCACGGGCCAGACGGGCTACACGATAGGCGACCTGCTCTATGCCAGCAGCACGACGGCATTGTCGAAGCTTGCGGCCGGAACGAGCACCTATGTCCTCACATCGAACGGCGCCGGGACCGCCCCGTCGTGGCAAGCGCCTGCCGTCGCCCCGGCCGGATCGGTCATTTCCAGCGCCTATGCCGAGTATACGGCTAACGTCGACCTTACAGCGACCATCCCGGCCGACGACACGCAGCCGCAGAACACGGAAGGCACGCAGGTTCTGTCCGTGACCGTCACGCCGTCATCGACCTCGGACAAGGTGCGGCTGCGGTTCACAAGCTGGGGCTACGTCGGCTCGGCCCAATATGTGGCGGCTATTTTCCGCTCTGGCGCCGCGAACGCGCTACAAGCGAAGGTAGCGGGAGGCGACGCCGCTTGGATGGCCCTCGATTTCGAGGTTGAGGATTCGCCGGCCACGACGTCGGCCGTCACCTACACAATCCGGGTTGGGCCCAGCACCTCCGGCACGCTGCGCCTGAACGGCAGCGCGAGCGCCCGAAGCTTCGGCGGCTCCTCGCGCGCCACTCTCGTCGCGGAGGTGATCAAGGGATGAGCTACACGTTTCTATCTGCTCGTTATGGCAATGAGGAGAGCACGGCGGTTGTCGCGCTGACCGAGGAGGCCGGCGCCGTCGCGCTCTCCGAGGCGGATACGCCAGAAGCCTGGGCTGCCCTGCACGGCAGCGGCCTCGCGATCGAACCCTACAGCGCGCCGCCGGTGCCCGCCCTGACGCGGATCGCCAAGGCTGATCTGTGGCGACGTCTCACCGATGAGGAAGCGGAATTGCTCGATACGGCTCTTGCCGCCGCCCCGCTGCGCCTGCGCCGGATATTCGAGGCCGCGCAATATCTCGATACCGGCGATCCCGACCATCCGGCCCTGCGTGCCGGTATCGTCGGCGCCCTTGGTGAGCAGAGAGCCGACGAGGTTATGGCTCCGACCTACTGACCGCAGCGCCAATCCGACCGTTCCGCCCCGCCTCACGGCGGGTTTTTCTTTGCCTGGAGCATTGTCATGAAAGTCAGCGCCGCTGGCCGCAAGGCCATTGCGAGCCATGAGGGCGTGCGCCTTGTGGCCTATCCTGATCCCGCAACTGGTGGAGAGCCGTGGACTATCGGCGTAGGCCATACCAGTGCCGCCGGGCCGCCCAAGGTCGCGAAAGGCATGACGATCACGGCCGCTGAGTGCGACGAGATTCTGTCCCGCGATTTGGCGACCTTTGAGGTTGCGGTTTCGAAAGCCGTTACCGCGCCGCTCAACCAGAACCAGTTCGATGCGCTGGTGTCGCTGGCCTTCAACATCGGTGCCGGGGCCTTCGCCAAATCGACACTCGTCAAGAAGCTGAACGCTCGCGACTACGCCGGCGCCGCCGATCAGTTCTCTGTCTGGAATAAGGCGGCCGGGAAGGTGATGAAGGGGCTCGTGACGCGTCGAGCCGCTGAGCGCGCGCTGTTCCTCAAGCCCGTTTTGACCACCCCGCCCGAAACGGTCGCCCTCAAGCCCGACCCGCTGCCGACCGTGCCTCGGCTGGGGTTATGGGCGCGCTTCGTCGAGGCTTTCAAAAGGAGGTTGGCCGCATGAACGATCTTGTGCAGGCGCTGGTGAAGGCCGGCGCGCCCGTGCTCGGAACCGTGATCGGCGGTCCTGTCGGCGCCCTCGCAACGGCGGCCATTGGCGCACTGGCCGATGCGCTCGGAACACAGGCGACGCCAGAAGCTGTCAAGGAGGCGATCGAGACGAAGCCTGAGGCGACCGTCATCGTCCGGCAAGTCGAGGCCGAGCGCGGACAGGAACTCGCCACCTATGCGGCCCTCGTCGCGCAGGAGGGTGAGCGCGGCTGGTTCTACAGCGCCTGGCGGCCGGCCGGCATGTGGTTGGTGCTGATCATGTGGCCCTTCGCCGTCGTCCTGGCGCCGTTCTTCCGGATCAGCGTTCCGATGGCCGATCTCGTCGCCTTCACCGGCCTTTACCTCACCCTCTACATGGGCGGCCACACGGCGAAAGAGTGGTTCAACGCCCATTATGGAGGGCGCAAATGAACCTGCGCGTTAATCAGGACGGCAAGTTATGGGATCGCTTCATCGCGTCGGCTATCCCGGTCGCGATCGGTCTCGCGCTGGCCGGGATTGTCTGGTGGAAAGACGCCAGCAATGCGGACAGCCGAGCCTCAGAAGCGATCTCGCGGATAGAAACACGCATCGACAGGGTTGAAGCCGAAGCGCGAGAAGCGCGGAGAGCGGCAGCCGAAGACCGGCAAAAGACGGCCGAGCTCGCGGCTGATGTCCGCAACGTCCTGCGATCCACCGGGCGCATTGAAGCGCTGTTGGATCGGTGGAACTCCGTACCGCCAAGCCCATCGCGGCCCTGATCGCACAGAGATCCGCCGGCAGCCCCGGCGGGTACGAGAGGGCTCCTGTCCTCTCGGTTTGTTGCCTCCCTGTTGACTTGGGCCGTCGTCTCCGAAAGGGGGCGGCGGCCCTTTTTTGTTTCATCTCCGACTGGCGCGCTTCATGTGCTCGGCGAAACTGGCCCATCCTTGGTCACCCACGGCGTGCATAACGCGCTCGAAAGCTCGTCGGAATGCTCGCATCGCGCCTATGCGGGTGTCCTCTCTGCCGGATGTCTGGACGCCTCTGGCGCTGACGGCCAATTCGGTCTGAATTGTCCACGCCCAATAGGGCGGGTCGTCAGATGCGCCCTGCGTGAGATTGATCGATCCTACCCATAAGCCTTTGTGGATCACCGACCAGAACTTGTCGTCGTCCTCAGGGCGTGGGTGGTCATTGTAGGTCCGACGAAGGAAAAGCTCGATCTTCATACCTCACGATTCATGATCCGTTCTTGTTTGTCGAGTCATCCAAACAGAGCAGCCCATAGCTTCCGCGCTTGCCCGAAAAAGACTGCCCACCAGATTACGGACCCGGCTATCATCGGAATCAGCAGCCACCAGCGGGCGAAGAACGAGGGGTAGGGGTTTTTCATCGCCAATCGCCCATCCACCACCTGTACACCCCGACAAGCACCACAGCTATGAAGGCAATGGCGATGGTGAAGCCGTTGGGGCGGATCATCTCACTCTCCCTGTGCCCGGATGACCGACGAGCCGACGACACTGCTGTACGGGACGACCTTAGCGGTGATTTTCATCGCGAAACCTCTTGGCCGCTTCGGCCATCTTGCGGTCGTATTCGGCCTGCGCTTCGGGGAGGAGACGGAACAGAATGGGGCGTGACGGCCAGAGGTCGCCATCAGCCAAGATCCACCATGACCCCTTGGGCCACGCGCCATCGTATCGGCAGCGGTGGATGCCCGTGCTGCCGGCCTGGATGACCTCGAACTCACTGCCGTCTTTCGGGCAGTAGATCGCATCGCGCCAACCGAAGTCCTTCAGCCGATGATGAGCGCGCGACATCTCGCGAAGAGCGGTCTGTTCATCGGGGAAGTCGGCCTCGCTTTTGGCCTGCGCCGCCTCGGTGGCCTCCCACAGGGCTTTCGCGTCCTCGGCAGTCAGTGCGACGTGCGAACCGTCCGCCATGGTCATGTGGCCGTGATAGGCATCATCGCTGCTAGGCTCTGGCCGGAGTCTCGCGGATGCCAACTCATCATCCCGCCCCTTCGTGCTTGCCCGCTCAGACATGGGGGGAGGCTTTCGCGGACGGCAGTTCACGGATCAGCAAATCGTCCGGGATGGGGCGCTTGCCTGTCATCTGCTTCATGAAGAAGGCGCGGCCGAAGCGCTTGCTGCCGTCGCGAAGGTCGTTCATCGCCCATCCTCCTCTTCCCGCGCGAGGGCGGAGCGGTCCTCGGGCTCCAGCGCAATAGGCTCGAACTCGGGAGCGCTGTTGAGCGCGGCTGCGACCCATTCCGCAATCCGGGTGCTCGCCTCCCGGTGCAGTTCGGGCGTGAACTTGAACGACGGCGGGATGACGTTGAGCAACGAAAGCTGGCAGACGGTCAGCCTGCTTTCGGCATGGAGCGTGATCGAAGAGCCGACGACGCTGCTGTAAGGAACAACCTTGGCGGTCATCTTCATTTCGTGATCCCCAATTGTTTGGCTTCCGGCTCGTATTCGGCGAGCATCCGTTTCGCGAACCGCCGTGGGTCCGAGCATCCGGCCGCGATCATGACGAGGACGATGCCGTATCCGTCAGCGAGCTTGATCGCTGAGGTAGCGCGCTCTTCCCTCTCCTGCAGCGCGGCCATGGCTTCGTCGCGCTGGCGGGTGGCGATAATCGCTGCCATCGGGTCATAGGTAGCGCGAGCCATATTCTCGTGCTCGCGGGCCTCATCCCTTTCGCGTCGCGCCTCCGCCAGCTCGCGGCCCATGGCCTCTAGGGCGTCGGCTGCGGCGCGAAGTTCGTCGGCAAGAGGAGCGGATGAGCCGTTGTCAGGTTTGAGAAAGCCCGATGCGACCATCCGCAGGCGCTTGGCCATAGCGTTCTCCCCGAGCGGGGATGAGGGGGTAGACATCAGGCGGCCCTCCGGAGTTCGTACGCGGAGCGAGCCATCGCGATCAGGACATCGCGGAATTCTGCCGGCGTAGCGTTGCGGATGCGGGTTTTGTCCTTGCCGCCGACCATGGCCATCACGCCGATGCGGCGGGCCTTGGCGTATCCATGCTTTGCGAGAGCAACGGGGTGGATGCGCTGTTCACCGCGGCCCCAACGCAGTGACGGCAATTCGACGCCGCTCGCATAGAGCCATGTCGCCTTCCGGCTGAAGTGCCCGTAATGGCCCTGCTCGACTTGGCAGATCCAGCCGATGCCATCCCAAGCCTTCGTCCAGCCGACAGGTGACGGCCGCCCCAGGTTGAAGCTGTGAGGCCCGACGAACGCCTTGCTGTCCTTCGGATGCTCGATCACGCCGCCGAAAGATCGGACGGCCGCCAGGGCGGCGGCGAAGCACCCGTCATCATCGCCAGTGATAGCGATCTTGCCGGTGATAGGATGGTTCTCGCTGTACCGGCCCCAGCGCTGGCAGGGCGGATGCGCGACGACAGGCCACGGCCCCGCATAAAACCGAGCGTCGCGGGCTTCGCCCCAGGGGTCAACACCGGTCAGCCCGAAATATGCGCCGTCCGTTTCGACGTAGAGCGCTGCAACCTTCCCCCCGCTCATGGCGCTCTCTCGGGAGAGGGGCAGGAAGCGGTTTTCAGCGTTCTCGTAGGTTCCGCTTCTGTCTACGTTTGTTCTCGCCAGAGCAGAAAACGGGCGGAGAGCGTTTTCAAATCGTTGGCGAGATTCACGCTGATACCGGGTTAACGATGGGAAATTCCGGCCGAAGACGTGCGAGGACGCGATTGTCGCCCGCCGGCAAACGCGCCATAAGCCGGCCATGACACGCCCGCTCGTCCGCTTCGCGCCGTCGCCCACCGGCTATCTCCATATCGGCAATGCCCGGCCGGCGCTGTTCAACTGGCTGTTCGCCCGCCGGCATGGCGGGCGCTTCCTGCTGCGCTACGACGACACGGATATCGCCCGCTCGAAGGCCGAATATGCCGAGGCCATCGCCGAGGACCTCGCCTGGCTCGGCATCCTGCCCGACGATGTGATCCGGCAGTCCGACCGGCTGGCGGTCTACGATGCGGCGGCCGGGCGCCTGCGCGGGGCAGGGCGGCTCTATGCCTGCTACGAGACCGCCGACGAGCTCGACCGGCGCCGCAAGCGCCAGCTCGCCCGCGGCCTGCCGCCGATCTACGACCGCGCCGCGCTGAAGCTCACGCCCGCCGAGAAGGCCGCCTTCGAGGCGCAGGGGCGCAAAGCCCACTGGCGCTTCCTGCTGGAGGCCCGCGCGGTCGCCTGGGACGATCTGGTGCGCGGCCCCTCCCATGTCGACTGCGCCTCGCTCTCGGACCCGGTTCTGGTGCGCGAGGACGGCAGCTATCTCTACACGCTGCCCTCGGTCGTCGACGATGTCGAGACCGGCGTGAGCCATGTCATCCGCGGCGAGGACCACGTCACCAACACCGCCGTCCAGGCGCAGATTTTCGCGGCGCTGGGCGCGAGCCTGCCCGTCTTCGGCCACCACAACCTGCTCACCACCGCGAGCGGCGAGGGGCTCTCCAAGCGCCTCGGCCATCTCTCGCTGCGCGGCCTGCGCGAGAGCGGGGTGGAGGCGCTCGCCGTCGCCGCGCTGGCGACGCTGGTCGGCACCTCCGACGCGGTGCGCCCGGTCTCGAGCCTCGACGAGCTCGCAGGGCTGGTCGAGCTCGCCCATGTCTCGCGCGCGCCGGCCAGGTTCGACGAGCACGAGCTTGAGGCGCTAAGCGCGCGCACGCTGCACCAGCTGCCCCTGGCGGCGGTGTCGGAGCGGCTCGAGGCGCTGGGCATCGCGGCCGACGAGGCGTTCTGGCTTGCCGTGCGCGGCAATCTCGCCCGGCTGGACGAGGCGAAGCTCTGGTGGCGGGTCGTCGAGGGGCCGGTCGCTCCCGTGATCGCCGATCCGGATTTCGCGGCGAAGGCAGCGGCGCTCCTGCCCCCGGAGCCCTTCGACGCCACGACCTGGAAGAGCTGGACCCAGGGCGTTTCCGCCGCGACCGGCGCCAGGGGCAAGGCGCTGTTCATGCCGCTGCGCCAGGCCCTGACGGGGCTCGATCATGGCCCCGAGCTCGCCGCCCTGCTGCCGCTGATCGGCCGCGCGAAGGCGCTGAAGCGGCTCAAGGGCGAGAACGCCTGACGGCTTGTCCCTCCCATCGTCATTCCGGGTTCGCGCCTGCGGCGCGCCCCGGAATGACATGGGTGGAGCGCCGACGGTGTCTACGGCCTGACGATCTGCGGGCTCAGATTGGGCGCGAGATTGGGCGCGACGATGCGCACCGCGCGGCGTTCGCCGGTGGCGCTGCGCGATTCGCTCTTCAGCCCGTCCTTCCTGTCGAGCACCGTCTCGCCGACGATGTCGGGGCCGACGCCGGCCGATTCGGTGCCGGCGGTCGGTGAATCCTCCGACGGCATCGGCTTCTCGTCGGGGACGGCGGGAACGGGCGCCGGCGCCGGCTGGGCGGCTTGGCCCTTGCGCTTGGGGTCGGGCTTCGGGCGCGACAGTTCGGCCGCGCGCTGCTCGCTCACGATGACGTCGCCCTTGCGCTTGTCGAGCAGATACTCGGCGTCCTTGAGGGCGGCCGACCAGCTCTGCCCCTGGCCGCGGCAGCCGCAGGCGGCGTCGAAGCTGCGCGTATATTTGCCGGCATTGGCCAGCGCCGAATAGGGCTGGCCGGTCGTGCGCGAGGCGGCGTTCTGGATGTCCCCGCCGGTGCTCATGCCGTAGGCGAGGGTCTCGCTGCCCGGGCAGAGCGCCTGGCACATCTCGTCGCCGTTGCCGGTGTTGTTCGAGAGCGGGAAGAAATAGCCGTCGCAGGTCCGCACGCAGACGGTCTGCGGGCCGCCGAGCCGAGGCTTCGCCGGCTCGAGCGGCTCTTCGGGATCGAGCTCGGGCAGCGTCGATTCGATCTCGCCGCGGCGCGGCTCGAGCCCGAAGATCGTCTCGAAGAAGCCGCGCGGCTGCGCCCGGCAGTTGTTGTTGATCGCGGCGGCGAGCTGGGCGCGCCGCTGCTCGATGCCGCCGCCCTGCGCCTGGCGCTGCAGGGCGCCGTACTGGCTCTGCAGCTGGCCGATCTGCTGGCGGACGAAGTTGCACTGCGGCGGGGGCGATTCGAAGAAGCTGAAGCCGCGGTCGCAGCCCATGGCGCGATACTGGCCGCTCAGCCGCGCGAGCTCGGCGCCGACGCGCTGCGCGGCCTGCGCCGCGCGCGGATCGCCGCCGCCGCGGCCCTGCAGGCTTTCAAGCTCGGCGCGCCAGGCATTGCAGGAGGCCGACTGCGCCGCGGCGGCGCCGCCGAGCGCCATCAGCGCCAGGAAGGCCATGCCGAAACGTCTGGACAATCGCAGCATCATCTGAAGTCGGGTCACGTCATCCATGCCGGGGCGGCGGCTCCGTCCGATACCATCGAGAACACACGCCAAACACGACGGAACTATGGAGCGTCCGCGCCTCCCGGCGGGCCTGCGGCTTCGCATGCCATATTCGGACCGGCGCAGCAATCCGGGGAAGGGCGCATGGTCCCGGTGGTGGAAAACCCCTGCTTTCGCTAGAAGGGCTGCGGCGGCGGCCCGGCCGCGCCGCCCTTTCGCGCAGCGCCGGGAAGGCAAGCCCGTCCATGTCCGATTACCTGCCTCTTCACGAAGCCGTCATCCCGGAGCTGCCGAACTATTACCGCGGCAAGGTCCGCGAGAATTACGATCTGCCGGACGGGCGCCGCATCCTGATCTCGACCGACCGGCTCTCCGCCTTCGACCGGGCGATCGCGGCGATTCCGCTGAAAGGGCAGGTGCTGACCCAGACCGCCCGCTACTGGTTCGAGCGCACCGCCGACATCTGCCCCAACCATGTGCTGGAATACCCGGACCCGAACGTCGTCGTCGGCCGGCGGCTCGAGATCCTGCCCGTCGAGATGGTGGTGCGCGGCTATCTCGCCGGCACGACCGGCACATCGATCCTGACGCTCTACAAGCAGGGCAGGCGCGAGATGTACGGGCTGACGCTGCCGGAGGGCTTAAGCGACAACGAGGCCTTGCCGCAGCCCATCCTCACGCCGACCAGCAAGGCCTTCGACGGCGGCCATGACGAGCCGCTTTCGGCAAGGCAGATCGTTGAGGGCGGCCTGCTGACGCAGGCGCAGTGGGATACCGTTTCGGCTTACGCGCTCGCGCTGTTCGCGCGCGGCCAGGCGCTCTCCCTTGAGCGCGGCCTGATCCTGGCCGACACCAAATACGAGTTCGGCACGGATGCGCAGGGCAGGATCGTGCTGGCCGACGAGATCCATACGCCGGATTCCAGCCGCTACTGGTTCGCCGCAAGCTATCCGGAGCGCTTCGCGGCCGGCGGGAAGCCGGAATCCTTCGACAAGGATTTCGTGCGCAACTGGGTCGTGGCGCGCTGCGATCCCTATACGCAGGACCTGCCGCCGATCCCGCAGGAGCTGATCGACCAGACCTCGGCGGTCTATGTCCGGGCCTTCGAGACGATCACCGGAACGCCCTTCGCCTATCCACTGAGGGGCGAGGACCCGGCCGCGCGCATCCGGCGCAATCTGGCGCGGTATTTCTGAAGGCGGCGCCTCAGCGCGCCTTCAGCCGGTTCATGAATGAGTCGTAGGAGAGTTCCGCGATCTGCCACCAGAGCAGGTTCTCGCCGCGGAACGCCACCATCGAATCATAGCCCTTCTTGAAATCCGCGCTCTTGGCGCCGGTCTCGGCGTAATACTCCTCGGCCGCCTTCAGCGCCGCTTCCATCACGGGCAGCGGGAAGCCGCGCAGCTGCGCGCCCTGCGCCACCAGGCGGCGCAACCCCCCTGGATTGACGAAATCGTACTTGGCCAGCATCCAGTTGTTGGCCGCCTCGCAGGCGTGCTGGACGATCGCCTGATAATGCTTCGGCAGCTTGGCCCAGGCCTCCTTGCCGATGATCAGGTGCAGCATCGCGCCGCCCTCCCACCAGCCGGGGTAGTAGTAATATTTGGCGACGCGGGCGAAGCCGAGCTTCTCGTCGTCATAGGGGCCGACGAACTCGGCCGCGTCGATCGCGCCGCGCTCCAGCGCCGGATAGACGTCGCCGGGCGCGATCTGCGTCGGCACCACGCCGAGCTTGGCGAGCACCGCCCCGCCCATGCCGCCGATGCGGAACTTCAGCCCCTTCAGGTCGTCGATGCTCTTCAGCTCGTTGCGGAAGAAGCCGCCCATCTGGCAGCCGGAATTGCCGCAGGGGATGGAATAGGCGTTGAAGCGGTCGAGCACGCCGTTGACGATCTCACCGCCGCCGCCGAAATACCACCAGCTATGCTGCTGGCGGGCGTTGAGGCCGAAGGGGATGCCGGTGCCCAAGCCCAGCGTCGGGTCCTTGCCGATGTAGAAATAGGTCGGCGAATGCGCGCATTCGACCGTGCCCGAGGAGACCGCATCGAGCGCCTGGAGCCCGGGCACGATCTCGCCCGGCGCGAAGACCTGGACCTCGAACGCCCCGTCGGTCGCCTCGGCCATGTATTTCGAGAATTGCTGCGCCGTGCCGAAGATCGTATCGAGCGATTTCGGGAAGCTCGACGTCAGACGCCATTTCACCGCCGGCTGCGCCTGCGCGATCGCCGGCATCGCGATGCCCGTCGCGGCGGCGGCCAGCGCTCCCGTTTTCAAAAAGCTGCGACGTTCCATTTGGTTTCCTCCCACGCGCCAATTATGCCTTTATTGGCGCGTTCGGAAGGGAATGGAAAGACATGAAGCTCGCCTCGCTCGCGCATGGCCGTGACGGCCGTCTCGTCGTGGTCTCGCGTGACCTGACCCGCGCCACCGACGCCTTCCCGGTCGTGCCGACCCTGCAGGCGGCGCTCGACGACTGGCCCCGCCACGCCCCGCGCCTCGCCGACCTCGCCGAAGGGCTGGAGCACGGTTCCGTCCCCTCCTTCCGCTTCCACGAGCATGATTGCGCCGCGCCCTTGCCGCGCGCCTATCAGCGGCTCGACGCGTCGGCCACAGGGGACGAACCGCAACTGTCCCGGGGCGCCAGCGACGCCTGGCTGGGCGCGCGCCGGCCCGTGCAGGCCCGCAGCGAGGGCATCGCCTTCGCGGCCCGGATCGCGGTCGCAACCGGCGACGTGCCGATGGCGGCGACCCGCGAGGAGGCGCTCGGCCTGATCCGCCTCGTCATGCTCGTCAGCGATGTCGACCTGCGCGACCGGGCGAGGCCGTCCTCGGCCTGCTCCCCGGTCGCGGTGACGCCGGACGAGCTCGGCGGCGCCTGGCAGGGCGGGCGGCTGCGCCTGCCGGTCATCGCCGAGGTCAACGGCAAGCCCGAGGTGAGCGCCGATCCAGCCTGCGATTTCGGCGCGCTGATCGCCGATGCCGCCGCGACGCGCGGCCTTTCGGCCGGCACCATCGTCACCGCCGGCCCCGTCGCCAACCGCGCGACGCCCCTCCTGCGCTTCGGCGACACCGTCCGCATCGCGATGAAGGACCTTTCCGGGCATTCGATCTTCGGCGCGATCGAGCAGGAGGTCCTGCCGCTTGGCGGCGGCCGGGCGGGCGGATAACCTTCAAGGCCCGCCAAGAGAGCTTGAGACGAGAGCCGAGTTGCCATGATCGAGACCGTGCCGTTCTATTCCAGCGTCATTCCGCTGGCCTTCTTCGTCTGGGGGCCGGTCTTGGTGATGGTGCTGTTCTGGCTCGTCGGCCTCTGGTCGAACCGGCAGGGCGTGCCGCGCATGCTGGAAAACGACTGGGACGGCTACAGCCTCGCCGATGTCGAGAAGCTGTTCACGCTCTATGGCGAGGAGAAGCGCGCCCGCTATCGCAACCGCGTGCTGCCGGCCGATGTCGCCTTCGCCTTCACCTATGCGATCATCGGCGCGCTGATCGCCGCCGGTCTTTCCCTGCGCGGCCAGCCCTGGTGGGTGGCGGCGCTCTGCGGCGGGGGCTGGCTCCTCGGCGGGCTTTGCGACGTGGCGGAGAATTTCGCCGTGGCGCGGCTGCTCGACCGCTATCCTGAGATCGCCGGCGGCGATGTCGCCTTCGCCAGCGCGATGACGCGGCTGAAGCTCGTCCTATTCTCGCTCGGCGTCATCGGCGCGCTCGCCGCCGCCTATCTCGCCTTCAAGCCGCTGGCGGGGTGATGGCCGCCTTGCGACGCCGGACTCTGGCGCGCGCCCGTCCGGCTTCCCATATCGGGGCTCCAGAATATGCCGGGAGAATGGGAATGCCGTTTCGTCGTTGGGTTCTGGCCGCGCTGGCGCTTGGCCTGTCCGGGGCCTCGCTGTCGCCGGCCGTGGCGCAGGAGGACCTGATCTTCCGCAAGTCGACCGTCTGGAAGATGCTGACGCCTAACGACAAGCTCGCCGTCTACGGCGTCGACGATCCCGCCGTCGAGGGTGTCGCCTGCCATTACACCGTGCCCGAGAAGGGCGGCGTCTCCGGCATGTTCGGTGTCGCCGAGGAGGTCTCGGAGGTGTCGCTGTCCTGCCGCCAGATCGGACCGATCAAATTCAAGGAGAAGGCCGGGCAGGGCGATGTCGTCTTCCGCGAGCGCCGTTCGCTGGTCTGGAAGAAGATGCAGATCGTGCGCGGCTGCGACGCCAAGCGCAACGTGCTGGTCTATCTGGTCTATACCGACAAGCTGATCGACGGTTCGCCGCAGAACTCGACCTCGACCGTGCCGGTCATGCCCTGGGGCGCCTCGGGCGAGCCGCCGAAATGCTCCGACTGGATCAGGTGAGGGGCGTCACTCGTCGCAGGTGATGCTGAGCGGCTCCCCGGCTGCCTGTGTCTGGCTTTGCCTGGCGAGCGTGCCGGTGAAATCCTCGCGGGCGGCGACGCCGAAGGCGACGGCCTTGCCGAAGCCTTGCGACTCGCACCAGGCATCGGCGACGATCCGGCCGCATTCGGCCCGCGACGCGATGCAGTCGGCGACGCCGTAGCCGTCGCTGGCCGGGATCAGGAAGGTGCGCTGCTCGCCGGCGGCGGCGGCCGAGCGGCCCGCCGGCATGATCGAGAGCGAGATGCCGGCGGCGACGATCCCGAGCAATCCGACGAGGGCCACGGCGCGGCGCATGAATGGATATCCTGATGGCGGCGGGCGGATGGAGAACCCGCGAATCGGAAGCATGGTTCCGTTCGGTTAAATTTGAATGAACCGCGGTGACCGTGGGGTAATGCTGCAACGCAACAACGGGCGCCCCTCTTGACGGAAAGCTCAGCGGAAGGCAATCAGTTTCGACCATGACGCGAGCCGCCATCAACCGCCGGATTTGCATTATCTGCCGCTAGCTTGCGCTGGCCGGCTGCTCACGTCCTCGTCCTGAAAACGAACCGACAACAGCGCCCCGGCCAGCGGCCAGGCGATTTTCGTTTCGTTCGTTCCAGGATTTTGCCCCGATGCAGCCGACCCTGAGGCTCTACGACACGCTGACGCGCACGAAGCGGGACTTCGCGCCGATCGATCCGGGCAATGTCCGCATCTATGTCTGCGGCCCGACGGTCTATGACTACGCCCATATCGGCAATGCCCGCCCGGTCATCGTCTTCGACGTGCTCTTCAGGCTGCTGCGCCATCTCTACGGGGCGCAGCACGTCACCTATGCCCGCAACCTCACCGACGTCGACGACAAGATCAACGCCCGCGCGGCGCGCGACTTCCCCGGCCTGCCGCTGAACGAGGCGATCGCCAGGGTCACCGAGACCACGACCGCGCAGTTCCACCGCGACGTCGACGCGCTCGGCACCTTGCGCCCCACGGCCGAGCCGCGCGCGACCGCCCATATCGAAGAGATGCGGGCGATCATCGAGCGCCTGATCGCGCGCGGCGTCGCCTATGTCGCCGAGGAGCATGTGCTGTTCCACGTCCCGGCCGTGGCCCATCTGGCCAAGGCGCCGAAATACGGCACGCTCGCCCGCCGCTCGCTCGACGAGATGCTGGCGGGCGCACGGGTGGATGTTGCCCCGTATAAACGAGACCCGATGGATTTCGTGCTGTGGAAGCCGAGCCGCGACGGCATCGATCCCGGCTGGCCCTCGCCCGCCGGCATCGCCACGCCCGGCCGCCCCGGCTGGCACATCGAATGCTCGGCCATGTCGATGGCGAAGCTGCTCGTGCCTTTCGGCGGCGGGCTCACCTGCGACGATCCGGGCAAGAATGTCTTCGACATCCATGGCGGCGGCATCGACCTCGTCTTCCCGCACCACGAGAACGAGATCGCCCAGTCCTGCTGCGCGCTCAGTGGCGGGGAGGGGCAGCCGGCCATGGCCAATATCTGGATGCATAACGGCTTCCTGCAGGTCGAGGGCGAGAAGATGTCGAAATCGCTCGGCAACTTCGTCACGATCCACGAGCTGCTGGAGACCGATACCTTCGGCGGCCGGAAGTGGCCGGGCGCGGTGCTGCGGCTCGCGATGCTGAAGACGCATTACCGCCAGCCGATCGACTGGACGGTGAAGGCGCTGGAGGAGGCGGACAAGACCTTGCAGGATTGGGCGGAGGCCGCGCAGGGCACGACGGCCTCCGAACCCTCGGCCGAACTCCTCGACGCGCTGACCGACGATCTCAACACCGCCCGTGTGCTGGCCGAGCTGCACGCCTTGCGCAAGGCCGGCGACCTGCCGGCGCTGCTGGCCGGCCTCGACCTGATCGGCGTCGCCCTGCCGGAGGTCGCGGCGCCGGCGGCGATCGCGCCGGAGGTCGAGCGCCTGATCGGCGCCCGCCTCGCCGCCCGCCGGGCGAAGAACTTCGCCGAATCCGACCGCATCCGCGACGAGCTCGCCGCCATGGGCATCGCGCTCAAGGACGGCAAGGACCCCGCCACCGGCGAGCCGACGACGAGCTGGGAGGCGAAGCGATGAGCGCCGCCCGCATCCATCTCTTCGACACGACGCTGCGCGACGGCGCCCAGACCACCGGCGTCGATTTCTCGCTCGACGACAAGCGCATGGTAGCGGGCCTGCTCGACCGGCTCGGCATCGACTATGTCGAGGGCGGCTATCCCGGCGCCAACCCGCTCGACACCGCCTTTTTCGCTGAGAAGCCGACGCAGCGGGCGAAGTTCGCCGCCTTCGGCATGACCAAGCGGGCCGGGCGCTCGGCCGCCAACGATCCGGGCATCGCCGCGCTGCTGGAGGCGAAGGCCGATGCCATCGTCTTCGTCGCCAAGAGCTGGGATTACCATGTCCGCGTCGCGCTCGGGATCTCGCTCGAGGAGAACCTCGCCGGCATCACTGAGAGCGTCGAAGCGGCGAAGGCCGCCGGCCGCGAGGTGATGCTCGATTGCGAGCATTTCTTCGACGGCTACAAGGCCAACCCCGACTACGCGCTCGCCTGCGCCCGCGCGGCCTACGAGGCCGGCGCGCGCTGGGTCGTGCTCTGCGACACCAATGGCGGCACGCTGCCCGACGAGATCGGCGCGATCGTCCGCGAGGTTGCGAAGGTCGTGCCGGGCGAGCATCTCGGCATCCACGCCCATGACGATTGCGGCTGCGCCGTCGCCAACTCGCTGGCGGCGGTGGAGGCGGGCGTGCGCCAGATCCAGGGCACGCTCAACGGGCTGGGCGAGCGCTGCGGCAACGCCAACCTCGTCACGCTGATCGGCGCGCTGAAGCTGAAGCAGCGCTATCGCGACCGCTTCGCGCTCGGCGTCGGCGAGGCGCAGCTCGCCGAGCTGACCCATGTCTCGCGCGCGCTCGACGAGATGCTGAACCGCGCGCCGAACCGCCATGCCCCCTTCGTCGGCGCCTCCGCCTTCGCCACCAAGGCCGGCATCCACGCCTCCGCCGTGCTCAAGGACCCGCGCACCTACGAGCATGTCGCGCCCGAGGCTACTGGCAACATCCGCAAGGTCCTGGTCTCCGATCAGGGCGGCAAGTCGAACCTCGTCGCCGAACTCGAGCGCATCGGCGTAACCCTCGGGCGCGACGATCCCCGCCTCAACCGCGTGCTGGAGGAGGTCAAGGACAAGGAGGCTCAAGGCTATGCCTTCGAAGGCGCCGACGCCTCCTTCTTCCTGCTGGTCAAGCGCATCCTCGGCGAGGTGCCGGATTATTTCGCCGTCGAGCGCTTCGCCGTGAATGTCGAGCGCCGCTACAACGCGCTGGGCGAGCTCGTCACCTTCTCCGAGGCGATCGTCAAGGTGAAGGTGGGCGAGGACGTGCTGATCTCGGCCGCCGAGGGCGAGGCCGGCCCGGTCAATGCGCTCGACATCGCCTTGCGCAAGGACCTCGGCCGCTACCAGTCGCTGATCGGGAGCCTGCGCCTCCTGGACTACAAGGTCCGCATCTTCCAGGGCGGCACCGATGCCGTGACCCGCGTGCTGATCGAATCGGGCGACGAGACCGGCGAGCGCTGGACCACGGTCGGCGTCAGCGCCAACATCATCGACGCCTCATTCCAGGCGCTCACCGACTCGATCACCTACAAGCTGGTCAGGGCCGGCGCGACGGCGTGAGCCGCTTTCCGTCTCCGCCGGCTCATTGCTTCGGCATCGGGCCGCTCGAGATCGCGTGAAGGAGCGCGGCGGTCTCGCCGGCCCGGCGTATTCCTCCTCCGATCGGGCGACGCCGGACCATCGGTGCCTCCCTACAAACTCAGCGGGACAGCCGACCCACGACGTACCGCAGGGAGGGCCCGCATGACCACGGCAGACGCGGCCTTTTATCTGTTCAGCTTCTTCAACGTCCTGCGGGTATTCTCGTATTTGCCGCAGATTGTCCGCGTCGCGCGCGACAGCACGGGCGCTGCCGCCATTTCCTATTGGACATGGGGGCTCTGGGTCGCGGCGAATACATCGACGGCCGCCTATGCGCTCACGTCGCTCGGCGACGTGCCGCTGGCGGCGATCAACATGATGAACAGCCTGTGCTGCGGGATCGTCATCGGCCTGACCGCCTTCAAGCGGCATCGACTCTCCCGAAGCTGTCGCAGCGGCCCCGGCAAGGCCGGATCGGGCGGGTTGCTGCTCCATGTCGAGCGGCAATGAGGTGTGATCACGGTTTGGTGTCGCCGTTCACCTGATGGGCCGAGGGGAGGGACAGGAGGATACGCGTAAGCTCGTTCTGGGAGCGTATGTTCATTTTCTCGAAGCAGTGCGTGAGATGCGTCTTCGTCGTCAACGGCGATATGCCGAGAGCCTGGGCCGCCTGCGGTCCGCTCAGGCCGCTTCCGATCAGGCTCGCCACGCGCGCCTCCGCCTTCGTCAGCCCGAAAGTGGCCTGCAACACGGAGATTGCAGCGACATGGCGTATCGTCGGGTCGATGACCATCACCAGCACCCGGGCGAAGCTGACGGCTTCCCAGAGCGCGAAAGCCGGGGGCGGCAGCGGGACGGGGATGACGACGAGTGGCGCTTCGCCCGAGGAACGGGACAGGCGCAAAGGCTCTCCCGGCTCGCCGCCCTTGCCGGTCGCGACGGCGAGCGCGCTCGCCAATAGCCGCGCCAGGGCGCTCCTTTCGCTGGGGATCTCCGCCGTCAGCTGCGGCCTTTCTCCGTTGGCGTAGACGAGGCCGCTGCCGCTGCGCAGCAGCGTCTCGGCGGGGCTGTTGGCATGGACGACGCCGCCTCGCCCGTCGAGGAGGAATGCGGGATTGGGCAGGAGCTCCAGAACCTTGGTCAACTGCCTGCTGCCGTCGGCCAGCGCGCCGAGGTGCAGGGTCGCGTCGACGGCCCGGTTGATATGCGGTGCCAGGCGCGCCAACTGCTTGCGCATATGTTCGATGCGGCTTTCCGCGCGCGCCGACAGGGCAAACCCCACGCCTCCCACGCCTCCACCAAAAGAAAGACTGCGATGGCTGATAGCCAGCATATCGGTGATGCCTTGCGGCAACAGAACATCGGCATGGAACGCCGTTCTTTGTACAACCTTGCGTTCAACCAGTGAACTTATGGCAACGGCTTGCTCGAATGGCTGTTTCGCCATGGTCGAGGTCCATGGATTCTGCGTATAATTTTTTAAATAGACATCCGTCAAAACAGGATCGAGGCGCCCGACGACCATCATGCCGTTGCCGCCCGGGGGAGGATTGTAGATCAGTTGTCCGCCAAGGCAGCCCAGATAATCGGAAATCCTGATCAGCGTGCGAGGCCATTGGTTCGGATCGGCGAGCGCGGCATAGATTTCGTGGAGCAGGGCTTCGTACGCCATCGCAAACCCCGGTTTCGTTGCGCCGGGCAGGGCTGTCTGTCGCCGGCGCCCGGCCTGATGGTCCCGATGTCAGGTTAGGACGAGCGCTTTCCGGACTGCCTCCCCCGATCGGAGGAGGCGCATCCTCGGAAAGCCGTCAGCGCGCCTCTCGCGCCGGGTCGAGAAGGCCGGAATCCCTCAGCCGCCGGGAGGGGAGGCGGGAACGGCGTCACTCCGTCAGCCGGATCACGCGGTCCTTGCACAGATCCATGCCGTCGGCATCGGTCTCGGCCTCGTCGGCGAACTTGCCCAGGATGAAATAGCTGCAGCCCTGCGGCTTGTTGAGCTTGAGCGTCGTGCTCTTGCCGGGCGCCAGCGGCTTGGCGAGCTTGGCGACGAGGCGGGACTGCTCGCCGGTGGTGGCGATCTCCAGGCTTTCGAGCGGCACGGCGCGCTGGTTGGTGATGGTGATCTGGGGGTGGGGCCTGGCGCCCTGCGCCAGGGCGGGCAGGGCGATCAGGATCGCGGCGCCGATGCCGATCCCGCGGGCGACGAGTTGGTGGGCCTTCATGGTGGTTCCTTCCCCGATGTCGGGCGTTTCCCGCCCGGCCGGGATCAGACATCGCGCTTTCGGCGAGAGCAAGGCCGTTCGGGGGCAGGGGCCGCCGCGGATCGTGGAAGATCGTCGAAGATCGCCCATGCAACGGCGCGCGATTGCGCCTATATGAGCGCTCCAACTGGAATCGTTCGAATATGTCCGTGCCGTCAGCGCCGCCTCCGGCGCCGGGTTTCTCCCACTCTGCCGTCATCCAGCCCGGGTCCGGCTTCTTCGCCACCTTCCGCGCCCTCTGGCCCTATCTCTGGCCGGCTGAGCGCGCCGATCTGCGCGGCCGCGTCGTCGCAGCCTTCGCCCTGATGCTCGCCGGGCGGCTGGTGCTGATGGGCGTGCCTTTCACCTTCAAATGGGTGACGGACGCGCTCGCCGGCAGCAATGCCAGCCTCGCGCAATGGCTGCCCTGGCTCGTCGGGGCGCCGCTGGCGCTGACGGTGCTCTACGGTCTCGCCCGCGTCGGGGCTGCGGCCTTCGTCCAGCTGCGCGACGCCATCTTCGCGCCGGTCTTCATGCACGCGGTGCGCACGCTCGCGCTCCAGACCTTCGGGCACCTGCACCATCTTTCGCTGCGCTTTCATCTCGAGCGCAAGACCGGCGGTCTCACCCGCGTGCTGGAGCGCGGCCGCAACGGCATCGAGGAGATGGTCAGGCTCGGCCTCAACCAGCTCGTGCCGGTGATCATCGAGGTCGTGCTGATCGTCGCCGTGCTGCTCTATCTGTTCGACTGGCGCTATGTCGCGGTCCTGGTCGCGATGGTCACGACCTATATGACCTATACGATCAAGGCCACCGAATGGCGCATCGCCATCCGCTCGGCGATGAACGAATCCGACACCGACGCCAACGCCAAGGCGATCGATTCGCTGCTCAACTACGAGACGGTGAAGTATTTCGGCGCCGAGGCCCGCGAGACCGCCCGCTACGACCGCTCGATGGCGCGCTACGAGCGGAACTCGGTCAAATCCTACACCTCGCTCGCCTGGCTCAATTTCGGCCAGGCGGCGATCTTCACGGTGGGGCTGACGCTCTCGATGGTGATGGCGGTGCGCGGCTTCCAGGCCGGGACCAACACGGTCGGCGACCTGATCCTGATCAACTCCATGCTGGTCCAGCTCTATCTGCCGCTGAACTTCATGGGCACGGTCTATCGCGAGATCAAGCAGGCGACGCTCGACATCGGCGAGATGTTTTCGCTGATCGGCCGCGATCCCGAGATCCGCGACAGGCCGGGCGCCCTGCCGCTTTCGGTCCCGGCCGGGGAGGTCAGGTTCGAGGGTGTGCATTTCGCCTATGTGCCGGAGCGGCCGATCCTGCGCGGCGTCTCGTTCAAGGTCGAGCCGGGGCGCACCGTCGCCATCGTCGGCCCCTCCGGCGCCGGCAAGTCGACGATCTCGCGGCTGCTCTTCCGCTTCTACGAGCCGCAGGAAGGCCGCATCCTGATCGACGGCCAGCCGATCGCCGATGTGCAGCAGGTCTCGTTGCGCGCCGCGATCGGCATGGTCCCGCAGGATACGGTGCTGTTCAACGACACGATCGAGTACAACATCCGCTACGGCCGGCCCGAGGCGACGCTTCCGGAGGTCGAGGAGGCGGCGCGGCTCGCCCAGATCGACCGCTTCATCCGCACCCTGCCGGAAGGCTACGCCACCTCGGTCGGCGAGCGCGGCCTGAAGCTCTCGGGCGGCGAGAAGCAGCGTGTCGCCATCGCCCGCACCATCCTGAAGGGCCCGCCGATCCTGGTGCTCGACGAGGCGACCTCGGCGCTCGATTCCTTCACCGAGAAGGAGATCCAGGATGCGCTCGACCGCGTCAGCGAGGGCCGCACCACGCTGGTCATCGCGCATCGGCTCTCCACCGTGGTCAATGCCGACGAGATCATCGTGCTCGACAAGGGCGTCATCGTCGAGCGCGGCCATCATCGCGATTTGCTCGCGTCCGGTGGTGTCTATGCCGCGATGTGGAACCGCCAGCGCGAGGTCGACGAGGCCAAGGCCACCCTCCAGCGCGCGACGCAGGAAGAAGGGGAGAGCGTGCGCCTCAGCATCTCCTGAGGGGACGCGGCCTCTTTCCCTCCCGGCCCGAAACCCCTAAATCAGCGCAGCCTCAACCATCTGCGCGCCTCGCGCCGCCAGAACAGCGGAACCTGCCATGTCCCTCGTCGATTCCGTCCGCAAGGTGATCGTGCCCATCCACAAGGAGGGCTATGTCTTCATCGCGATCGGCCTCGTGGCGACGATCGTGCTCGCCAATCTCTGGTCGCCCTTCGGCTGGATCGGCGCGATCCTGACGGTCTGGATCTGCTATTTCTTCCGCGATCCCGTCCGGGTCACGCCGCAGCGGGAGGGGCTGGTGATCTCGCCGGCGGATGGCTGCGTCAGCCAGATCGCCCGGGCCCTGCCGCCGCCGGAGCTCGAGCTGCCGGCCGAGCCGATGACCCGGATCTCGATCTTCATGAACGTCTTCGACTGCCATGTGAACCGGGCGCCGGTTCCCGGCCGCATCCTGAAGATGGCCTATACGCCGGGCCTCTTCCTCAACGCCGAGCTCGACAAGGCGAGCGACGACAACGAGCGCAACGCGCTGGCGATCGAGACCGCCGCCGGCGCCATCGGCGTCGTCCAGATCGCCGGGCTGATCGCGCGGCGCATCGTGCCCTTCGTCAAGGAAGGCGACACGCTCGCCGCCGGCGAGCGCTTCGGGCTGATCCGCTTCGGCTCGCGCGTCGACGTCTATCTGCCGGCCGATGTCGTGCCGCTGGTCGGCGAGGGGCAAACCGCGATCGCCGGCGAGACCGTGCTCGCCGATCTTGCCGGCAACGAGCCCATGGCGCGCAGCTTCCGCGACATCTGAGGCACAAGCTAGCGCGGACCCCGAAAACCGCGTATCCCGGCTGGCATGAGCGACCTCTTTCCACCCTTCGAGCCGGAGCGCGTCGAATCGAGGCGCGCCCGCTTCAGGCCGATTCCCTTCCGGCTGATCGCACCGAACCTCGTCACGCTGCTGGCGCTCTGCCTCGGCCTCACGGCGATGCGTCTCGTCGTCGAGAACAAGCTCGAGACGGCGACGATCTGCATCCTGATCGCGGCGGCGCTCGATGGCGTCGACGGGCGCCTCGCCCGCATGCTGAAGGGCACCTCGCGCTTCGGCGCCGAGCTCGATTCCCTGTCGGATTTCGTCAATTTCGGCGTCGCCACCGGCTATGTGCTGTGGATCTTCGTCCTGCACGACCTGAAATCCGTGGGCTGGATCATCGTGCTGACGCTGGCCTGCGCCATGGCTCTCCGGCTCGCGCGCTTCAACGTGATGATCGACGATCCCGACCGCCCCGACTGGCAGAAGGATTTCTTCGTCGGCATGCCGGCGCCCGCCGGCGCGATCACCGCGCTGCTGCCGGTCTATCTCCACATCATCGGCGTTCCGGTGCAGGACTACGGCGCGCTCTTCGTCGGCCTCTACATCCTGTTCATCGCCTTCCTGACGATCTCGCGCATTCCCTGCTATGCCGGCAAGACGCTGGGCATGCGCATTCCGAGGACGCAGGTGCTGCCGATCTTCGTCGCCGTCGTGATCGTGGCCGGGCTGCTCTTCGCCTACACCTTCGAGGTGCTGGCGATCGTCGTCATCGCCTATCTCGCGCTCATTCCGGTGAGCGTCGCCCGCTACCGCAGGCTGGAGCGCGCGCACGCGCTGGCGCCTCCCGCGGCGGCGGCAACGCCCGACGGCCCGGCCTGATCAGCCGCCTTCCCGAAATGCGCCTTCCCGGAATGACAGGGGAGTTCTAGCGGCGAAACCGGCCGAGGCGGGTGGCGTTGGCGCGGGTGCGCCGGGCGAAGGGTTCCAGCGTGCTGTCGGCGACCCGGACCGCCGCCGCCGTGAGATCGAAGCGGCCGGTCGGGTTGAGGGTGAAGCTCCACCAGAAGGCGGTCGTCGCCTGGGTGGCGGCGAAGCTGCTCTCGACCACGGCCAGCATCTTCTCGATCACCGCCTTGGCGGCCTCGCGCTGGCCGCGGCTGTCGCCGAAGGCGCCCTTCATCAAGAGCGGCATCCGCATCGCGATGGTGAGGCTCGCTTCCGCATGCATGGTCACCAGGCGCGCCGCGAAGATCTGCGCCTCCACCCCGGTCGCCAGCGCGGAGTCCGTCGATTGGCGCGGTTGCGGCATGATGGGGGACTCCGGAAGGCCGATGGAACAGGGGGCGGAACGCCGAGGGGGAAAGAAAGTCTGCCGCCAACGGCCGCGCTTGGCAATGCGTGGTATACCAGCCTGCCATGCAGCCGGTGACAATCACTCAACCCGGCGGTGACCGGTCCGGTTCCGGGAAACGCGCCACGGACGGATTTATCGGGGCGCGGAAATGCTCTAAAGGCTCTCCCGGTGCCGATCCCTCCCGGCACCGGAATCGTCTCGGATGGCAGTTTGAGCTTCTTCTCTTCCCCCAAGCATCCCGGCTGGCGGCCGATGCTCGTCCTCGCCTCGGCCTCGCCGCGCCGTCTCGCGCTCCTGGAGCAGGCGGGGCTGAAGCCGGATGCGCTCCTCCCCGCCGATCTCGACGAGACGCCGCACAAGGGCGAGCGCCCGCGCGATCTCGCCCGCCGCCTGGCGCGCGGGAAGGCCGAGGCCGCGCGCGAAGGCGCCCGTGCTCGCGCCGATCTCGAGGGCTGCTACATCGTCGCCGCCGATACGGTCGTGGCCGTCGGCCGGCGCATCCTGCCCAAGGCCGAGATCGTCGACGAGGCGGCGGCCTGCCTGCGCCTGCTCTCCGGAAGGGCGCACCGTGTCTATACCGGCGTCGCGCTGGTGACGCCGTCGGGCGCGATCCGCGACCGCATCGTCGAGACGCGGCTGCGCTTCAGGCGCCTTTCCACCGAGGACATCGAGCATTACCTTGCTTCGGGCGAGTGGCGCGGCAAGGCGGGCGGCTACGCCATCCAGGGCATCGCCGGCTCCTTCGTCGTCAAGCTCGTCGGCTCCTATACCGGCGTCGTCGGGCTGCCGCTCTACGAGACGGTGAACCTTCTCGGCGGCGAAGGTTTCCCCATCCGCTTCGGCTGGATGAACGCCGCCTGAGGCGGGGGCGGCTCGCGCGGCCCTTCGATCGGCCGTATCGTCGTCGATGGAGGCATCGCGCATCAGCATGACCGAATCCGAAAAGGCGCCCCCGGCCGCGAGGCCCTGCCCGATCTGCGGCAAGCCGGCGCTCGCGCGCTTCCGGCCGTTCTGCTCGGCGCGCTGCGCCGACATCGACCTCGGCCGCTGGCTCAAGGGCAACTACGTGATTCCCGGCGAGCCGGTCGACGAGGCGGACGAGGTCCCGCAACAGCGCGAGCGCGAGGACTGAGCGCAGGTCCGGAAAACAGCAGGGAGCCGGCGTTTCCGGCGGGATCTGCACCGCGGCCGCTCGTCCGGCGCGGTTCCGGCTCGCCCGAACCTCAGCGGGCCGGCTTCCACTTCCGCGAAATCCGGCGGATATAGGCCACCAAGCCATCCGTTTCGTAAGAAAGCATCCTGAACTCCGGCATGCCGGGATGCCTGACGACCGTGCCATCGATCAGCACGGGAGCGGGATTGTTGTCCCGATAGCGTTCCGCGATCAGCGGGAAGCGCGGCGACTTCGGATTCGGGCTTTGGCCTGTCCGGCCGATCGCATGGCATCGGCTGCAATGTTGCTGCGCCACGCGCTCCCCGATCCTGGCGCTTTCGGCATTCTCCGGACGCTGGGCGTCGGCCGGCATTGCATGAGCCGGCGCAGCCGCCATCCCGATCGTGAGCGAGGCGGCCATGACGGCGAAAACAGCAGCGAATCGCAGGTGCTGGATCATGCTCAAGCTATAGCGCGGCCGTCAGCCGCCGCAACGACCTTCGGGCCGGCACCGGCTACCGGCGCGGCACGGGCCTCATGCGGACGATCGCCTCATAGGAGGCCGCGGTGATCGCGCAGCAGTCCGCATGCCTGGAGGGTTCGACAGTCTCCGACTTGTCGGCGGTCTTCAGCGAGAAGCGAATATCCGCAGCTGCGGCCGAAACGGTCTTATCCACACAGAGGGATGCGGAGCTTCAGGCCGGCGGCTCGGCTTTCACATCGGTGGGGATGCGCCTGCGTTTCATGCGAAAAGGCATTCTCGCTCACCGTTGTTGACCAGTACGGCGAGGCTCAAGCCCTTGATCTGAGCTAACGTTCTGGCAGTCGATCGCTTTTGGGAAGGGATGGTGCCAGGGGCGGAATCGAATATATCGACGAAGAAATTGATATATCTAATAATTTATTATTTGATTGTCTTATGAGGCCAACGAAAAGGCCAACAAATCGCAGCGGTGCCTCTCGCCTCGGCCTTTTTCCGCTCGCCATAATGTCGCAGGGCCTTCGAAAATCACGAACATCAACCTTCGTCGCCCGCCGCCCCTTGCCGGGGCAGCGTTTCGATAAGGCGATCGAGGTCCGCGCGCAGAATCAGCGTGGCCCGGCCGAGCTTGCGCGGGACGATATGTCCATCGCGGATCAGAGCATAGAAGGTCGTCCGCCCGACGCCGATCAAATCGGCGGCCTCGTCGACGCGATACGCCAGCCGAACCCCTGCCCGATCGTGGCAGGCAGGACAGCGCCCCGCCGGCTCACGTTGCCCCTCGTCATCTCGCTTCAGCATGAAGGCGCCCTCGCCGGATCTCATGCTGAGCGATTCTGTGCATATCGATGCATACGACGAGAAGATTTTTCGGCCCGGCCTGCCACCGGGTCAATCGCGCTCTTCGCGGCGGGCCGCCGCCGTCCGCATTCGCCTCACCTCGCGAACCACCATCCTCCGGAACGCCTGCGCCACGGCTGCCGCCTCGAAACCCTTTCCGGTCAATTCCCGAACGATCAGGCGCTCCCACTGAGGGCCATGCCGTTCGATATCCCGAGCGGAGCCCGAAACCACGATGCGCAGCACGGCCGCGGCGAAATCGTCGCGATCGGGCGTGCCGGCTCTCTTGAGCTTCTCGCGGTAATCGGCCTGGTAGGCCCGCTGCTTCCTCAACCGCCGGCGATAGCGGCGGGCGGCGTCGAGATCGGAACCATCATCGTCATGCACGGGCGCTCTCCCTGGTTGGCCTCGTGCTGATCCAAAGAGGGCATATCCTGGAAAGACACCAACAGATTTTTTTTGCCGATCGCGCATTTTCGACCGCCACAGAAAACCGGGAGAGCTCTCCGGATTTCATTCTTCGCTACATCATTAGGAACGCTATCCAGGTTTGCTAACCGGGAGAGGAAACATAGGTTTCGCGCTGCCCCGGCCGAAGCCGACGTGGCGGACTGTTGATGGAACGCTCGCGATCTCCCAGGCTGAGGATGGTCATGGGAGTCGCCACTGAATGGATTGGTCAGCTATCACGCGAGCGGAATGGATATCAGGCGTCTCCGCGCTGATCTCGCTCGTGGCGGCGAGTTACACTTGGCGCAATTTTCGCCTAGCGGCTCGGAAGGAGCAGCGCGAGATCAATGCGACAAAGCCGATCGTCGAGCACTACATTGAAAGCTACGGCGACCTTCCTGATGAGTTCGTTGGTGTTCGATTGGTCGTTCGCAATCGCGCGAGCCATGCCATGCTGATCGAAAGCATCGCCTCCGCTCATCCGAAACGCCTGCGAATATTCAATCACGATCTCCTGCCGATCGTCGATGATCGGACGGGCCGCAGAGACAGTGGCGATGAGGCCTATCGGCTCGCTAGCGCCGCATCCGTGCCGATCGACATCCATATCGATCCCAACAGCGTAGGAAGTTTCAGCGCCCTCGTACGGCTCTTGGAGCCAACCGAGAAAGCGATGCTCCGCATCGATGTTTCCGAGCGTTTGGCGGAAATCCGTCGACTCCAAATAACAGTGACGATCACGTTGCCTGACGAGGCCATTAAGGCTGCAAAGACACTCCTTTCTGCCGACAGATTGAAGGCCCCACTGCATTCGGCCGCCGCTGCCGCAGCGCCTGATGTGGCCGACCGGCGAAGCTGACCGAGAGAAAGATGCCTGTGGGTCGCAACCGGAAGTGGTTGACGCTACGGCCGACGCATCCGAGCGTGAGAAGGAGTGGCAATCGGATCTGACCGGGTGCAGTACGTGTTGTTTCCGCTGAGAGCAGTGGTTGTCAACGGCGGTCGGATTCCAGGCCAGCGTGGCGGAGTAAAAGCAGGCCACTGGCGTTGAGGGTGGCGGATATGGCAGGGGCCCCGATCGGGGCCCCTGCCATATCGCGCTGTCGGGATTGATCAGGGGATGATCTCGCCGGTTTCTGGATCGGCTTCGTTGGCGGTGGTCTGTTTTTGCCCCGCCGCGGCGGAGGCGCGCCGGCGGCCGGCCGATTGTTTGAGGCGGTAGCTGTCGCCGTTCATGGCGAGGATGCTGACGTGGTGGGTCAGGCGATCGAGCAGCGCGCCGGTGAGGCGCTCCGATCCCAGGACGGACGTCCAGTCCTCGAAGGGCAGGTTCGAGGTGACGATGGTTGAGCCGCGCTCGTAGCGTTGCGAGAAGATCTCGAACAGGAGCTCGGCGCCGGTCGGCGACAGCGGCACATAGCCGAGCTCGTCGACGATCAGCAGCTTGACCGCCTGCAACTCGCGCTGGAGCCTGAGCAGGCGCTTCTCGTCGCGGGCTTCGAGGAGCTGGTTGACCAGCGAAGCCGCCGTCGTGAAGGCGACGGAGAAGCCCTTCTGGCAAGCGGCCAGCCCGAGCGCGAGGGCGACATGGGTCTTGCCGGTGCCGCTGTTGCCGAGCGCGATGATGTTCTCCCGGCGCAGGATGTAGCCGCAGCGCGCCAGCTCCAGCACGAGCATCTTGTTCAGGCTCGGGATCGCCGTGAAGTCGAAGGTGTCGAAGCTCTTCACCGCTGGGAAGCGCGCCGCCCGGATCCGCCGCTCGACCGTGCGCCGCTCCCGGTCGATCAGTTCGAGCTCGACCAACCGTAGCAGGTAGCGGGGATGATCGACGCCGTCGCGGGAGCATTCCCGTGCCACCTTGTCGTACTCGCGCAGGACGGTTGGCAGCTTCAGTTGCTTGAGGTGGTGCGCCAGCAGGACCTGCGGCGTTCCAGCGGTCGTGCCCGCCGGCATCGTCTCTTTCCCCGAGCCCGTCATGCCGCGGCTCCCGGCAGGAGCACGGCGTAATCGGCCGCCGAGGTCGTCTTCACCGTAGTCCTCGGCAGATACGGATAGGCCGCCAGATCCAGACGGGCCGGGCGCCGTTCCAGCCGCGCCAGCGCGATCAGCTTCACCGCATCGAAGCCGATCGCGCCCAGCCGGATCGCCTCGCCGACGGCGAAGCTCACGACCTCGCGCGGCAAGGCCTCCAGCAGCCGCAGCACCTGGATGAACTCGCGCTTGCCGCGATTGCCCATGCGCGCTTCCAGGAGATGGCGCAGGTGCTGGAAGGCCTCGGGCAGGTCCCAGCCCTGCAAGGCCGCGGCCTGGTCGAGGGCGTTCGGCTTCTCCTCGATTAGCGCCAGATAGTGCAGCGGATCGGAGACGAACACGCCCGTCCCGTAATTGCGGGGATGGCGGGCAATCTCCTCGCCCCGGCACAGGATCACGACCTCCTCGACGAAGCCCTTCACCACCACGTCCTGGAAGCCATAGGCCGTCGGGACCGAGTAGTCGTTCGACCGATATCGGACCAGCGCCGTCGACGAGACCCGCGCACCACGCTTCTCGCACGGCTCCAGCGGCACTGCCGGCAAAGGGCGCAAGACCCCGAGATCGGCAACAAGCCGCTCTCCGATCGTCTGGGCATGCCGGCCGGCCCGCTCGTCCTGTCGCCGGCGGCAGCGCTCGGCCAACATCGCGTTCAGTTCGGCGAAGCTCGCCGCCAAAGGGATCGGCGTCATGAAGTTCGAGCGGGCATACTTCACCAGCCCCTCGACCTTGCCCTTGTCATTGCCCTTGCCCGGGCGCCCGAACCGATCCCGGAACAGATAGTGGCTCACCAGCTCCGTGAAGGCCCGCGTCCGCTCGCGCCGGCCATCGCCGCAGATCTTCGCCACCGCAATGCGGGTGTTGTCATAGAGGATCGACAGCGGCACACCGCCGAAGAAGCCAAAAGCCGAGACGTGACCGTCCAGGAACGCTTCCGTCGTCTCGCGCGGATACGCCTTCACGAAGCAGGCATCCGACTGTGGCAGGTCCAGGCAGAAGAAGTGGATCTTCTGCCGCACGCCGCCGATCACCGCCAGCGCCTCGCCAAAATCCACCTGGGCGTGACCGGGCGGATGGGCCAGCGGAACGAAGGTCTCGCGGCCCCGCGCCCGGCAGAGCCGCACATGGTCCTTCACCACCGTGTAGCCGCCGGCAAAGCCGTGCTCGTCCCGCAGCCGCTCGAAGATCCGCTTCGCCGTATGGCGCTGCTTCACCGGAGACGCCCGGTCTCCGTCCAGGATCGCCTCAATCACCGGCAGCAGCGGACCGAGCTTCGGCTTCTCGACCGGCTTCGTGCGCGTGTAGCCCGGAGGGATCGAGAACCGGCACATCTTGGCGATCGTTTCGCGGCTCAGCCCGAACACGCGAGCCGCTTCCCGTCGGCTCTGCTTCTGATTGAAAACGAAATCGCGAACCGCCGCGTAGACCTCCACAGCGAACATCCCCGCCGACCCCGAAAGGGATCAGCCTATCCAGTGGACGACTTTTACGCCGCCCGCGCCCGCACAAACGCAGGCGCTTCACTGGATGGTTTTCTCACCGCCCTGCACAGCAGCGCCTCATACTCCGCCATGGCCTGCGCGTATTCGCGATAGAGCGCGGCGTCGAGGCGCAGCAGCGGCCGAACCGCCTGCGACAGGACCGGTGATTTTTTCGTCGACGGATCACCGATCAGCGCGATCCAAAGCCGGGCCGATTCCGTCCAGCTCGTATCGTGCTGCTTCACCTGCAGCTTGATGCTGTCCGGGATGGCGGCGGCGCACACCGCCAGCGCCGCGCAAGCCAGGCCGCCGGGATCGGCGCCCATCATCTCGCCCTGGACGTGCGCGAACTCCTCGATCGCCGCCGGCAGCAACCCGGCCGGGAGCGCTGGTGGATTGAACTTGCCCCAGATGTCGACCGGATCGGCGTCCGATGCCGGAATCCGTGTTTCATCGACCGAGACAAGCTTCAGTTTCGGCTTCAACCGGCTCAGGTCGATATCTGGCTCAGGATGCGTCTCGGCCCACAGGGCATCGTAGTCGATGGCCAGCCGATCGCAGAGCCACCGTGCAGCCGCAAGCGAGTCGGGAACAATGCCATGGTCGACCAGCGCCGATATCGGACTGCTGGCCTGCTCCGTCCCGAAATCCTGCACCCCCTCGGGATGAAACGACAGGCGCTCTTGCAAGTTTCGGCCGAGGTCGCGTGAGCTGATGCTCCACGCCCCTGTGCCGGGCTGAAATATCGCCTTCGGAAATGCGATCGGTACCCATTCACCAAGCCGACGCAGCGCCTCACCCTTAATACGGGTGAAGAAGTCCGACCTGCTGTCGCTAATCGTTGTTGATTCCCCGGAAGTGGGGGGCGCAGACGATCGACTAGACGGTTGCGGTTCATGCGCCTTCGTTGCGGCCTTCGCATTAAGCAGCGCCTGATGCAGCCATCCCGGCATGTCGGGAATGGCGTCCATCTCGATCATTGCGAGATAGCCATCGCCTTCCGGCTTGTAACTGCGGCCGTCGAGATGCGTCGACCCTTCGGCAATGATGTAGCCCTTGCACTTGATATCGATGCCCGGAAGGATCGACGTTGTGTCGGCAAGGTTGCCGGGGTCTTTGAACATGACATGCCGGCCACCGGAGGGCGTCTCGATAGTCGGCCAGTCGCGCGGGTCATCACCGTTCGCCCACGCCAGTTCGTTCAGCGTCGCGACGCCGTCAGGCTTTCCGGGCTTCCGGTCACAATCGACGACAAGCCATCCATTTGTGATCGGCGAGATCGCGACGATGCTATCCGGCCAGCGCTGGAACGCCTGCCTGATCTGCCGTTCGTCCGTGGTCGCGCCGGCGCCCTTCCACATGACGCCTGGGCGCGGCTTCTTCCCCTGTTCGTCGAACGGATACCGCTCAGGAGCGCAAGGGAAGACCGGGATTCCCAGCGTGGCGAGGCGCAGCGCGACAGAGAGATTGGGATTGTCGCTCATGTGGCAGGCCTCGAAGGCTCCTGCCCCCATGCGACCAGCAATCCCCGCTCGCCCCAATGGTTTGCCCGCAAGGTCGCATCGTCCTGCGATATCCCCTCGACATCGACGAAGCTCTGACCAACGCCGTCAATGACGACGACGTCGCATTTCCCGTCCGCGCGGCATTGGATGATGCACCTGCCGAGGCGCTCAAGCTCCGCGACCAGCTCGGCCGCGGCGGACTGGAACTCGCCGCACCATTCGCTCGGCAATACTGCCGGCCAAATCCCATGCCCGGAGCCGATCTGCCAGTCGTGATTGGTCGACGTTGCGAGATTGGGAGCGCGACGCCGGCACTCGCCCATTTCGACCGGAACATGATTGGTGATGCGCTTGCCCGGCACAGGCTGCGGGACATGCAGCACCTTCACCGCCAGGTTCGTGACCTTGCCGTGGTAGAAGGCGCAGTTTCGGCAGGTGCGCCTGGCGACCTTGCTGTCGATGAGGTAGCGTCCGAGGACGTGGTGTAATTTCGGGGAGCGCTTTCGGTGGAAACAGCGGTGGAGAATCCGCTGCGTTTTTGGCCAAAACCGGTGTGGGCACCGGGTCCGTTTGAGAAGGTGGAGTTGCAAGACTTCGACCTGACCGAAACGGAGAACCCGATGACCGAGGACAGATTAGCGCTTGCCGAGCTTTCCGCGAAGAGCGGCGACCCTGATTTTCTGCGCGCGATCGCCGAGAGCGTGCTGCAACTGATCATGGAGGCCGATGTCGATGGCCTGATCGGGGCTGGGCGATACGAGCGCGGCGAAGCCCGGCAGACCTGGCGCAATGGCTACCGTGACCGGACGCTCGACACCCGGCTGGGCACGCTGAACCTGAAAATCCCGAAGATGCGCAGCGGAGCCTACTTCCCCGGCTTCCTGGAGCCGAGGAAGACGGTGGAGAAGGCGCTGGTCGCCGTCATCCAGGAAGCCTGGATCAACGGCGTCTCGACCCGCAAGGTCGATGAACTGGTGCAGGCCATGGGGATGACGGGCATCTCGAAATCGTCGGTGTCGAAGCTGTGCAAGGACATCGACGAGCGGGTGAACGCCTTCCTCAAGCGCCCGTTGTCCGGCGACTGGCCCTATCTGTGGCTCGACGCCACCTATCTGAAGATGCGCGAGGGTGGGCGTATTGTCTCCGTGGCGGCGATAATCGCGGTCGCCGTCGATACCGACGGAAAGAGGGAGATCGTCGGCCTTCACATCGGCCCGTCCGAAGCCGAGCCGTTCTGGACCTCGTTCCTGCGCGATCTGGTGCGCAGGGGACTGACCGGGGTCAAGCTGGTCATCTCGGATGCCCATGAAGGGCTGAAGGCGGCCCTTGTCCGCGTGCTCGGCGCGACATGGCAACGGTGCCGGGTTCATGCGATGCGCAATGCGCTGGCCTACGTTCCCAAGGGCCAGCACACCATGGTCGCCGCCGCGATCCGGCAGGCGTTCATCCAGCCCGACCACGACAGTGCCGTGCAGACCTGGCGGCATGTCGCCGACCAACTCCGCGCCAGATGGCCGAAGCTGGGAAGCTTCATGGATGATGCGGAAGCCGATGTGCTCGCCTACATGGCCTTCCCCGCCCAGCACCGCTCGAAGCTGCACAGCACGAATCCGCTGGAGCGGCTCAACAAGGAGGTGAAGCGCCGGGCCGATGTCGTCGGCATCTTCCCGAACGAGGACAGCATCGTCCGCCTGATCGGAGCCGTCCTGCTCGAAGCCAACGACGAGTGGCAGCTTCAGCATCGATACATGCAGGTCGAGGCCATGGCGGACCTCAACACACCGGCGATCGAGGACGAAAGGCCCCTTCAGATTACACCAAAGGCCGCCTGATCATGACGGCCCGGTCCCACACCCGAAATTACACCACATTGACGGACGCTATCGTCGATGACGGGAGGAGCTGCGTTCATGCTGCCACTCCGACGCCGTCGCCATAGTCGATGTGCTCGATCTGGACGGGCGTGCGCAGCGTGTAGATCGCGTGCTCTCCGGTCGTGTGCTTCTCGTAATCCGTCTCGATCGCGAGGTTCATCTTCGACCGCAGATCGCAAACATAGGCCGCGAGTCTATAGGGCGCGCCTTCCGGGAAATCGAACGCCCGCAGGCCCTGGTCGCCCTTCTTCACGAGCAGGAGGAGCGTCATCGCTTCCCGGCCGACCGGCAGAATTGCCGAACCGTCAGGAAGGCGCACGACGAGCTTCGGATATCCACGACGTGCCATCAGCGCACCTCCTGCGGCCCGATCCCGGCGAGATCGGCGATCAGGGCGGCGACATGATCGGAAAGACCGAAGCGCCGCCGCAATGTGGCGATGACAGGGGCGATGGTGTATTGGTCGGGAAGGACAGCCGCCAAGCAAAGTCCATTCCCGAGGTCGGCACTCTCGCGAGTGACCGGCCTCGATTGTTTGCGGGCCATAGTGCTTACGCAGCCTCCTTCACGGGGAGGCGCGCGAGCCACGTTTTCAGGTCCTCGGCGGCAATGAGAGTGCGCCTGCCGTACTTGCGCATCTTGATGCGGCCGGCGCCGATCTCGGCATACAGGGCAGTCAGGCCGATGCCGATGGATTGGGCGGCCTGCTTGGGCGAATAGGCCAGGAGCTCCGGGTTGCGATCCATATCTTCCTCTTCGCTGGCATTCGGGTGAACGCGGTGGGCGATGCGAGGAAGCTGATACTGTTGAGAATTCGCGGGAAGCCCTCCGCGATTTATTGGCTATTCGATTAGGTTCGGCGATTTCTGGCTCGGCGATTTCCGTTTCCGACCGGGTTTGCCTTTCCGAGGAAACCCCGCTCGCTCGCGCCCGGCGCCTAAGACTTTGGTTTCGAACGCGTTACGACTGATGCCGCCAACGTCGGCTTGCACAGCCGCATAGATTTCCTCCTTCGTGGCATCATTGTTTTGCCGTAGCAGCTCAGCCGAGCGGTCTATAGCCCGAGTGATATTCACCATCATTGTCGGTGAAGCGGCACCGGCGGTCGCAGTCGAACATGACGAGGCCGGCAGCCCCACGCTTAGCAGAGACGGCGCGATTGCAGATTGAAGCGCATCGTCCAGCCGTTTTTCGGGCAGGAAAATCCAATGAGACCCATCTCGGGAAGATGCGGCCCCTGGATACATGCTGGCATTGCGTACCCTAGCTCGAAGCGTATCGAGGGATGGCGCCATCCAGTCGTCGGGGGCTGACGCCTGCCAGTCGCCCCCTTCCTGTCTCATGATGAACGGCTGAATTTTGCGCTCGAAGATCGCATCGTAGAGCCAACGGGTCGCGGCCAGCACTTTTTCAATGCCGGGCTGAATTTTTCGATTTCGAGCGTCGACCCGCTCCTTCAACCGATCCCATTCCCCATCCTGAAACGGGAACGCTTTCGGTGTGATGAGCTCTGGCTTTTTGAAGTGCCGTTGCCAGCCGGGATGAACGAGAGCGAGCGGTGGTCGACGCGCGCCATCGTCTGGAGCCGAAGCCAGATCTGTTTGAGATTGGGGCTCTGGGGCCGGCGTCGATCGCCTCCTTTCTCCCAGAACCATCCACTTCGCCCAATCGAGCGTGGCCGGGTCCGCCTCTACGGGATCGGCGGGCAAGAATGGCCAAAATTCGTTCGCGCCGAGATCATCCTGCCACGCATCGCCATACAGACGGCGCCCGATCCGATTGAATGCCGGAACGAGGAATAGATAGCCAGGCGGTGCCAATGGCCAGCGCCTCTCGTTCTCCCAAATATCTTCGGAGGCATCGTCCATCACGACACTGCCTTTCCCGTCGACGCAGCGGCATCTGTCTTCCCAGCCTGCCAAGCGTCGAGCTGATCGGCCCACCACTGCGCCATCTTCACCCGCTCATCCCAATATTCGCCGCGAGCGTAGACCCGGCGAACCTTGTTCGGCTCCTCGTGGGCAAGGGAGCGCTCGACGGCATCGGCGTGCCAGAGCTTCGATTCGTTCAAGAGCGTCGAGGCGGAGGCGCGGAAACCGTGTGCCGTGGCCTCGTCCTTCGAATACCCCAGACGTCGCAGCGCTGCGTTCAGCGTGTTTTCGCTGATCGGCTTCTGCCATGTCCGCAATGATGGGAACAATAGCGCCTTACCGCCCTGTTCCCCGATGTCGGCAGTGAGCGTCCGCAACTCCTCGAGCAGGGCGATGGCCTGCCGGGGCAGCGGTTTGTAGTGCTCGATCCGCATCTTCATCCGCTCAGCCGGGATCAGCCATTCGCAGAGCTCGAAATTGAACTCCTGCCAGCGGGCCATGCGAAGCTCGCCGGGACGCGGATAGAGGAGCGCCATGAGTTGCAGGGCTATGCGCGTCGTCGGCTGCCCGTCGAGCCCATCTATGGCACGCAAGAGCGCCCCGAGCGCCTTGGGCTTAGTGACCGCGGCATGGCTCACCGTGACCGGTGGCCGGATCGCTCCGCGCAGCGCAGCGGTCGGATCACTGGCGACGAGGCTATCGATGATGGCCGCCCGGAACACTTCACCGATCGTGGAGCGCAACCGCTTGGCGGTTTCCAGATTGCCCTTATTTTCGAGCTTCCGGAGAACGGCCAGGATTTCGATGCTGCTGATTTCGCCGATCGGGCGCTTGGCGAGGTCGGGGCGGGCCAGGCTCAACAGCCAGCGGACCTTGTCGACCGTGGCCAGCGCCTTGCCGGCCTTCTCCTTCGCCTCGATCAGCATGTCGGCGCGGATGCCGAAGGTCGCGCCTCGCGCGACCGCCTCGGAGAGCTTGTCGACCTTCTTCTGGGCCGAAGGGTCCTTGCCGTCGCGCAGGAGCTGCTTCGCCTCCTCGCGCTTCTGACGTGCCGTCTTCAGGTCGATCGCAGGATAGGTGCCGATGGAGAGCTTCTTCTGCTTGCCGTCGAGCCGATAGGCCAGGCGCCAGAGCTTCGATCCGTTCGGCGTGATCCAGAGCTGCAGCCCCTCACCATCGGACAGCTTCACCAGCTTGCCGGTGGCCTTGGCGTTTCGGATTGCACTGTCCGTAAGGGCCATCTGTTGGCCTCGAATATGTTGGCCTTGGTCAGGAGCCAACAGGAAGGCCAACATTCTTCGCGACTGTCAACGGTCACCCACGAACGCCAGTGAACGCCAAACATGAAAAAACCGGCCGTTTTGGCCGGTTTGTGAACGTCGGCGAACGTGAGCGAATGGTAAAATGGTGCCCAGGGGCGGAATCGAACCACCGACACTGCGATTTTCAGTCGCATGCTCTACCAACTGAGCTACCTGGGCGAACCGGGATCGGCGTGGGGCCGTCCGTGTTGGTGGGGGCGATATAGAGGCCGCCGCCCGGCCTGTCCAGTCACTTTGGCCGGCTTTCTTCATCGCTGCGCCGCCCGCAGCCGGCGCGGTTCAGGATGCCGCGGCCTCCCGCCATGTGCAGCCGCCCATCACAGCGGCGAGGCGATCGATGGCTGCGAGCGCCGTGAGCCGGGCCCGTTCCGATTCGGCCACCGGGGCCTGGCTGTAGAGCAGCTTGGCGAAGCCGATGACGGTGTTGACCACCCGGAACGAGGCTTCCTGCAGGTCGGAGGATTCGTGCAGCACCTCATGGAGGTGCGCGACATGGCTTTCCGCGCTGTCCTGCAGGGCCTTCGCGTTGAGGACCCCTGCCTTGAGCACGTCGGCGCGCAACGTTTCGATCTCGCGCCCGAGCAGATCCCTCACCTTGTCAGCCATCGATCCTCCAGCGTCGAAGATTGCAGTGGTCGGCTAGAACACAGATTACCATCGAAGCGGCCGGGTTGCAGCGTGAAGCCGGCCGTTTGGTTAGCCGTTCCTTTCGCCCGGCGGTCGGGTTAGGCTCAGTCTTTGGGATCCTGTGCGATCGGCGTTTCGGCGGGGCGGAAATGCTTGCCGCGGACGATGCGGACCAGGGCCCGCACCAGGGCGCCCACGACGATGACGAGCGGCAGAGCGATCACGGCGTTGCCGTCCAGAGCCAGCCAGATCGCCAGGCCGCAGCTCGCGGCGATCCCGAGGGCGAGCAGGAGCTTCATCCGCGTGAGAATGGCCCCGTCGTCGGGATCGGACAAGGCCGGCCCGCGAAAGATGCCCGCGCTTGCCGGCAGCCCCTCGGGGTGGATCAGCCCTGCTTCTCGTCTTCGATGAGAGCCATGAGCTTCCTGAAATCGACGGGCTTGGTGACGTAGCCGTCCGCGCCCAGCGCCATCGCTTCCTCGATGTCGTTCGAAAGCGCCTTGCCCGTCACCATGATCACACGCGTCTGATTCGCGGCGCCTCGCAGATGCCGCAGCACGTCGAGGCCGGGCATTTCGGGCATCATCCCGTCGAGCAGGACGGCATGGAACCGCCCCGTCTCCAGGAGGGAAAGGGCGGACTTGCCGGTTTCGGCGGTGGTGACGGCGAATCCCTGGCGCGCGAGCCGGCGACTGAGCATGTCCCGGCTCATCGGGTCGTCATCGGCGATGAGGATATGTCGCCTGGTAGCGGGCTCGGCCGTCATGATGTCCTGTCCCATGCCGCCGTCCCGCACGCGCGGCTTCCGGAACCGGCCTTGTCGCGGAATGCCCGCTTCTTCTCCGCAGGGGCAGATCCCTGTAGGGGCTTCCCGTGCGTAAGACAAGAGCGCCGGATCGTATCGGGCTCCGCTCTTTTACCATTTCATTTGGCGGGTTGGGCGTATGGGATATTTTTGTTACCGAGTTTTCTGAGCCTGATGTTGGCTTGTTCGGCGTGTCCTGCGAAGCCTTCGAGGATGGACAGGCGCGAGCAGTATTCTCCGATGGCGACGCTGGCCTCGTCGGTGAGGATTTTCTGGAAGGTGCAGGTCTTCATGAACTTTCCGACCCACAGGCCGCCTGTGTATCGGGCGGCGCCCAGCGTCGGCAGGGTGTGGTTCGTGCCGATGACCTTGTCGCTATAGGCGACGTTGGTGCGGGCGCCGAGGAAGAGGGCGCCGTAGTTGCGCATGCGGTTCTTGAAGAGGTCTGGGTCGCGGGTCATGACCTGGACATGCTCGGATGCGATGCGGTCGGCCTCGGCGACGAGCTCGTCCTCGTCGCAGAGGATGACCTGTCCGTGGTTTTGCCAGGCCCTTGCGGCGATGGCTGCGGTGGGCAGGATGGTGAGCAGGCGCTCGATCTCGGCGATGGTCGCGCGGGCGAGCTTTTCCGAGCTTGTCAGGAGGATGGCGGGCGAGTCGGGTCCGTGCTCGGCCTGGCCGAGCAGGTCGGTGGCGCAGATCTCGGGATCGGCGCTGTCGTCGGCGATGACGAGGGTCTCGGTGGGGCCGGCGAAGAGATCGATGCCGACGCGGCCGAAGAGCTGGCGCTTGGCCTCGGCGACATAGGCGTTGCCGGGGCCGACGGGCATGTCGACCGGTGTGATGGTCTGCGTGCCCACGGCCATGGCGGCGACGGCCTGGACGCCGCCGAGGCAGTAGATCTCGTCGGCGCCGGCCAGATGCTGGGCGGCGACGATGGCGGGCGCCGGCTTGCCCTGGTGGGGCGGGGCGCAGGTCATGATCCGGCCGACGCCGGCGACCTTGGCGGTGATCACCGACATATGGGCCGAGGCGAGCAGCGGGTACTTGCCGCCCGGCACATAGCAGCCGACCGAGCCGACGGGGATGTTGCGGTGGCCGAGGATGACGCCCGGCCGGGTCTCGACCTCGAGGTCGAGCAGGCATTCGCGCTGCCTGTGGGCGAAGTTGCGCACCTGCTCCTGGGCGAAGCGGATGTCGGCGATGGCGCTGGCGGGAAGCTCCGACAGGCAGGCGTCGATCTCCTTGCGGGTCAGGCGGTAATCGCTCCGGTCCCAGCGGTCGAACCTGACCGAGAGCTCGCGCACGGCGGCGTCGCCGCGGGCGGCGACGTCGGCGATGATGGCCTCGACGGTGGCGGCGACGGCCGGATCGCCGCCCTGGCCGGCGGCGGGGGCGGCGGCTTGCTTGAGCTGGCGTATCATGAGGCGGCTGCTCCTTGTCGCGGGGCGGCGGGACGCCCGTCCCGGTCCGGCTTGAGGCGAACCGTGCGGCGCACGATCAGGCGCCCCGGCTCGCGGTGGAAGACCGCCGGCCGGTCGGGCGCGGCGAGGCTCTGGCCGAGGATGCGCAGGCTCGCCTCGACCATGCGGCGGCGCTGCTGGCGCACGGTGGTGAGCTCGATCCCCGACCAGCCGGCCATGGGGATGTTCAGATCCTCCGGCGCGGAATGGCGCTCGCATAGGTGTTGAGGGACAGAAGATGCCGGTCGGCGCGCTGCAGCGCCTCCAGCGCGGCGGCCCGGTCCTTGTTCGCCAAGAGGCCGCAGAGCACCTCGGAGATGGCGAGCGCCGGCGCCAGCGTATGGAAGAAGCTCTGACTCTCGGTCGAGCAGAGCACGGCGTGGTCGGCGATGCCGACCAGCGGCGAGACCTCGCTGTCGGTGATCGCGACGATGCCGAGCCCCTTCTCGCGCGCGAGTTGCGCCAGTTCGAGGCTGTGCAGGGCATAGGGGTTGATCGAGATCGCCAGCAGGACGTCGTCCTTCCCCGCCCGGATCAGCCCGTCGCCGACCGTATCGGCAGGCCCGTCGAGATGGACGCTCTTCTCGCCGAGCAGTGCCATCACATAGTGGAAATGCCAGGCGACCGAATGGCAGGAGCGCAGGCCCAGCACGAAGATGCGCCGCGCCCGGGCGAGCCGGTCGGCGGCGGCCGAAAGGCGCTCCAGCGAGGCGGGCTCGGCCAGGCGCGCGATCTGGGCTGCGAGGCCCTGCAGCATGCGGCGCGACAATTGTGCCGCCGCCATGTCCCTGTCCTCCTCGCCATGCTGCATCGCGCGCGCCGCGAAGCCGTCGACGCGCAGGCGGATGGCCTCGGCATGATGGGCGCGGATGTCGTCGTAACCGGCAAGGCCCAGGAACTTGGCGAGCCGTGTCATCGTCGAGGGCTGCACGCCGGCATTGCGCGACAATTCGCGCATCGAGACCAGCGCGACCTCCTGCGGATGCTCCAGGATGTAGCGCGCCGCCTGGCGTAATTGCGGCGGCATGCCGTCGAAGAGGCTGACGATGTGCTCGCGCAAGGGATCGGCCTGCACCATCTGAATCACACCTTCCTGCCCGGATACGGCTTTCCCGCTTGTCCCACGGCGACCGGCGCGGTTGCAACGGATGTTCTTTTGCAACAGATCACAAGTCAACTGTTTCTGATTTGTATTCTATAAAACAAATGTTGCATCATTTGACGGGACATGTCATGAGACGGCCGCCGCGGCGGCCATGTCCGCGCCAATCCGGGAAGCTGAGATGACCAGGATCCTCCATCGTTCGATCGGCGGCCGCCTGCCGCGAGCTGTCGCGGGGCAGGGCGTCTTCATCACCGACGCGGAGGGTCGCAGCTATATCGACGGTTCCGGCGGCGCCGCCGTCTCCTGCCTCGGCCACGGCGATCCGCAGGTGATGGCCGCGATGCGCGCGCAGATGGACCGCATCGCCTATGCCCATACCTCCTTCTTCACCACCGACGTCGCCGAGGAGCTGGCGGAGCGGCTGGTCGGGCTGGCGCCGGAGGGCCTCGACTACGTCTATCTCGTCTCCGGCGGCTCGGAGGCCGTCGAGGCGGCGATGAAGATGGCGCGGCAGTATTTCGTCGAGATCGGTGAGCCGCAGCGCCGCCACTTCATCGCGCGCCGGCAGAGCTATCACGGCAACACGCTCGGCGCGCTGGCCGCCGGCGGCAATGCCTGGCGGCGCGCGCAGTTCCAGCCGATCCTGCCCGAGACGCATCATGTCTCGCCCTGCTACGCCTATCGCGACCAGAAGGCCGGCGAGACGCCTGAAGCCTACGCCGCCCGGCTCGCCGACGAGCTCGAGGCCAAGATCCTGGAGCTCGGCGCGGAAGAGGTCATCGCCTTCATCGCCGAGCCGGTGGTCGGCGCGACGCTCGGCGCCGTCGCTCCGGTCGCGGATTACTTCGCCCGCATCCGCCGCATCTGCGACAAATACGGCGTGCTCCTGATCCTCGACGAGGTGATGTGCGGCATGGGCCGAACCGGCACGCTGTTCGCCTGCGAGCAGGAGGGCATCTCGCCCGATATCGTCACCATCGCCAAGGGGCTGGGCGGCGGCTACCAGCCGATCGGCGCGGTGCTTCTCTCGGAGACGATCTACCGCGCCTTCGCCGAGGGCTCCGGCCTGTTCCAGCACGGCCACACCTATATCTGCCATCCGATGGCGGCGGCGGCGGCGAACAAGGTCGTCGAGCTGATCGCGCAGCCGGAGATGCTGGAGAACGTCCGGCTGATGGGCGAGCGCCTGCAGGCCGGGCTCGACCAGCGGCTCGGCCAGCATCCCCATGTCGGCGACATCCGCGGGCGCGGCCTGTTCCGCGGCATCGAGATCGTCGCCGACAGGCAGACCAAGGCGCCCTTCGACCCGGCGCTGAAGATCCATGCCCGGATCAAGACGGAGGCGATGGCGCGCGGCCTGATGAGCTACCCGATGGGCGGCACCATCGACGGGCGGCAAGGCGACCACGTCCTGCTGGCGCCGCCCTACATCATCAGACCCGAGGAGGTCGACCAGATCGTCGAGCGGATCGGCGGCGCGATCGACGCTGCGGTCAAGGGCTGATCGCCGCCATGACGCTGCGCATCGCTTTCGCCGGCTTCAATCTCGAATCGGTCACGGCCGTTCCGCAGATCGTGGAGCTGGCGGAGTTCGAGCGCGTCTGCGTGCGTGGCGCCGCGCTGACCGAGCGTTTCCGCGGCACCAACACGGTTCCGGGCGGCGCCCTGCAGATCTGCGAGGCGCAAGGCGCGGAATTCGTGCCGCTGTTCCATACGCTGCTCGGCGCGCTCGGACCGACCGCCGACGAGGCGGTCGCGCATTATACCGCCGAGATCATCGACGGCGTCGCCCGCAGCGCGCCCCTCGACGGCGTGATCCTGTTCCTGCACGGCGCCTGCTGGGCGCCGTCCTACCGGGACGTCGAGCGGCATGTCATCGATGCGCTGCGCGCCGCCGCCCCGTCGCTGCCGATCGCGGTCGCGCTCGACTATCACGGCAATATCGACCGTGAGACGCTGCGCGGCGCCGACATCGCCGTCGCCTACCGCCATTCCCCGCATATCGACATGGGCGAGACCGGCGAGCGGGCGGCCCGCGCGCTCCTGAGGCTGCTGCGCGGGGGCCGCCGGCCCGGCCTCGCCGTGGCGCGGCCGGATGTCGTCATCCCCTCCATCATGTCGGCGACGGCGCTTCAGCCGCTGGCCTCGATCATCGCCGAGGCGCGCGCCACCGAGGCCGCCGGCGACTGCGACATCTCGATCATGGCCGGCTTCTCCTATGCCGACAGCGCCAATACCGGCATGTCGGTGATCTGCCTCGACTGGGCGGGGCAGGAGGTGGCGCAGGCGAAGGCTGACGTCTTCTCGGGCCGGCTGCGCGCGGCGCGCCATGCCATCGCGGCCGCGATCCCGATCCTGGGCGCCGAGGAAGCGCTCGCCGACATCGCGCGCCGGCCCGCCGGGGGCCGGCCGATCGTGCTGCTCGAGCATGCCGACCGGATGAACGATTCGACCCATCTGCTGCGCCTGCTGCTGACCCGCGACGTCGGGCGGGTCAATGTGCCCTTCCTGCTCGATCCCGAGACCGCGGCCCAGGCCCATGAAGCGGGCGAGGGGGCAGAGATTGCGGTCAGGCTCGCCGGCAAGACGGCGCCGGAGACCGGCGGGCCGCTCGAGGCCGTGGCGCGGGTGATCTGGTCGGGGCCGAAATCCTTCACCGTCTCCGGGCGCTATCAGCGCGGCTCCTTCGTCGATCTCGGGCTGACGGCGCTCCTTCAGATCGGCCGGGTCCGCGTCTCGGTGGTCTCGCATTTCGCCTTCGCCGTCGATGGCGACCCGTTCTTCATCTTCGGCGAGCGGCCGGAGGATTACGACGTGATCCTGCTGCGCTCGAAGACCCATTTCCGCGATTACTACGAGCCGATGGCCGACCGCATCCTGGTGGTCGACACGCCCGATCTCGGCCCCGCCGACGTGCGGCTGATTCCGTACCGGCAGCTCGACACGGCCGGGGCCTATCCGTGGAGCGACGCTCCCGCCTGACGACGCCGACCAACCAGATCAATCACGCGAGAGGGGATTACAATGACGTTTCGATTCAAGACTTTCGGGGTTGCCGCGCTGCTCGCGGGCTCCGTTTACGCGATGCCGGCCTTTGCCGAGACGACGCTCAACGTCGTCATGCAGGCGCCGCTCAGGACGCTCGACCCGATCCTGAGCACCGCGCAGATCGTGCGCACGCACGGCTTCATGGTGTTCGACACGCTGCTCGGCATGGACGCCAAGTACGCTCCCCAGCCGCAGATGGCCGACTATGCCGTCTCCGCCGACAAGATGACCTATACGCTGACGCTGCGCGACGGGCTGACCTGGCATGACGGCACCCCGGTCAAGGCCGAGGACTGCGTCGCCTCGCTGAAGCGCTGGGCCGAGAACGACGGCGCAGCCCGCACCATGATGGCGCATGTCGCCTCGATCGAGGCGACCTCCGACAAGGTGCTGGTGATCAAGCTCGCCAAGCCCTTCGGGCAGGTGCTCGAGCTTCTGGCCAAGCCCTCGCCGGTGCCGCCCTTCATGATGCCGAAGCGCCTCGCCGAGACGCCCGCCGGCAAGCAGGTGACCGAGATGATCGGCTCCGGCCCGTTCCGCTTCGTGGCGGATCAGTATCGCCCGGGCGACCAGGCCGTCTACGTCAAGAACAAGGACTACAAGCCGCGCTCCGAGCCGATGAGCTGGACCGCCGGCGGCAAGGTGATCAATGTCGACAAGGTCGTGTGGAAGGCGATGCCGGACATGCAGACCTCGATCAATGCGCTGCAATCCGGCGATGTCGACCTGATCGAGCAGGTGACGATCGACCTGCTGCCGCTGCTCAAGGCCAATGACGAGATCAAGACCGGCGCCATCAATGCGCTCGGCAGCCAGGTCACCGGCCGCTTCAACCACCGCCTGCCGCCCTTCGACAACCCGAAGGTCCGCCAGGCGGCGATGTTCGCGCTCGACCAGGACCAGCTGATGCAGACCGCGATCGGCGACAGCGAGTATTACAAGCTCTGCGCCTCGGTCTATGGCTGCGACGTGCCGCTCGCCTCCGATGCCGGCTCGGAATTCCTCAAGGGCGACGCCAAGGAGCGCATGGCCAAGGCCAGGGAGCTGCTCAAGGCTTCAGGCTATGACGGAACGCCGGTGCTGATGATGCAGCCGACGGACCTCACGATCCTCTCGACCCAGCCGATCGTCGCGGCCGAGCGGCTGCGCGAGGCCGGCTTCAAGGTCGATGTCGTCTCGATGGACTGGGCGACGCTGCAGTCGCGCAAGAACGGCTGGCAGCCGGTGGCGCAGGGCGGCTGGAACATGTTCTTCACCTATTGGGGCGTCTCCGGCATCTGGAACCCGACCGTGCATGCGATGCTCGACGGCTCGGGCGCCGATACCGCCTGGTCGGGCTGGCCGAAAAGCGCCCGCGTCGAGGAGCTGCGCACCGCCTATCTGACCGCCGCGACGCTCGACGAGCAGAAGAAGATCGCCCGCGAGATCCAGCAGATCGCCTGGGACGAGGGATTCTACTACAACGCCGGCGAATTCCAGGCCGTGGCCGCCTGGCGCACCAGCCTGAAGAACCTCCAGCCCGGTCCGATCACCCTGTTCTGGGGCGTCGGCAAGTAAGCCGCGCGGGCCGGGCGGCGATCCGCCGCCCGGCCCGACCGACCCGGTTTCCGGCATCGCCCGCGCGGCGGATGCCCAGGCGCGTGGAGAGCTCCATGGCTTCCTATTTCCTGCGCAGGCTCGTGATGGCGATCCCCGTCATGTTCTTCGTGGCGCTGTTCGTCTTCCTGCTGCTGCGGCTGACGCCGGGCGATCCGGCCCAGGCGATCGCCGGCGACCAGGCGACGCCGGCGCAGCTTGCCGCCATCCGCGAGAATCTCGGGCTCGACAAGCCGATCGCCAGCCAGTTCATCGCCTGGATCGCCAGCATGGCGGAGGGCGATTTCGGTGCCTCGCTGATCTCGCAGCGCCCGGTGCTGGAGATGATCGGCCAGCGCGTCGGGCCGACGCTCGCGCTCGCGGTCATGGCGATGATCTTCACGGTGGTGATCTCGCTGCCGCTCGGCGTGCTCGCCGCCTGGCGCCATGGCGGGCTGATCGACCGCTTCGTTATGGCGCTCTCGGTCGTCGGCTTCTCGGTGCCGATCTTCGTGATCGGCTACGTGCTGATCGCCGTCTTCTCGGTCAACCTCAAATGGTTCCCGGTGCAGGGCTACAAGCCCTTTGCCGAGGGCTTCGGCCCGTTCCTCCACCGCATCGTGCTGCCGGGCTTGGCGCTTTCCTCCTTCTATATCGCGCTGGTCTCGCGGATGACGCGGGCCTCGATGCTGGAGGTGCTGCGCGAGGATTATGTCCGCACCGCCCGCGCCAAGGGACTGGGCGAGCGGATCGTGCTGTTCCGCCATGCGCTGCGCAATGCCGCGATTCCGATCCTCACGGTCGTCGGCACGGGCTTCGCCATGATGGTCTCCGGCGTCGTCGTCACCGAGACGGTGTTCAACATTCCCGGCCTCGGGCGCCTCGTGGTCGACGGCGTGCTCGCCCGCGACTATCCGCTGATCCAGGCGATCATCCTGCTGACGGCCGGCACCTATGTGCTGATCAACCTCCTGATCGACCTCTCCTATGCGCTGACCGACCCGAGGATCCGCTACCAATGAGCGCTCCGTCGAACCCCGCGCAGGGCGTGGCTGCGCGCCGCCGCCTCATGGAGAACCCGCCGCACTGGACGACGGTGCTCGCCGTCGTCGTCCTCGCCGCCGTGATCGTGATGGCGGTGTTCGCGCCGCAGCTCGCCAATTTCGAGCCGACCAGGCTCAATGCCGCGATGCGGCTGAAGCCGGCCTCCGGCACCTATTGGCTGGGCACGGATTCCTTCGGCCGCGACCTCTATTCGCGCGTGGTCTACGGCGCGCGGGTCTCGCTCCTGGTCGGCGCCGGCGTCGCGATCGGCGCCATCGTGATCGGGCTGCCGCTCGGCCTGCTCGCCGGCTGGTACCGCGCCTTCGACGGCGTGCTGATGCGGATGATGGACGGGTTGATGGCGATCCCCGGCATCCTGCTCGCCATCGCCATCGTCGCCTTGGTGCGCGGCGGGCTCGTCACCGTGATCTTCGCGATCATGATCCCGGCGATCCCGCAGGTGGTGCGTCTCGTCCGGGCGCGGGTCATCGCGGCGCGCGAGGAGACCTATGTCGACGCCGCCGTGCTGCTCGGCACGCCACCGACGACGCTGATCCGCAAGCACCTCTTGCCGACGACGATCGCGCCGCTGATCGTGCAGGGCACCTATATGTACGCCTCCGCCATCCTGACGGAAGCGGCGCTCTCCTTCCTCGGCGTCGGCATCGGCACGGAGATCCCGAGCTGGGGCAACATCATGGCCGAGGGGCGTCTCTATTTCGCGATCAACCCCTGGCTGGTGTTCTGGCCGGCGATCGTCCTGTCGCTGTGCATCCTGTCGATCAACCTGCTCGGCGACGCGCTGCGCGACCGGCTCGATCCGAAGATGCAGGGGAGGGCCCCGTGACCGCAACCGCCGCCACTGAACCCGTCCTCAGCGTCCGTGACCTCAGGGTCGCGACGCGCGGGCGCCGTCCCGCCGAGATCCTGAAGGGCATCGATTTCGACATCCATCCGGGCGAGACGCTCTGCCTCGTCGGCGAATCGGGCTCCGGCAAGTCGGTGACCTCGCTGGTCGCGATGGACCTGCTGCCGCGCGACGAGCTGCAGGCGACGGCCGGCGCCGTGCTGCTCAACGGCGAGGACATCCTCACCGCGACGCCCGCGCGCACCAGGGCGCTGCGCGGCGCCGAGATGGCGATGATCTTCCAGGAGCCGATGACGGCGCTGAACCCGGTGCTGACCATCGGGCTGCAGATGGACGAGGTCTATTGGGCGCATACGAGGATGCGGCCGAAGGAGCGCCGCGAGGCGGCGCTCGCCGCCTTCGCCGCGGTGCATCTGCCCGATCCGGCGCGGATCTACGACAGCTATCCCCATCAGCTCTCCGGCGGGCAGCGCCAGCGGGTGATGATCGCGATGGCGCTGGCGCTGAAGCCGAAGCTCCTGATCGCCGACGAGCCGACGACCGCGCTCGACGTCACCACCCAGAAGCAGATCCTGAGCCTGATCCGCGAGCTGCAGGACAAGCAGAACACCGCCGTCCTCTTCATCACCCACGACATGGGCGTGGTCGTCGACATCGCCGACCGGGTCTGCGTGATGCGCCGCGGCGAGATCGTCGAGACCGGCCCGGTCGAGCAGGTGCTGAGCCGGCCGCGCGAGGACTACACGCGCGAGCTCTTGCAGGCGGTGCCGTCGCTGACGCCGCGCGCCCCGCGCGCCGCGGCCGGGCCTGAGACCGTGCTGGAGATCCGCAACCTGGAGAAGACCTTCTCCTTGGGCTCGTTCATCGGCAAGCTTCTCGGGCGCGAAAGGCGCAATGTGCGCGCGGTGAACGATGTCAGCTTCGGGCTCGCACGGGGGCGCACGCTCGGCATCGTCGGCGAAAGCGGCTCGGGCAAGTCGACCGTGGCGCGCTGCCTGATGCGGCTGGAAGAGCCGACAGCGGGCGAGATCCGCGTCAACGGGCAGGATATCGCCAATCTGAAGGGCCAGCAGGCGCTGGCCCCGGCGCGGCGGCGCGTTCAGATGGTGTTCCAGGACCCCAATCGCTCGCTCAATCCGCGCCTGCGCATCGGCGAGAGCCTGATCGAGGGGCCGCTCAATCTCGGCGAGGATCGCGGCGCGGCGCTGAAGCGCGCGGGCGAGCTGATGGAGGTGGTCGGCCTGCCCGCGATCAGCCTTGAGCGCTTCCCGCACCAGTTCTCCGGCGGCCAGCGCCAGCGCATCGCCATCGCGCGCGCCCTGATGATGGAGCCGGAGGTGATCGTCGCTGACGAGGCGGTCTCCGCGCTCGACGTCTCGGTTCAGGCGCAGGTGCTCGATCTCCTGGCCGAGATCCAGGAGCGGCGGAACCTCGCCGTGCTGTTCATCACCCACGACCTGCGCGTCGCCGCGCAGATCTGCGACGAGGTGATGGTGATGCAGCGCGGCAGCGTCGTCGAGATGGGGCCGGCCGCCGAGGTTCTCGGCCGCCCGAGCCATGACTATACCCGGGCCCTGATCAACGCGGCGCCGGGACGGGACTGGGATTTCGCGGCCGGGCGCCGCATCGCCGGAGTGGGCGCATGATTGCCGCAAGCCTCGTCCAGCTCGACGTCGAGCCCCTGGCGCCGGCCGCGAATTTCCGGCGCATCCACGATATCGTCGCGGCGGAAGCGGGGCAGGGCGCGCAGCTCATCCTGTTTCCGGAATTGTCGAACACCGGCTATGTCGAGCCCCTGGTGCCGGGTGGGCCGGTGGTCGCCGACGTGCCGCATTTCGGCGCGGCGCTCTACGAGGCCTGCGCCGCGCCGGACGGTGAGGAGATCAGGGCGCTCGTCGCGCTCGCGGCCCGCCACCGCGTGCATCTCGTCATCGGGCTCGGCCTGCGCGATGCCTTGCGCGCCGGCGTGATGCGCAACGCCTCGCTCCTGATCGGGCCGGAGGGCGTGCTCGGCGACTACACCAAGGTCCATCAGTGGCAGAACGAGAAGCTGTTCTTCACCGGCGGCGACAGCATCGAGACCTGTCCGGTGTTCGGCACGCGGCTCGGCATGCAGATCTGCTACGATATCCGCTTTCCCGAGATCACCCGCATCCTCGCGCTGCAGGGTGCGAGCATCGTCACCTGCGTCTGGGCCTCCTTCGGGCCTGAGACCGCGCCGGTGGCGGATGAGGGCCTCTTCATCCACCGCGCCTATACGCGCGCGACCGAGAACGGCGTCTTCTTCCTGAGCTGCAACCGCAGCGGCAGCCGCGGCGGGCAGCGCTTCTTCGGCCGCTCCTGCGCGGTCGCGCCCGACGGCCGCGTGCTCGGCGCGCTCGATCATGACCGTGAGGACGTGCTGCGCGTCGGGATCGACCTCGCCGAGGTTGCGCGCTATCGCAGCTTCACCGGCATCTGGGCCGACCGGGCGCCGGCGCTCTATGCCAGGTACCTCACGCCCTGAACCGACGAGATCATCCGATGACGAACTCTCCCTGCCCGCCGATCAGCGATGCCGACTGGCCCGCGGCCATCGCCGAGATGAAGACCGGCTTCGCCGGCGCGCTCAACGTCTACCGCACGATGGCCCACCACCCCGCGCTGCTGAAGGCGTGGGCGCCGCTGCGCCAGCACATCGTCAAGGACAGTGCGCTCGGGCCCGTGCGCTCGGAGGTGGTGATCCTGCGCGCGGCCCACCGCATGGGCTCGCCCTATGAATGGGCCCATCATGTCAGCCGGGCCAGGGTCCTCGGCATGAGCGACCGGCGCATCGCCGCGCTGCGCGGCGAGCCCGAGGGCGAGGACGGGCTGATCGCGCGCGCGGTCGATGCGCTGTTCGACGACAGGCGCCTGTCGCCGGCGCTGGAAGCCGAGCTTGCGGCGGCGCTGGGGCGCGAGGCGGTGTTCGACCTGATCGCGACCGTCGGCTTCTATTCGGTGCTGGGCTATCTGCTGATGACCTATGACACGCCGATCGACGACGCCGTCGCAGCCGAAATGGCGGCGCGGCCGCTCACGCCGGCGTGACGTAGATATCCTTGTACTGGTCGCGCAGCAGGTTCTTCTGGACCTTGCCCATGGTGTTGCGCGGCAGCTCGTCGACGACGAAGACCTGCTTGGGCTGCTTGAACCTGGCCAGGCGCTGCTCCAGCGCCTTGGCGATGTCCTGAGCCGAGACATCGGCGCCGGGCTTGGCGACGACGATCGCCGTGACGCCCTCGCCGAAATCGGGATGCGGCAGGCCGATCACCGCGCTCTCGACCACGCCCGGCATCTCGTCGATCTCGGCCTCGACCTCCTTGGGATAGACGTTGTAGCCGCCGGTGATGATCAGGTCCTTGCCGCGCCCGACGATGTGGACATAGCCGGCGGCATCGACCTTGCCGAGATCGCCGGTGATGAAGAAGCCGTCGGGGCGGAACTCGGCGGCGGTCTTCTCGGGGTTGCGCCAATAGCCCTTGAAGACGTTGGCACCCTTGACCTCGATCATGCCGATCGCCTCGGCGCCGAGCGGCTCGCCCGTCTCCGGCTCGACGACGCGCAGCGCCACGCCCGGCAGCGGGAAGCCGACCGTGCCCGCCACCCTGTCCCCGTCATAGGGGTTGGAGGTGTTCATGTTGGTCTCGGTCATGCCGTAGCGCTCGAGGATGGCGTGGCCGGTCCGCTCGCGCCAGTCCCGGTGCGTCTCGGCCAGAAGCGGCGCCGAGCCGGAGATGAAGAGGCGCATATGCGCCGTCGCCTCCCTGCTCAGCCGCGCCTCCTGCAGGAGCCGGACATAGAAGGTCGGCACGCCCATCATGCTGGTCGCCTGCGGCAGATATTTGAAGACCTGCTCGGGATCGAATTTCGGCAGCAGGATCATCGCGCCGCCGGCGAGCAGGATCGTGTTGGTCGCGACGAAGAGGCCATGGGTGTGGAAGATCGGCAAAGCGTGCAGCAGCACGTCGGCCTGCGTGAAGCGCCAGTAATCGACCAGCGCCAGCGCGTTCGAGGCGAGGTTGTCGTGGCTCAGCATCGCGCCCTTGGAGCGCCCGGTCGTGCCGGAGGTGTAGAGGATGGCGGCGAGATCGTCTGGCCCGCGCGCGGCGTCGCTGAAGCGGGTCGAGGCGGAAAGCGCCTTGTCGGAGAGCGTGCCGGCTGAGAGCTGCGGCGAGCGCCAGACGCCGAGCGTCTCCAGCTTCGCGCCGGCCTTCTCCGCATAAGGGCGCAAGGCTTCGGCCTTCGCGGGGTCGCAGACGAAGACGGCGGGCTCGGCGTCGCCGAGGAAATAGTCGATCTCGGCCGGGGTATAGGCGCTGTTGAGCGGCAGGAAGATCGCGCCGGCCCTGACCGTGCCGAGATAGAGCATCAGCGCCTCGATGCTCTTCTCGACCTGGACCGCGACGCGGTCGCCCGGCTTCACGCCGAGCGACGCGAGCACATTGGCGAAGCGGGCCGAGACGTCGAGCACATCCTGGTAGCTGTAGCGGCGGCCGTCATCGATCAGCGCGAAGGGCGCCTCCGGGCCCGGCATGCGCGAGCGGATCAGGTCGAACAGGTGGTTGCCCATGATGGCGGGTCCCTTCAGGCGGTTGCTCCTCTGCTCGTAGCAGGGCGCGGCAGCGCGCGCACGCCGGAGAACGCCGCCACCCTATCGCAGCCACCGCAGCGCACGCGCTGCGCCTCAGCCGATGGTCATCAGGCTGGCATTGCCGCCGGCCGCGGTGGTGTTGATCGAGGTCGAGACCTCCTCCAGCAGCCAGTTCAGGCAATAGGCCTCCGGATCGCGCTCGAGCTCCGCGGAGCCCGCCGCCTGGACCAGCACGAGCGGGCCGGAAAGCTGCGCGATCCGCCGGTTCACCTCACCGATGCGCTCGCGGTCGCCCTCGACCAGCGCGCCGGAAAACGGGCCGTCGGCCTCCCAGTCCGAGGTCCAGCTCAGGCGGGCCGCGACAGTCGCCGGCAGGCCCGCGAGCGCGCTCTGCAAGCCGCAAGCGGCATCGACGACGAGCTCGTTGCCGGTTGCCAGCGCCGCCGTGACCTGGCGATGCAGGCCGGTTTGCGTCTGCGGTACGAGCAGGATGCGGCCGCGCGGATGCAGCGCATAGAGGTTGCGCTCGCCGACCGGGCCGGAAAGCTCGACATGCAGGCCGAGCGCCGAACGGCCGGCGCTCTCGCGGGCGGCCTCGGCCTCGGCCTTCAGCCCCTTGCCCGAGAGCCAGGCGGCGTAGTCGACGAGGCCCGGATCGGTATGGCTCGAGCCGTGCTGCGGCGGCACCGGCGCCTTGCCGACGAGGCGGCCGATGTAGAGCGGCCCGCCGGCCTTCGGCCCGGTGCCGGAGAGGCCGCGCCCGCCGAAGGGCTGCACGCCGACGACCGCGCCGATGATGTTGCGGTTGACGTAGAGATTGCCCGCCTTGATGCGCCTGGTGACATGGGCGATCGTCTCGTCGAGCCGCGTATGCAGGCCGAAGGTCAGGCCGTAGCCGGAGCCGTTGACCTCGTCGATCAGCCGGTCGAGATCCTCGCGCTGGTAGCGGATGACGTGGAGCACGGGGCCGAACACCTCGCGCTTCAGGTCGGTGAGGCTCTTCAGCTCGATGATGGTCGGCGGCACGAAGGTGCCCTTCGCCGCGCTGTCCGGCAGCGGCAGCGCATCGACCTTGCGGCCGAGCCCTCGCATCCGCGCGACATGCTCGTCGATCTCGCGCTGGGCGCCGTCGCTGATGACGGGGCCGATATCGACGCTGAGCTGGTCGGTGCGGCCGATCGAAAGCTCCTTCAGCGCCCCTTTCAGCATGGTGAGCGTGCGCTCGGCGATGTCCTGCTGCAGGCAGAGCACGCGCAGCGCCGAGCAGCGCTGGCCGGCGCTGTCGAAGGCCGAGGCGATGACGTCGCCGACGACCTGCTCGGCCAGCGCCGAGGAATCGACGATCATGCCGTTCTGCCCGCCGGTCTCGGCGATCAGCGGGATCGGCTTGCCCTGCGCCGAGAGGCGCTCGGCGAGCTGCGCCTGGATGCCGCGCGCGACCTCGGTCGAGCCGGTGAACATCACGCCGGCCGTCTCGGGCTGGCCGATCAGCGCGGCGGCGAAGCGCCCGCTGCCGGGCGTGAACTGCAGCGCGCCGCGCGGGACGCCGGCCTCGTGCAGGATCCTGACGCTCTCATGCGCGATGATCGGCGTGACGCCGGCGGGCTTGGCCATCACGGCGTTGCCGGCGACGAGCGCGGCCGCGACCTGGCCGGTGAAGATCGCCAGCGGGAAGTTCCACGGGCTGACGCAGACGATCGCTCCCAGCGGCGCATGCGCGGGCCCCAGCGTCTTGCGCGCCTGGTCGGCGTAGTAGCGCAGAAAGTCGATCGCCTCGCGCACCTCGCTCACCGCGTTGGCGGCGGATTTGCCGGCCTCGCGCATGGCGATGCCCATCAGCGTCTCGATGCGGCCTTGCATGATCCCGGCGGCGCGGTCGAGGCAGGCGGCGCGCTCGGCCGGGGCGACAGTGGCCCAGGCCCTGCCGCCTTCCGCCGCGAGGCGCGCGATCCGCGGCGCATCCTCGACCGAAAGCTCGGTCACCTGGCCGACGACATCGGCGTGATCGGCCGGGTTGAGGATCGGCCGCGTCTTGCCGGCGGTCGCATGGTCGGCGGTGAGCGGCGTCGCATGCCAGCTCTGCCCGACCGTCGCGGAAAGCCGGCCGGAGAGCGCGGCGAGCGCCTCTTCGTTGGAGAGGTCGATGCCCTTCGAATTGGCGCGGTCGGCGCCGTAGAGATTGCCCGGCAGGGTGATCTGGTCGTGCGGCATGCCGACGACCGGCATCGCCGCGACGACATCGGCAGGATCGGCGACGAGCGAGTCGATGGTGACGCTCGGATCGGCGATGCGGTTGACGAAGGAGGAGTTCGCGCCGTTCTCGAGCAGGCGCCGCACCAGATAGGCGAGCAGCGTCTCATGCGTGCCGACCGGCGCGTAGATGCGGCAGGGCCGGTCGAGCTTGTCCTGGCCTACGACCTCGTCATAGAGCGGCTCGCCCATGCCGTGCAGGCACTGGAACTCGTATTGGCCCGGGGTGAAGTCGCTGCCGGCGAGGTTGTGGATCGTCGCCAGCGTCTGGGCGTTGTGCGTGGCGAATTGCGGGAAGACAGCGTCTTGCGCCGCCAGAAGCTTGCGGGCGCAGGCGACATAGGCGACGTCGGTATGGACCTTGCGGGTATAGACCGGGAAACCGCTGAGCCCGTCGACCTGGGCGCGCTTGATCTCGGCGTCCCAATAGGCGCCCTTGACCAGCCGCACCATCATGCGCCGTCCCGAGCGGCGGGCGAGGTCGATGATCCAGTCGAGCACGAAGGGGCAGCGCTTGCCATAGGCCTGCACCACGAAGCCGAGCCCGCTCCAGCCCTTCAGCGCCTCGTCGAAGCTGAGGTCCTCGAGCAGGTCGAGCGAGAGCTCGAGCCGGTCGGCCTCCTCGGCGTCGATGTTGAGGCCGATGTCGTAGCCCTTGGCGAGCGCGGCGAGCGCCTTCACCTTCGGCAAGAGCTCGCTCATGACGCGCCCGGCCTGCGCGCGGCTGTAGCGCGGATGCAGCGCCGAGAGCTTGATCGAGATGCCGGGGCCTTCATGGACGCCGCGCCCGTCCGAGGCCTTGCCGATGGCGTGGATCGCGTTCTCGTAGTCGCGATAATAGCGCTCGGCATCGGCGGCTGTGGTCGCGGCCTCGCCCAGCATGTCGTAGGAATAGCGGAAGCCGCGCGCCTCCAGCGGCCGGGCGCGCTTCAGCGCCTCCTCGATCGTCTCGCCGGTGACGAACTGCTCGCCCATCATCCGCATCGCCATGTCGACGCCGCGCCGGATCACCGGCTCCCCGGCCCGCGCGATCAGGCGGGTGAGCGCCGCGGAGAGGCTGCGGTCGTTGACGGTTGAGGTGAGCTTGCCGGTGACGACGAGCCCCCAGGTCGCGGCATTGACGAAGAGCGACTTGCCGCCGCCGACATGCGACTTCCAGTCGCCATCGGCGATCTTGTCGCGGATCAGCGCATCGCGCGTCGCCACGTCCGGGATGCGCAGCAGCGCCTCGGCCAGGCACATCAGCGCGACGCCTTCCTGGCTGGAGAGCGAATATTCCTGGACCAGCCCCTCGACGCCGGTGCCCTTGTGCTTGGCGCGCAGCGCCTCGATCAGCTTGCGCGCGGTCGAGGCGATCTCCCGCCTGCTCGCCTGCGGCAGCGTCGCCGCTTCGAGCAGGGGCGGGAGGCATTCGGTCTCGGGGCGGCGATAGGCGGCGGTGATCGCCTGGCGCAGCGCGCTCTGCGGCCGGATCGGCGGCGCGAAGGCTGCAAACGGCGTCGGATCGGCGGCGGAAGCGGTGACCTGGCTCATGGCTGTTCCCGGCGGGTTCGGTCGAGACGGGCCGGGGCGGCGGCCCTCTCGCGTTCTTCACCTGAACTTATCACGGAGCGCGATTCCCTGGCGTTCTGATTTTTGCTATATTGCCATCCATTCGAACTTCAGATGAGGAGATTTCAGGTGAAGCGACCCAGGGAATTGCCAGTTGAAGGCGATCTGGACGTGTTCGACCGCAAGATCCTGGAGGTGCTGAGGCAAGACGGCCGGATTTCGATCGCCGAGCTCGGCGCCCGGATCGGCCTCTCGAAGACGCCTTGCCAGATCCGTTTCCGCAGGCTGGTCGACGACGGCTATATCGAAGGCTTCCGGGCGACGCTGAATCCGGCGAAGCTGAAGCTCGATCACATCGCTTTCGCCGAGGTGAAGCTGTCCGACACCACCGAAAGGGCGCTGACGAAATTCAACGAGGAGGTCAAGAAGATCCGCGAGGTAGAGGAGTGCCACATGATTGCCGGTCGCTTCGACTATCTCCTGAAGATCCGCACGCCGGACATCAGGCGTTACCGGGCCGTGCTGGGCGAAAAGATCTCGAACCTTCCCCACGTCGCCAGCACCTCGACCAATGTCGCGATGGAAACGGTCAAGGAAACCTGGTGATGCCGCGCCGGCCTCATGGGCCACCGCCGCGAACGTTTTCGAGGGCTTGGGGAAATGTGGCGGAGACGGAGGGATTCTCCACCGTTTTTCGCCTAAGCGCCTCTCGGTCAACACATTTCTCGCGCGGAAAGCGCAACTCGTATGACAGGCCCGTGTGCCAGAATGCAGTTTCATCGCATGGACGATCGGCCGTCAAGTCGGGCCGCACCCAATCGCAAGCGGAGGCTGGACGGCTTCGGCAGAACATCATGCGCGAGAGCAGCCGCTGCGTTTTCCAGCTAAAGTCTGGTCGCGATTCGCATGCGGGAGCCGAAATGCACGGTCCGGCCATATTGGTCAGAACATTGTCGAAGGCCGATCGGCGTGATCGGTTCGGCAACTGTGCAGGGCGGTGAGAAAACCATCCAGTGAAGCGCCTGCGTTTGTGCGGGCGCGGGCGGCGTAAAAGTCGTCCACTGGATAGGCTGATCCCTTTCGGGGTCGGCGGGGATGTTCGCTGTGGAGGTCTACGCGGCGGTTCGCGATTTCGTTTTCAATCAGAAGCAGAGCCGACGGGAAGCGGCTCGCGTGTTCGGGCTGAGCCGCGAAACGATCGCCAAGATGTGCCGGTTCTCGATCCCTCCGGGCTACACGCGCACGAAGCCGGTCGAGAAGCCGAAGCTCGGTCCGCTGCTGCCGGTGATTGAGGCGATCCTGGACGGAGACCGGGCGTCTCCGGTGAAGCAGCGCCATACGGCGAAGCGGATCTTCGAGCGGCTGCGGGACGAGCACGGCTTTGCCGGCGGCTACACGGTGGTGAAGGACCATGTGCGGCTCTGCCGGGCGCGGGGCCGCGAGACCTTCGTTCCGCTGGCCCATCCGCCCGGTCACGCCCAGGTGGATTTTGGCGAGGCGCTGGCGGTGATCGGCGGCGTGCGGCAGAAGATCCACTTCTTCTGCCTGGACCTGCCACAGTCGGATGCCTGCTTCGTGAAGGCGTATCCGCGCGAGACGACGGAAGCGTTCCTGGACGGTCACGTCTCGGCTTTTGGCTTCTTCGGCGGTGTGCCGCTGTCGATCCTCTATGACAACACCCGCATTGCGGTGGCGAAGATCTGCGGCGATGGCCGGCGCGAGCGGACGCGGGCCTTCACGGAGCTGGTGAGCCACTATCTGTTCCGGGATCGGTTCGGGCGCCCGGGCAAGGGCAATGACAAGGGCAAGGTCGAGGGGCTGGTGAAGTATGCCCGCTCGAACTTCATGACGCCGATCCCTTTGGCGGCGAGCTTCGCCGAACTGAACGCGATGTTGGCCGAGCGCTGCCGCCGGCGACAGGACGAGCGGGCCGGCCGGCATGCCCAGACGATCGGAGAGCGGCTTGTTGCCGATCTCGGGGTCTTGCGCCCTTTGCCGGCAGTGCCGCTGGAGCCGTGCGAGAAGCGTGGTGCGCGGGTCTCGTCGACGGCGCTGGTCCGATATCGGTCGAACGACTACTCGGTCCCGACGGCCTATGGCTTCCAGGACGTGGTGGTGAAGGGCTTCGTCGAGGAGGTCGTGATCCTGTGCCGGGGCGAGGAGATTGCCCGCCATCCCCGCAATTACGGGACGGGCGTGTTCGTCTCCGATCCGCTGCACTATCTGGCGCTAATCGAGGAGAAGCCGAACGCCCTCGACCAGGCCGCGGCCTTGCAGGGCTGGGACCTGCCCGAGGCCTTCCAGCACCTGCGCCATCTCCTGGAAGCGCGCATGGGCAATCGCGGCAAGCGCGAGTTCATCCAGGTGCTGCGGCTGCTGGAGGCCTTGCCGCGCGAGGTCGTGAGCTTCGCCGTCGGCGAGGCGATCCGGCTGGGCGCGATCGGCTTCGATGCGGTGAAGCTGATCGCGCTGGCGCGGCTGGAACGGCGCCCGGCCCGTCTGGATCTGGCGGCCTATCCGTATCTGCCGAGGACTACGGTGAAGACGACCTCGGCGGCCGATTACGCCGTGCTCCTGCCGGGAGCCGCGGCATGACGGGCTCGGGGAAAGAGACGATGCCGGCGGGCACGACCGCTGGAACGCCGCAGGTCCTGCTGGCGCACCACCTCAAGCAACTGAAGCTGCCAACCGTCCTGCGCGAGTACGACAAGGTGGCACGGGAATGCTCCCGCGACGGCGTCGATCATCCCCGCTACCTGCTACGGTTGGTCGAGCTCGAACTGATCGACCGGGAGCGGCGCACGGTCGAGCGGCGGATCCGGGCGGCGCGCTTCCCAGCGGTGAAGAGCTTCGACACCTTCGACTTCACGGCGATCCCGAGCCTGAACAAGATGCTCGTGCTGGAGCTGGCGCGCTGCGGCTACATCCTGCGCCGGGAGAACATCATCGCGCTCGGCAACAGCGGCACCGGCAAGACCCATGTCGCCCTCGCGCTCGGGCTGGCCGCTTGCCAGAAGGGCTTCTCCGTCGCCTTCACGACGGCGGCTTCGCTGGTCAACCAGCTCCTCGAAGCCCGCGACGAGAAGCGCCTGCTCAGGCTCCAGCGCGAGTTGCAGGCGGTCAAGCTGCTGATCGTCGACGAGCTCGGCTATGTGCCGCTGTCGCCGACCGGCGCCGAGCTCCTGTTCGAGATCTTCTCGCAACGCTACGAGCGCGGCTCAACCATCGTCACCTCGAACCTGCCCTTCGAGGACTGGACGTCCGTCCTGGGATCGGAGCGCCTCACCGGCGCGCTGCTCGATCGCCTGACCCACCACGTCAGCATCCTCGCCATGAACGGCGACAGCTACCGCCTCAAACAATCGGCCGGCCGCCGGCGCGCCTCCGCCGCGGCGGGGCAAAAACAGACCACCGCCAACGAAGCCGATCCAGAAACCGGCGAGATCATCCCCTGATCAATCCCGACAGCGCGATATGGCAGGGGCCCCGATCGGGGCCCCTGCCATATCCGCCACCCTCAACGCCAGTGGCCTGCTTTTACTCCGCCACGCTGGCCTGGAATCCGACCGCCGTTGACATCTCGGACGGCGAATTTCCTAGCATGCATTCGCTACGCGATCGTTCATCGAACCCGCGCAATTCGAACGATGAAGTGCGAATTATGCGCGGGTGGATCCTCATTTCAGCTCGGTATGGCAATCCGGTAGATCGCGCCATCGCCCCAGGTCGCGGTGAGCAGGGCGGCGCCGTCCGGCGAGAGCACGAGGCCCACCGGGCTCGATAGACCGACCGTGACGATGCGCGACGAGCCTTCCATCAGGATTTCCCTGACGGTGGTATCGCCATAGTCGACGACGAAGACGCGTCCGACTTGCGTTTGCACCACGCCGACGCCGGGTGTGCGGAAGGCCGCGCCGGCTTCGATACGGTGGCCGTCCGGACGGACGATCGTGACGCCGCCGGCGAAATTGGCCACGACGAAACCGCCATCGCGCGTCTCCACTACCCCGACCGGAGTCCGCAGTCCTTCGACCACGGGCTCTAGCCTGTTCTCGCCGGTGACGGCGAGGATCTGGTTCGTGCGGCGGTTGGCGACCAGCAGCCGGCCAGCCCGGTCGAAGGATAGGCCCGCCGGTGTCGCAAGTCCGGTGACATGAACGCTGCGTTCGCCCTGCGGCGTGAAGCGGTAGAGCTCGTCGCGCGAATAGGAGGCGACATAGATGGTGCCGTCCGCGCCGATGGCGAGCCCCGAGGGGCCGGACAGCCCTTCGGCGAAGACGCTGCGCCGGCCGTCCGGTGCGATGCGGGAGACGCGGCCGGCGCTCCATTCGGCGACGTAGAGGTTCCCGGCGGCGTCGAAACCCATGCCGACTGGCGAGGCGAAGCCTTCCCATAGCTTGACGGGAGCGGCGACCTCTGCCCGTGCTGCCGGAGGCACGAGCATGGAGGCGGCCGCGGCGGACAGCAGAAGAGAGCGGCGGGTCGAGCTCATGCCGCCTTCTCCCCGGTCGAGTGCGCGGCAGCCTCGGCGTCGCGCGCGGCGAAAACTTCCTTCGCCGCGAAGAGCCCGTTCAGCGCGGCCGGAAAGCCGGCATAGACCGCCATCTGCATCAGGATCTCGACGATCTCCTGCCGCGACAGCCCGACATTGAGTCCGGCCTCGATATGGACCCTGAGCTGCGGGGCGGCGTTGCCCATGGCCGCCAGCGCCGCGATGGTCGCGACCTCGCGCGAGCGCAGATCCAGCCCGGGCCGCGAATAGATGTCGCCGAAGGGAAACTCGAAGAGATAGGTCGCGAAATCGGGGGCGATGCCGTCGAGCGCCGCGATCACCTTGACGCCGGCTGCGCCGTCGATCTCAGCGAGCGCGCGCCGGCCGCGCTCCAGCCGGTCGTCGCCGGTGTTCGGGATGTGTTGGGTCATCGTTCGATATCCTCTGTTCCGCGTCGGCATAGCCGCCGATCTTGGCGTCGAGGACGAGAAGGCAGGCGCCGAGCTCGGCGACGCGGGCACGCACTTGTTCCCGATGCGCCTCCAGCAGAAGGCGACGCTCCGGTCCGGTGGCGACGCCCTGGTCCCGTAGAGCCGCATAGCGCAGCATCTCGCGGATCGGCATGCCCGTGGTCTTCAGGCGGCCGAGGAATTCGATCCAGGTCAGGATCGAGGCGTCGTAGTCGCGCTGCTTAGACCGGTCCCGGTCGGCATAGGGCAACAGCCCGATCCGCTCGTAATAGCGGATCGTATGGGCCGTCAGCCCCGATCGCCTCGCAAGATCTCCGATCTTCATGTCACCCGTTCTCGTCACGACGCCAGGCAAGCTACGGGTTCGAGCGCACTCGAAGTCAAGCGGCGATGATGGGCGTGCGCAGAGCGGCAGGTCGATGCGGAATATGGGCTGCCGTGATCCTGCGTGGTGGCGTGGACTAACAACCAAAGCAGCGTGGACTAAGAGGAAATCCCGCACCTTATTTGGCCGAGCCCCACCGACCGGTAGAAGCCATCTCAGGCGCGAGGCCGTCGTTGCGTCCATGTTCCGAAATCATCGAAACGCGGCTTCGATGGCCTCGGCGACGGCGCGGATGGGAGCGGCGTTGCGCAAATCGGCGTGGATGGCCAGCCAGACCTCGCGGCTCGGAACGGGAGGCTCGCATGCGACGTGGGTGAGATCGAGACCGGGCTCGACCATGAACTCCGGCAGCATGGCGATGCCCATGCCGGCGCGCACGGCGGCGAGCTGGATCTCCAGCGTGCTGGCGACGAGTGCGAAGGGCCGATCAGCCGCGAGCGAGCGCAATGCGACCTGTTGCGGCGCCTCTTCCAACGCCGCGTCGTAGCCGATGAAGCGCCGGTCAGTCTCGGGCGTGTTCGCGAGATAGGCCGCGGTCGCGTAAGGCGCAAACGCGATCTCGCCGAGCTTGCGGATCACCAGATCGCCTTCCGCCGGCCTGCTCAACCGGATCGCGATCTCGGCCTCGCGCCGATCGAGCGAGGCGCTGCGGGTCTCGCCGAGGAGGTGGAGCGCGAGACCGGGATGCCGCCTGCGCAGTTCGGCGAGCGGTGCGACGAGCTTCGCCGCAGCGAGGGAGTGAGGCGCGCTGATCTGGACTTCGCCGGCGATCGTCTCGCGGGCGCCGGCCGCCACGCGGGCGACGGCGAGCGCACTTTCTTCCATCGCGCCGAGATGGGCGGCGACCCTGACGCCGTCCGCCGTCAAGGTCAGGCGCCGACCGCGCCGGTCGACCAGCTTGAGCGCGAGATCGTGCTCCAGCGCCGTGACACGCCGCGCCACCGTCGCATGCTCGACGCCGAGCCGGCGCGCGGCGGCCGAGAGCGAACCGCTCTGCGCCAGCGCCGCGAAATGGCGCAGATCCTCCCAATCCGTCATCAGTCAATTCTTTCACGGTCGATGGGAGTTTATCGGGAATTTCTTCACGATCCGCCAGCGTCCATTCATCGCCTCGCAACCTGTGGAGCGAGGGACATGGATAGGGTCGTCAGAATGGTCGGCGTCGGCGGGGTCGACCGGCTCGAAGTAGCGGAGACCGCGGCACGGCCGCCGGGGCCGGGCGAGGTCCGCGTCCGGCACGAGGCGATCGGCGTCAACTTCATCGACATCTATCAGCGCACAGGCCTCTATCCGCTGCCATTGCCGGCGGTGCTCGGCGCCGAGGGGGCGGGGCGTGTCGAGGCGCTCGGAGACGGTGTCGGCGGCTTCGCGATCGGCGATCGCGTCGCCTATGCCGGGGCTCCGGTCGGCGCCTATGCGACGGCCCGTTCGCTGCCCGCGTCGCGACTCGTCGCTTTGCCGGAGACCATTCCCTCGCGCCTAGCGGCAGCCTCGATGCTGAAAGGGTTGACGGCGCATATGCTGCTGACCCGGACCTATCCGGTGACGGAAGGCTCGACGCTGCTGATCCACGCCGCCGCCGGAGGCCTCGGCGCGCTGCTGACACGCTGGGCCAAGCGTCTCGGCGCACAGGTCATCGTAACCGCGGGCTCGCCGGAGAAGGCGCGGATCGCCATTGGGCATGGCGCCGATCACGTCGTCGTCGGGCGCAAGGCCGATCTTCCGGCGGAGATCGCGGCCCTGACCGGAGGATGCGGCGTCGACTTCGCCATCGACGGCATCGGCGGCGCGATGCTGCGCAAGACCCTGGCTTGCGTTCGCCGCTTCGGCACCGTCGCCAGCATCGGCCAGGCCGCGGGCCCCATCCCGCCTCTGGCGGTCGAGGAACTCGGTCCGGTGCGCTCGCTGTCGCTGGCTCGCCCCAGCGTCATGGCCTATGCCGCCGATCCCGAGCTTTATATGCAAGGTATGGCCGACCTGCTCGCGCTGATGCAGGAGGGCATCGCCGCCGAGATCGGCGGCGAATACCCACTCGCCGAGGCCGCCCGCGCCCAGGCCGATCTCGAAGCGGGGCGGACGACCGGGAGCTTGCTGCTGATCCCTTGAGGAGACGGCCGGCCCCTCTTGCACACTACGAAACAGGTGGTCGCTGCTCGAAGGCTACCCGGGTGACGAGGTGCCGCGATCACTCCGCCTCCTGCTTCAGCAGGTTCTCGGCCATGAAGGCGAGGCGCTGATCTCAGCCGCGTCGTCTATGTCGGGATCGGGAAAGGATGGTGATCCGAGACAACGCAGCGGCGAGCGGCCGGCATCGGTGATGGAACAGGCTGACGACCACCCCGCCACGAGAGCGCGACGGCCGCGTCAGCTCCCGATTTTCGACCAGCACGGATACTGCTCACGGCTTCGTGATCGCCCCGTCAGGTGCGTCGAGAGGCATCCCTCATGGCTTCTATGAAGCGGATGAAATTTTGCTGCTTTTCGTCGTCAGCGCGCCTGTCAGAGACCTCCAGGACCATCAGGTGGGCATCGAGTGCCTTCCTGACCCTCAACTCAGTCTCTACCCGCCCTATACTGTGCCGCGCCCACCATGATGATGGTTATAAGCCGGATCCAGAACTATATTCTTCGCAATTGTCCCATGGTTCGGAGGATATCTCATGGACGTTACCATCGCGAAGTCCGTTTCTCAAGCGCTCGACGATCAGCGCAAGGCCGCCCGAGCGTTCCATCGCGCCTGTATCGGCGAGGGTCACAAGAATCTCCGGCAGGCGGCAGGCATTCATCTCCCGATGGCCCTGCTCGCGGATTTCCCTCTCGCGATCGGCCTCGTGAAGGACATGGCGGGGAAACTCGCGTCGCCGAAGGAACGCGACCGGCTGCGCGAGCTCGGTCGGGCCGAGCTTTCCGCGATGGGAATCACGGCCATAGAGGAGGAGCGCGTGCGGATCGACGTCGTGCTCGACGCGATACCGGGACCCGAGGACGGGAAGAGCCTCTTGGCTCTCGGCCTCAAACGCGCCCGCAAGGACGCGAGCGGGCGGCGTTTCGCGGGAACGGCGTCGCAGGTGCAGGTGTCGGCCCTCGTGGCGCGGCTGGGCGGTCAGGTTACGGTTCTTGAGGAAGCGGACCCGGCGGGCGGAAGCGGGGCCGATGGAGAGCCCGGCGTCGTGCAGGCGGGCGATCCGCCGGCCGCCGAAACCACCTCGATTTCCGAAGAGCCGCCGATCCCGACCGCTTCGGAAAGCCCTTCCGGCATCGAAACGTCCCACGCGCCGGCGACCGAAGATGCGGCCTCGAAGAGCTCGCCGGTCCCCATGCCGATGCCGCGCCCCGCACCGCGCTTGCCGGTTCCGCCTCGCCCGGGCCTCCCCGACGAGCGCCGGAATTCGATCTCCTCGCCCCTCTTGCGCGGACAGGAGCGGAGCTTGGAATTCGCTCGCGGCTTCCCTGACGACCCGACGAAATCGACGGCTCCCGAATGATTGCCCCCGCCGACGACCTCGCTCGCGACGCAGTCTCGGACGTGGACTAAGAGGACGCCGGCATGAAAAAGCTGTCTCGCAGGCCCGAAACCGATGCTGCCTATCTCAGTGCCGGCAGGCGACATCTCGCGCGTGCTCTTCGCCGGCATCCGGAGATCATAGATCCGATCGAGGCTCTGCTCATCGACGTGGCGACGGATCCAGGCGTGCTGACGCAGAATACGGTATCGCTCTATCGTCAGGAATATGCGGCGATACTAGCAAAACTCTGCAGTGAGCTGCGATACTCCGACGAGCGACGGGACAGGCATGTCGGCGAAGTTTACGCCGCGCTCGCCAAGCGGAGGGGTATCCCGCCCGAACCAAGGACATCGTCGAAGAAGCGTATTCATATTCCGAAGGCGGAGGCGCGGCGGCTCTTCAAGGCTCTGGCGGACAGAGCCAAGGCCGAAGGCGTCGAGAGCCCGGTTCTGGTGCTGGCGCTGCTGCTCTTCTTCGCGCCGCGCATCGGATGCCGTCTGTGCGAGTGGCGACATGCTCTGATCGAGGGGGGCGATCTGGTTATCAGGCAGGCGAAACTGTCCGACACCCGGGCCATTTTTCCGACGCGGCGAGTCCCGCTGGTTCATCTTTCGGAGCGGCAGCGCGAAGCCGTGCCGGTCCTTCTCGACCTGTTGCGGCGTGCCATCTCGAAACATGGAAGCTATCATCGCTGGCACAGGGCTGCGGCGGAGCTGCTGGCCCGGATGTGCGAGAATACCGAGATCGCCCGAGTGTCGTTCTACGCATTCCGCCATATCGCGATCGGCGTCTGGACCGCCGCCGGGTTGTCTCCCTGGCAGATCGCGGCGCTGGCCGGTCATGCTTCCACGCGCACGCGGCGGCGGCACTACGGCGGTGGCGCCTCCGGCTGGGAGCAGGACGCGACGCCGATCCCCGATGCGGAACGAGTGGAAGCGCTGGAACTGCGCGCGGCTTCGCGGGAGCCGTCGGGAGATCGGACCATTGATCCTGACCCTTTCGTTTTCGAGGCGGCGCCGACTTTCCGGGCCGCTGCGACGCCTGCGCCCGGCACGCCGGCGGATTTTCGTGTGCATGCCGCCGCCATCCGAGCCCGTGGCGAAAGTCTGATGCGCTCCTCGCCCGATACGCCCATCGACTCCAAGCAGACCGAGCACGGCGGGCCGGAGAAGACCTCGTCGCCGTTCCGGCGCTGATCCTCTTGCCTGGTCAAGGCTGCTGGAGGATCGGCGTGGAGCAAGCTCGCACTGGAAGGGGTTCGGTCGACGATGCCGCGTGCTGGCCTTTACAATTCGGCGCTTCCCGGCAGCGCCCCCGCGAGCGCGTCGATGGCCGATCGGACGCGTAGCGGCAGATGCGCGGTTTGCGGCCAGAGCGCGTGAGTGCGGAACAGCCGCCTCGTCGCCATGGACCGGCGCGGTGTCACCTTCCGCTGGAAGGACTATCGCGTCCGCTCGGCCGGCAAGGCCTGGCGCAAGACCGTGACGCTGTCGGCGCATGAGTTCATCCGCCGCTTTCTGCTCCACGCCCTGCCCGACGGCTTCAACCGCATCCGCCACTACGGCCTGCTCGCCTCCAGCTGGCGCGCCGATACTATCGCCCGCATCAGGCAGATCATCGCGGCCGCGAGCCCAGCGGCCGCGCCGCAAGAACACGACGCAAATGGTTGTGCCGAGACGGGCGAGCCGCAGGATAACTGTTGTCCACCATGCCCATGCTGCAGTGGCCGCATGATCCTCGTCGAGCGCTTCGCGCCGGGCACAGCGCCGCGCACCATCCTCGCCGTCAGGATCGACACATCATGACCATGGCGCCGCGGCGAACACCTGAGGAAGCACTACCTGTCTCGGCCAGAGAGCGGGCGATCGCGTTCGGCCCGATCGCGGAAATGGAGATCGCGGTGGGTCCGGATATGTCCCATGTGCAGCCAAGCGCCGGCTCCTGGGCATCTCGGTCGGAGCGTCGCGCCGCTGTCCCGCGCCTCGCACGATCCCGCAGGACCGGCCGCGCGGCGAAATCCCCATAGCGCGGCCTTGGGCCGCAGCTTCCTCCACTGGAGGCTTTCGAACGCCGGCCCTCAGCCCGGTCCAAACCCGCTCGCGCGGGCCGGCATCCGAAACCCTTCAAACAAGCGGACATTCGCCGATTGCCAGCAACCGGACATTCGAAGTTGAGCGAAATGGGGCAGCGCCTAACCGAATTGCCTGACCGCACGGCCACGCGTTCATTGGCTTCGCCGCTCAGCCATCGCCAAAGCTTCGCGTAACAAGCCGGTTGAGCCTTTCAGCGAATGCGTTCGCGTTTGTCGGGCGCTCGCCATCCAAGACGCGAGCGGTATCCAAAATCAGATGGGCGATGTCGCTACGCAGCGTAGCATCCTCGACAGACGCCAGCGCTGAGACCATCGCATGACGCGGGTTGACCTCGAGGATCGGCTTGGCCGCACTCTCCACTCGTCCTGCGGCGCTGAGCAAACGCTCGAACTGGCGATCCGGCCCCTTATCCGAGGCCACGAGACAGACCGCGCTCTCCGTGAGTCTATCGGAAGATCGCACATCCGCGACCTCTTCGGCCAGAATCTCCTTCATCGATGCGATCAGAGCGCCGACCTTCTCACTCGTTTCAGCCGAAGGAGGCGCTGCGCCGTCGAGCAGCGGGATCAGACCGAGATCAGCCGTACCTTGCGTCACCGACTTGAACGGCTTGCCTTCGAAATCCGGGGCTGCCGACGCCCAGAAACTGTCGATCGGATCCGACAGCAGCAGCACCTCGATGCCGCGCGCACGGAAGCCTTCGAGCTGCGGGGAGTTGGCGATCCGGGAGGCATCGTCACCGGCGATATAGTAGATCGCGGTCTGATTGTCCTTCAGTGCGCCGACATAGTCCTTGAGGCTGCGCCACCCCTCACTGGAGGCTGTCGTTCGGAAGCGAGCGAGGTCGAGTAGCTGTTCCCGCCGCGCGAAGTCCTCGTAAAGCCCTTCCTTGATGACGACGCCGAAATTGTCCCAGATCAGTCGGAACGTGTCCGGATCCTGATCGGCCAGTTTCGCGAGATCGGAAAGGACACGGTTGGTGACGCCTTTCTTGATCGCAGCGAGCAGCGGGCTGTCCTGGATCATCTCGCGGGAAACGTTGAGCGGCAGGTCGGCGGTGTCGACAATGCCGCGGACGAAGCGCAGGTAGCGCGGAAGGAGTTCGGCTTCGTCCGTAATGAAGACGCGCTTCACGTAGAGCTTGATCCGGCCCTTCCGATCGGCGTCGAAGAGATCGAACGGACGCGCGCCCGGGACGAAAGCCAGCGCCGTATATTCGTGCAGGCCTTCGGCACGAAAATGGATCGTGGCCGCCGGCTCGTCATATTGTCCCGCAACGCTGCGGTAGAAATCGGCGTATTCGTCCCTGGTGATCTCGCTCTTCGGCCTCGTCCAGAGTGCGGCCCCATCCGAAAGGGCGACCGCATCTGCGCCCGGCTCCGTGATCAGCGAAATCGGGACCGGAACATGGCCGGACTGTTCCTTGACGATGCGCTCCAGTGTCCAGCGCTCGGCATAGGTCTTGGCTTCCTCCAATAGGTGCAGCGTCACCCGCGTCCCGCGCAAAGGAGCCTCGTCCAGCAACGCAGGCGCCACGGTGAATTCGCCCTTGCCGTCCGAGGACCAGGTCCAGGCTTCGGTGTTACCGGCGCGACGGCTTACGACCTCGACCTTCTCGGCCACCATGAAGGCGGAATAGAAGCCGACGCCGAACTGGCCGATGAGCTGCGCGCCGTCCTTGCCTTCGGTGTTAGCGACCCGCTCCATGAAGCTGCGCGTACCGGAGCGGGCGATCGTCCCGAGAGCTTCGATCATCTCGTCATGGCTCATACCGATGCCGTTGTCGGCAATGGTCAGCCTGCTGGCCTCCGGATCGGCCGAGATGGTGATCGCGGGCTTCGGGTCGCCCCCCAGAAGTTCGGGGTTGCCGATCGCTTCGTAGCGCAGCTTCTCGCAGGCGTCGGCTGCGTTCGAGATCAGCTCGCGCAGAAAGACGTCCCGGTCGGAATAGACCGAATGCACCATCATGTGCAGAAGGCGGGAGACGTCGGCTTCGAAGCTGCGATGCTCGGCTGTGGCGGTCGTTGTCATTCGGATTTCTCGAATAGATTGGCAGCGGGGAGACGCTGGCAGAGAGCGATATCGCGCGGGACCGCGGCGAGCCAGCCTGTTTGCTGACGGCCGGGGGGTATAGAGAGCGGCGCTCACCCGCTCCCGGATGTTTGCCGGTTGGATAGCGTCCTGATCAGAGCAAGTATGGCGTTCAGCCGCGCGGTCGCGAACTCGCCGGCGCCGGGCAACTGAGCTTCGATGTGAGCGGCGACAGTCTGCCACGTCGCCGATCCATCCCGCGTCATGACGGCCAGGAGATTGTCCTTGAGCCCATATGTCGCGCTCTCGGCATTCGTAAGGAGGGCCTTGAAGCGGTCGGAAGGGGAGATTTCCTTAGGTTGTGTGCCGTCGGTCATATAGGATGTCTGATGCGATGGAGAGAATGCAGGGGCTTTCACGGAGCCTTTCGCCTAGGCCTTCTCGCGAAACCGGTCGATCGCACGCTGTACGAGATCATCCTCGTCGAGTGCCAGCGGAACCAACGCAGCCACGATATAGGCGAGGTTGTTTCGCTCCAGCTCGTCAGAGCCCGCCGAAAGCGACGGCTTGAGTTCCGCCCATGCCTTTTCGAGAGCAGCTTCGGCACGGGCCAGATCGACGGGATCGGTCAGTGATGAAAAAGGCATGGCCTTCCCCTCGGCATCCCCGGGATATTGATGTGGGGAGAGGGCGCCGCGGAAGCCGCGGCGCCCCCGATGCTCAATAGTCCATGCCGCCAGCGGGCATGGCCGGTGCCGGATCCTTCTTCGGCGCCTCGGCGATCATCGCCTCGGTGGTGATCAGCAAGCCCGCGACCGACGCCGCGTCCTGGATCGCCGTGCGCACGACCTTGGTCGGGTCGATGATGCCGGCCTTGACCAGATCGCCGTACGCGCCGGTCTGGGCGTCGTAGCCCCAGGCATAATCGGAAGACTCCAGCAGCTTGCCCACCACGACCGCGCCGTCGCCACCGGCATTCTCGACGATCTGGCGCGCAGGAGCGGTGATCGCCTTGCGGACGATCTCGACACCGGTCTTCTGGTCGTCATTGCCGGGCACGATACCTTCGAGCGCCTTGACCGCGCGCAGAAGGGCAACGCCGCCGCCCGGCAGGATGCCTTCTTCCATCGCGGCCCGGGTCGCGTTCAGGGCATCGTCGACGCGGTCCTTCTTCTCCTTGACCTCGACCTCGGTCGCGCCGCCGACGCGGATGACCGCGACGCCGCCGGCGAGCTTGGCCAGGCGTTCCTGGAGCTTCTCGCGGTCGTAATCCGAGGTGGTCTCCTCGATCTGCGCCTTGATCTGCGCGACGCGGGCGTCGATCTCGGTCTTCTTGCCGGCGCCGTCGACGATCGTGGTGTTCTCCTTCTCGATCCGGACCTTCTTGGCGCGGCCGAGCATCTGGAGGGTCACGTTCTCCAGCTTGATGCCGAGATCCTCGCTGACCGCGGTGCCGCCGGTCAGGATCGCGATGTCCTCCAGCATGGCCTTGCGGCGGTCACCGAAGCCCGGAGCCTTGACGGCCGCGACCTTCAGGCCGCCACGGAGCTTGTTGACGACGAGCGTGGCGAGAGCCTCGCCCTCGACGTCCTCCGCCACGATCAGCAGGGGCTTTCCGGTCTGGACGACCGCTTCCAGAAGCGGCAGCATCGTCTGGAGCCCCGAGAGCTTCTTCTCGTGGATCAGGATGTAGGGGTCTTCCAGCTCCGCGACCATCTTCTCGGTGTTGGTCACGAAATAGGGCGAGAGATAGCCGCGGTCGAACTGCATGCCTTCGACGACGTCGAGCTCGGTCTCGGCGGTCTTGGCTTCCTCGACGGTGATGACGCCCTCGTTGCCGACCTTCTTCATCGCCTCGGCGATCATCTCGCCGATCGTGCGGTCGCCATTGGCGGAGATGGTGCCGACCTGCGCGACCTCCTCCGAGCCGGTGATGGTCTTGGAATGCTCGCCGAGCGACTTCGTCACCGCCTCGACGGCGAGATCGATGCCGCGCTTCAGGTCCATCGGGTTGATGCCGGCGGCGACCGCCTTGGCGCCCTCGCGGACGATCGCCTGGGCGAGTACGGTCGCTGTCGTGGTACCGTCGCCGGCGGCGTCGTTCTGCTTCGAGGCCACCTCGCGGACCATCTGGGCGCCCATGTTCTCGAACTTGTCGGAAAGTTCGATCTCCTTGGCGACGGTGACGCCGTCCTTGGTGATGCGGGGCGCACCGAAAGACTTCTCGATCACGACATTGCGGCCCTTCGGACCCAGCGTGACCTTCACGGCATTGGCAAGCGTGTCGACGCCGCGCAGCATCCGCTCGCGCGCGTCCTGCGAAAACTTCACGTCCTTCGCAGCCATGATTCCTCACTCCTTCAGACTTGAGGTTTCAGGTTGATGATGTGGGATGAAGGCCCCGTCAGGCGGCCTTCTTGAGGGCGGCCGTCGTCTCGACGACGCCCATGATGTCGGCCTCCTTCATGATCAGGAGATCCTGGCCATCGATCTTGACCTCGGTGCCGCTCCATTTGCCGAAGAGCACGCGGTCGCCGACCTTGACGTCTGGCGGCACGAGCTTGCCGGTTTCGTCGCGCGCGCCGGCGCCGACGGCGACGACCTCGCCCTCCTGCGGCTTTTCCTTGGCGGTATCGGGAATGATGATCCCGCCCTTGGTCTTCTCCTCGGCGTCGATGCGCTTCACGACGACGCGGTCATGCAGTGGCCGAAACTTCATGAGTTCCTCCAATTTCCATGTCGGTCACATGTCAAAGCGGGCCGGCCCTGTGCGGGTCTCGCGGCGAGGTTCCGCGCGCCCCTGAGGCGCCGTGCCCGCGCGATGATTTGGGTTGCCCGATTTTCGCCTTCAAGAGGCCGGCAGCACTTTTTTTGATTGAGTGCTAACAGGCTGAAAAGGCATCACAAACGCAACCTTTCATCTTGCCAGGGCTTTGAAAATCCGCTGCCATCGGCGCATTGAAACCAGGGAGCTGAAAGGAATGGCTTCGACGGACTTCGCCCGCCAGATCGCCGGCTACGGATTGACCACCGCCGGCATTCTCTACCGATTGCCCGATCACCCTTCGATCCTGCAGGAATATATCTGGCAGGATTACGACCTCGCCCCGCGCTTCCCCGAGCTCAACAAGTTCCTCGCCTTCTGGCAGGCCGAGCTCGACGGCAAGCTGTTCCGCATCACCGTGGCTCACAAGGATCTGATCGGCCCGGCCGATCTCAGTGCGGTGAGCGGCGAATTCCGGCTGCAGTGATGTCGATGCGCCCGCGGACTTGACCCCGCGGGCGAGCCTCCCAAAATGATGGCAGCCGCGAAGAGCCAAAGCGTGCGCGACGCGGCGATCAACCAAACCGGATCCATGTTGCTTCCAGGAGGATATGGCTATGGCAATGTTGGCGATCGTTCCCCGCCTGGGGAGGACTGCATGATGACATCAGACGACTTTGAGAGGCCGGTCGTGATCCTGACCGGCTTTGGGCATCCGACCGCGGTCGCATCCGCGATGGAGGCCTACATGTTCCTGGCCGACTGGCCGGTGAGCAGGCGGGATCCCGTACACGGCTTCGCGCTGAAAGGATGCCTGGCAGCGATCCGTGGCGAGATCGAAGCTGATACAGCGCGCGGCCTGTTCGCATCCTGGGCGGAAAAGCACGACCTTCTCGCGCCCGATATGGCTGCCTTCGCAGGACGCCGCAGGGAGGGCTCGCGCGGCCACGCCTGACACGACAAGAGCCCGGTGCCGCCAAACGCACCGGGCAAACGTGCGGAGGATACGGGTTCGCATAATCTGAATGCTACGCAGCGGGGGGCACCGTTGTTGCGCATTACTCGCATCCGCCTGGGAGTCGGGGGATGCTAGGAGAGAGCCAGGCGATCGTTCGCGCAGGGCATTCCTCGCGCGATCGTTCAAGTCGCCAAGACCCTGGGATGGGCCTGCGATGCCCGAACATGATTGGGCGCGGCAGCGATCTGGTGGCTGGTCTCGCCGCCTGGGAAGCGCCGATCCCCTCTGCTCTATCTTTTCTCCACGGCCCCGGCTCGCCATCACGTGATCAAGAGGCTTGTCGATCAGCAAAGGCCGGATCGCATCACCCGAACCGGGGAACAGCCTAGGCTGCTTGGGCGGGAGAGCGACAAGTCCCGTTCGGGCACGCGATGGATGAAGGCGCCCTGGCGTCCTTTGTTGCCAGTTCCGAGATCGGTTCGCCGTCATGGCTGTGGAGTGCCATCGTAGCTTTGGCAATGTCGCGTGTCGCTGCCGTGGCTCATTGGCCTTGAGGCGTCGCGGCTGGGTTTGCTAACGGGATCGTCGTCGAAAGATCACGGCGTCGCATTCGACCTCTGCGATAAACCTCCGCCTCAGGCATTGTGAGAAACGGCCTCCGGAAAATAAAAAGGCAACCATTTCATATTTCGGAATCGCCAAGAAAGAATTTCCTTGCATCTTTAAAAGTTATCATCTAGATATAAGCGCATCGAGATTGCTTGGTTGGTTTTTGTTTTATCGCGCCTCCTGCGCGACATCGATGATCCCCCCTTTCAAAATCGTTCTGAACTCATCCGATATTCTGTCGGGGAGCGACAGAGTTTGCCAAAAGGAGGGTTTTCATGACCACCGGCACCGTGAAATGGTTCAATTCCACCAAGGGCTTCGGCTTCATCCAGCCTGACGATGGCGGTCAGGACGTGTTCGTGCATGTCTCCGCCGTAGAGCGGGCTGGCATGCGGGATCTCCGCGAGGGCCAGAAGATCGGGTTTGAGGTCGCTCGCGACAACAAGTCCGGGAAGATGGCGGCGGAGCAGCTCCAGACAGCGTAAATCAGGCAATGCGTCATCGGCGACCACGGATGTACTGGCGCCTTGACCATAGCCATCGGAAAGGCCGGGCTCATGCTCGGCCTTTTTTGCTTTCGGCTCGCTCGCACTGAAGATCCAGCGATCGACCACAACGCAAGGAGAAGCAACATGCTTCAACAATCCAAACAGCTGTGCAGGGCGGTGAGAAAACCATCCAGTGAAGCGCCTGCGTTTGTGCGGGCGCGGGCGGCGTAAAAGTCGTCCACTGGATAGGCTGATCCCTTTCGGGGTCGGCGGGGATGTTCGCTGTGGAGGTCTACGCGGCGGTTCGCGATTTCGTTTTCAATCAAAAGCAGAGCCGACGGGAAGCGGCTCGCGTGTTCGGGCTGAGCCGCGAAACGATCGCCAAGATGTGCCGGTTCTCGATCCCTCCGGGCTACACGCGCACGAAGCCGGTCGAGAAGCCGAAGCTCGGTCCGCTGCTGCCGGTGATTGAGGCGATCCTGGACGGAGACCGGGCGTCTCCGGTGAAGCAGCGCCATACGGCGAAGCGGATCTTCGAGCGGCTGCGGGACGAGCACGGCTTTGCCGGCGGCTACACGGTGGTGAAGGACCATGTGCGGCTCTGCCGGGCGCGGGGCCGCGAGACCTTCGTTCCGCTGGCCCATCCGCCCGGTCACGCCCAGGTGGATTTTGGCGAGGCGCTGGCGGTGATCGGCGGCGTGCGGCAGAAGATCCACTTCTTCTGCCTGGACCTGCCACAGTCGGATGCCTGCTTCGTGAAGGCGTATCCGCGCGAGACGACGGAAGCGTTCCTGGACGGTCACGTCTCGGCTTTTGGCTTCTTCGGCGGTGTGCCGCTGTCGATCCTCTATGACAACACCCGCATTGCGGTGGCGAAGATCTGCGGCGATGGCCGGCGCGAGCGGACGCGGGCCTTCACGGAGCTGGTGAGCCACTATCTGTTCCGGGATCGGTTCGGGCGCCCGGGCAAGGGCAATGACAAGGGCAAGGTCGAGGGGCTGGTGAAGTATGCCCGCTCGAACTTCATGACGCCGATCCCTTTGGCGGCGAGCTTCGCCGAACTGAACGCGATGTTGGCCGAGCGCTGCCGCCGGCGACAGGACGAGCGGGCCGGCCGGCATGCCCAGACGATCGGAGAGCGGCTTGTTGCCGATCTCGGGGTCTTGCGCCCTTTGCCGGCAGTGCCGCTGGAGCCGTGCGAGAAGCGTGGTGCGCGGGTCTCGTCGACGGCGCTGGTCCGATATCGGTCGAACGACTACTCGGTCCCGACGGCCTATGGCTTCCAGGACGTGGTGGTGAAGGGCTTCGTCGAGGAGGTCGTGATCCTGTGCCGGGGCGAGGAGATTGCCCGCCATCCCCGCAATTACGGGACGGGCGTGTTCGTCTCCGATCCGCTGCACTATCTGGCGCTAATCGAGGAGAAGCCGAACGCCCTCGACCAGGCCGCGGCCTTGCAGGGCTGGGACCTGCCCGAGGCCTTCCAGCACCTGCGCCATCTCCTGGAAGCGCGCATGGGCAATCGCGGCAAGCGCGAGTTCATCCAGGTGCTGCGGCTGCTGGAGGCCTTGCCGCGCGAGGTCGTGAGCTTCGCCGTCGGCGAGGCGATCCGGCTGGGCGCGATCGGCTTCGATGCGGTGAAGCTGATCGCGCTGGCGCGGCTGGAACGGCGCCCGGCCCGTCTGGATCTGGCGGCCTATCCGTATCTGCCGAGGACTACGGTGAAGACGACCTCGGCGGCCGATTACGCCGTGCTCCTGCCGGGAGCCGCGGCATGACGGGCTCGGGGAAAGAGACGATGCCGGCGGGCACGACCGCTGGAACGCCGCAGGTCCTGCTGGCGCACCACCTCAAGCAACTGAAGCTGCCAACCGTCCTGCGCGAGTACGACAAGGTGGCACGGGAATGCTCCCGCGACGGCGTCGATCATCCCCGCTACCTGCTACGGTTGGTCGAGCTCGAACTGATCGACCGGGAGCGGCGCACGGTCGAGCGGCGGATCCGGGCGGCGCGCTTCCCAGCGGTGAAGAGCTTCGACACCTTCGACTTCACGGCGATCCCGAGCCTGAACAAGATGCTCGTGCTGGAGCTGGCGCGCTGCGGCTACATCCTGCGCCGGGAGAACATCATCGCGCTCGGCAACAGCGGCACCGGCAAGACCCATGTCGCCCTCGCGCTCGGGCTGGCCGCTTGCCAGAAGGGCTTCTCCGTCGCCTTCACGACGGCGGCTTCGCTGGTCAACCAGCTCCTCGAAGCCCGCGACGAGAAGCGCCTGCTCAGGCTCCAGCGCGAGTTGCAGGCGGTCAAGCTGCTGATCGTCGACGAGCTCGGCTATGTGCCGCTGTCGCCGACCGGCGCCGAGCTCCTGTTCGAGATCTTCTCGCAACGCTACGAGCGCGGCTCAACCATCGTCACCTCGAACCTGCCCTTCGAGGACTGGACGTCCGTCCTGGGATCGGAGCGCCTCACCGGCGCGCTGCTCGATCGCCTGACCCACCACGTCAGCATCCTCGCCATGAACGGCGACAGCTACCGCCTCAAACAATCGGCCGGCCGCCGGCGCGCCTCCGCCGCGGCGGGGCAAAAACAGACCACCGCCAACGAAGCCGATCCAGAAACCGGCGAGATCATCCCCTGATCAATCCCGACAGCGCGATATGGCAGGGGCCCCGATCGGGGCCCCTGCCATATCCGCCACCCTCAACGCCAGTGGCCTGCTTTTACTCCGCCACGCTGGCCTGGAATCCGACCGCCGTTGACATTCCCGCCGTAGGACGCTTCGTCTTCAGGCGCGCCGAGCTCTGGGCTGACGGCGTGATCCATGTCCTTGGCGTCGCCCTTGGGTTGGCTGCCGTCGCGACGTTGATCGTCCAGGTCGCGAACAGCGCCCCGATATTCGACCTGCTGACCGTTTCGATCTATGGCGCAGCGCTGCTCGCCGTTCTGATCGTCTCGGCCACCTACAACATGTGGCCGATATCACCGCGAAAATGGTTCATCAGGCGGTTCGACCATTCGGCGATCTACGTGCTGATCGCCGGCACCTACACCCCGTTCCTGATAAAGCTGAGCGCCAGCATTTTTGCCCAGGTTCTGCTCGTCATCGTGTGGCTCGCGGCCGCTGCCGGCGTTGCGATCAAAGTGGCTTTGCCCAGCCGGTTCGACCGGCTGTCGATTGCGCTCTATCTCCTGATCGGCTGGAGCGGGCTCCTGATCTGGGAAAGTGTCAGCCTCCTGCCCGCGATGACCCTCTGGCTGATCGTCGCAGGCGGCACCCTCTATTCGATCGGCGTCATCTTCCATATCTGGGAAAGCCTGCCGTTCCAGAATGCGATCTGGCACGGCTTCGTTCTGGTGGCTTCCGGCTGCTTCTATGGGGCCGTGTTTCGGGCGTATGCGATAGCGCCGGCTGCGTGAGCTGTGGTCGTCACGGACAGCCGGCGGCCCTCATCCCGATATCTCTCCGACGATCTGGCGAAGCTCTTCGCGCGCGCCGGCAAGGCTCGTGCCTCCAATGGGCAGGCTCCACGAAAGGCCGCATCGCCTTCAGGCAACGGCAGATTGTCGGTATCGCTCGATGGCCCGCCGCGCCAGGTCATCTTCATCTTCCGCGATCGCCACCAGCGCAGCCACGATATAGGCCAGCCTGGTTCGCTCTCGCTCATCGAACGCATCAGGAATGGTCGATCTGACTTCGTTCCACGCGGCCTCCAGGGCTGCCTGCGCCCGGGCGAGGTCAACTGGATCACTCAATGACGAGAACGGCATGCTCCTTCCTCCGAGGGGTTTCTTTCGCCGGGGATTTTATGAAGGCGGAGCTCGCCAGCAATATCAAAAGCTAAGGCGGCCCGCGCGAGAAACCGAGGTATCAGGTGGGGGCGTTCGATCAGGGTATCGATCTATCGTTCGCTGAATGCGGTTATGATTGTCAGAATGGAAATAATTGCTCCTTGCCTTGATAGCGTCCGTCAATGTGGTGTAATTTCGGGTGTGGGACCGGGCCGTCATGATCAGGCGGCCTTTGGTGTAATCTGAAGGGGCCTTTCGTCCTCGATCGCCGGTGTGTTGAGGTCCGCCATGGCCTCGACCTGCATGTATCGATGCTGAAGCTGCCACTCGTCGTTGGCTTCGAGCAGGACGGCTCCGATCAGGCGGACGATGCTGTCCTCGTTCGGGAAGATGCCGACGACATCGGCCCGGCGCTTCACCTCCTTGTTGAGCCGCTCCAGCGGATTCGTGCTGTGCAGCTTCGAGCGGTGCTGGGCGGGGAAGGCCATGTAGGCGAGCACATCGGCTTCCGCATCATCCATGAAGCTTCCCAGCTTCGGCCATCTGGCGCGGAGTTGGTCGGCGACATGCCGCCAGGTCTGCACGGCACTGTCGTGGTCGGGCTGGATGAACGCCTGCCGGATCGCGGCGGCGACCATGGTGTGCTGGCCCTTGGGAACGTAGGCCAGCGCATTGCGCATCGCATGAACCCGGCACCGTTGCCATGTCGCGCCGAGCACGCGGACAAGGGCCGCCTTCAGCCCTTCATGGGCATCCGAGATGACCAGCTTGACCCCGGTCAGTCCCCTGCGCACCAGATCGCGCAGGAACGAGGTCCAGAACGGCTCGGCTTCGGACGGGCCGATGTGAAGGCCGACGATCTCCCTCTTTCCGTCGGTATCGACGGCGACCGCGATTATCGCCGCCACGGAGACAATACGCCCACCCTCGCGCATCTTCAGATAGGTGGCGTCGAGCCACAGATAGGGCCAGTCGCCGGACAACGGGCGCTTGAGGAAGGCGTTCACCCGCTCGTCGATGTCCTTGCACAGCTTCGACACCGACGATTTCGAGATGCCCGTCATCCCCATGGCCTGCACCAGTTCATCGACCTTGCGGGTCGAGACGCCGTTGATCCAGGCTTCCTGGATGACGGCGACCAGCGCCTTCTCCACCGTCTTCCTCGGCTCCAGGAAGCCGGGGAAGTAGGCTCCGCTGCGCATCTTCGGGATTTTCAGGTTCAGCGTGCCCAGCCGGGTGTCGAGCGTCCGGTCACGGTAGCCATTGCGCCAGGTCTGCCGGGCTTCGCCGCGCTCGTATCGCCCAGCCCCGATCAGGCCATCGACATCGGCCTCCATGATCAGTTGCAGCACGCTCTCGGCGATCGCGCGCAGAAAATCAGGGTCGCCGCTCTTCGCGGAAAGCTCGGCAAGCGCTAATCTGTCCTCGGTCATCGGGTTCTCCGTTTCGGTCAGGTCGAAGTCTTGCAACTCCACCTTCTCAAACGGACCCGGTGCCCACACCGGTTTTGGCCAAAAACGCAGCGGATTCTCCACCGCTGTTTCCACCGAAAGCGCTCCCCGAAATTACACCACGTCCTCGGACGCTACCCTTGCCTTGCAAGATTATCCTGCGCGCACCATTTTAAGGCAGTCTCGAAACGCATCGGGATTTTACTTCAGAGCATTTGCGCGAAGCGCCCCGATCTGGGCCAAACGGAGCCCAGCCATGACAAATATTTCCGGGCAGTGGTTCATTTATCGTGTTTGGGCCGCAGATCGCTATCTGGTTTGGCTCGCGCATGGTGGCCTCATCGCCGCGTTCGCACTGGCCTTCGCACTCGTGCTGAAATGATGCCTCCCATGGAACCGCATATGGAAAAGGCTCGGTTTGCAGCCGCTGGCTATGCCCCGGCGCCGGAGGCGTCGGCGCTGACCTATGGAATGATCGGCATGGCGCTCTTCAGCGTCGGCATGTGGGGAGCGGGCAGGTTTTATGACGTGCCTCTGATCCCCCATTTGTCGTTGATTGTTGTTGGCTCGCTGATCGCATTTCCCGTTGGCATCTGGCTGCAAAAGAAGCGGAAGCGGCGCCATGTCGATGCCTATCAGGCTGAGCTGGTGCGTCTTGGCGCAGGGCGCAGGTCATGAGCCTCGACTTTCCCAACTCGATCCGGCGTTACGAACCCGGCCGCGGCTGCGTAAGCTTCTGGGGCTCTGAAGCGTCATTGGAAGTGATGTTCCAGATCGAGCTCGACGTTCTGCGGACTTTAAGCCCCGCTATCATCGACGGAAGCGAGGGGTCGTTCCTCGTCGCATTCGACCTCAATCGCTCAGCCATATTGCGGGCCGCTCGCTCCGCCTATCTGAAGAAGCGCGGGGGCTATCATCGGCTCTCGGCCGACGACTTCCGCTAGTAAAGGCCGGAGCTTTCGGCCGCGTGTAAAGGACTGGCGAGGACAGCGGATAGGCTTCGGCCGGTCTCGCGTGGCGACCTCGCGTTTGTCCAGCCATCGTCAATCGCAGGAGCACGCGACATCATGAGCGAACGGCGAGAGCTATATCGCAGCCCCACCGGTGACTGCTGGTTTCTGGGGCGGGAGCCGACGAGCGGCGCAGCATTCGTGATCCATCAACCGAACGGTCCGGGAGGCGGCCAGCTGTCGCATATCGAGTTGGGAGCCTTCCTCGTCTCCGGAAAGTCGGACCGTCCCGAGCAACAGGCCTTGCTCCGCCTCATCGGGACGCTCGTCGATGTGCCTCCCTACGCAAATCGGGCCTGACGTCGTGATCCCGGTTCCGGCCGCCAACCAAGCTTCGGCTGTTACGCTATCGCCTTCATCGAGGTCAGCATCTGCAGATTTTCCTTCGTACCCGAAACGTGACTTGCGATGTCCGGCGAAAGGGCGGTTTGTTCAACTACAGTTGTCTCCATACCGCTTCTGGAAATGACCGTCGCGGCGCCTGTCACGCCGCCAAGCGGAGACACAAACCATGCTCAACGGAACTGGGTCGGTCACTTTACGCAGTGGCCGAAGGCTGCACGCCAAATATCAGTTCGGCACGCATCAGGAGCATCATTGGGTCGGATATCTGATCTGCGATACGGAAACTGCCGATCCGAGCGAGTTCTCCTACAAAATCCTTCTTCACTGTGAAGGCGGGATAGCGATCGAGCTTGCCGTTACCAACTGGACGGATCACTACATGGCAGTCGTGGGGCGCCCGTTGCCGGAGTTCAACCAAGTCGCTTGAAAGAAACGCGTGGCGCGCTCCCGCTGGGTGTGGCCTCGCAGGGACCTCAAACGGCCACAATGATCGACTAATAATAAATGATCGACGGAGTCGCTTAGCTGGCATCGCGAACTCGCGGTTTGCCCGACTTCTTTTTCTTTCGACATCGCTCGCCGCTTTGCGGCATCCGCTGCCGGCATTGTGCCGGCTGCCTGACACGTCGCGTGGCCGAGCCGCGCGCCATGGGATTCATATGAACAAGACCATCGACAAGACCAAAAAAGAACACCGTATCGGCAAGGCAGCGCCGGCACCCCTGTCTCCGCTCCCTGCACCGATCTGCAAACCCGTTTCCGGCGGTCTCTCACGCGCTGAATTGCGTGAGATCGTCGCTGAGATCCTGGGTTAAGGGGAAAAGAACCATGGATTTGCATCATCGCGCGCGGCGCCCTCAGAATCGAGGTGGCCTGGCCGAGGCACCGCGAACGCCCAACCTTCAGGCAAGATACCAGCGCACGCTCACCCTCGCACGCAGGTCGGAAATGATCGGTGACAAAGTTGAAGCCGAGCGCTTCTATCAGCAGGCCGATCACTATCGCCGCCTGTTGAACAACCAAGCCGCTTAGCAGGGCTGACGATCGACGATCGCGATGCCGCGTCGAGAGCTCAGCGGCTTCACGGCAGATTCTTCGACGGGACTGTAGCGCCGCCTGCGCGCTCATCAGCCTCCTTGCGCAGCCGCTGTTCCTTCAGCCGGGCCGTCTTCGCGTCGCGCTCCTGGTTGAGGCTTTCGGTCTCCGACAGAAGGCGATTCCGCGACAGCGATTGCGTCTGCGTCTTCAGGAATGCAGCCTCTGCCTGGGTGCGTGATTTCGAGCGTTCGGTCATTCTGCTTTCCTCCTGATGGGCGGCGACAGCCTCCTGGTCGATGCCGGGCCGCTCCTGATCATTCCCGAGAGCCGGATACCGGCGATTTGGCCTTTGCTTTTGAAACAATGATCTGGTTGTGACCGATCGCCCTTTCGCGGCCGTCGATGCCTCGAACCCGGTAATGACGCTCACCGCTCTCCCGCGCCGGCATCACGCGAATAATCTCGTAGTCGCCCTCTCCAGAGCGATCGGCGAAGCCGAACGACAGGCGCACGGTGTCGCCGACCTTGATGGGACGTTCGGTCATGGCTTTTCGCTTTCGAGAGTGGGTTGTCCGGCGTAAGGCCGCTTGTCTTTGCCGGGCGCATTTATGACTGCGCAGCCCGGCTCCATCGCTTCCAATAGTGCTGCGACCTTCACCGTGGCGAAATGGCAGAAGGTGTCCGAGACCGCATAAGGCAGGACGATCATGTCGCTGTGGCGTATCGCGCCGCAGGTGTAGACGACGTTCGGTACGTAGCCCTCCCGTTCCGGGGACTCGGGCTGGACGAAAGGCTGGCGCAGGCGCCCCAGCACTTTCGAAGGGTCCGCCTTGTCGAGCAGAACCGCACCGATCGTGTATTTTCGCACGGCCCCGACGCCGTGGATCAGGAGCAGCCAGCCTTCGTCGAGCTCGATCGGCGAGCCGCAGGTGCCGATCTGCACGAACTCCCACGGATACTGTGGCTTCAGGATGGCGACTCCGCCGTTCCAGGTCAGGAGATCATCCGAATAGATCAGGTAGAGGTTTTCATTGTCCTGCCGGGAGATCATCGCATAGCGCCCGCCGAGTTTGCGCGGAAACAGCGCCATGCCCTTGTTCACGGCGGCGGAGCCTCGCAGCGGCGATAGTCGGAACGACAGGAAGTCGCGGGTCTCGATCAGCTCCGAGCGGATCGACCTGCCGTCATAGGCCGTATAGGTGGCGCGATAGATGATGCCGTCATCCTCCTCGAACGCGACGAAACGCGCATCCTCGATGCCGTTCGACTGCGACGCGGTCACGGGAAAGATCACCCGCTCGCTGATGTCGCTGTCCGCGGCGAATACGACCTCGACATCCTCGCCATCGAGCCGCGCCATCCGGTTGTGCAAGGTGGCGATCGTCGCCAGGCGCGAGGTCGGGTCGACGCTGACCTCGCCGCCGGCCGCGATCGACCCGGAGCGGAACGTCAGGGACGAGATGTGCCCCTCTCCGACGGCGCGAACGCTGAGGATGAAGCGAAGCCCGCCAGCTGGAGCATCGGACTGGTCGGGATGCGCGATGATGCTCGGGTTGAAAAGCGCCGCCGCCTCGAACGAATACTCGTGCAGGAAATAGGCCCCGACCAGCTGGCGCTGGACCTTGGTGAAGGCGCCGTGAGCGGCGAAGGCATCCTCCATCTCATCGGCACGTGTCTCGAACCTCGCCAGCAGGTTGCGGTGCCGGCCGTTGAAATTTTCCAGCACCTCGGCAAGCAGGTTCGTCGCCTCCTCAGGGGCGAGCGACAAAACCCGGTCGACGATGTGGTTCGCCTTCGCCTTCTCGGCTGGATTGAAATCCCGTGGCTCGCCCGCGGGGCCGAACCGACGCACGACGACCCGGGAGGGGTCGGGATGCAGGTACAGGGTCTGCCGGTTCAGGAAACTGGGCTGGGACAAGACGTCCGCCGATCTGTTTTGAGCAAGGTCGCCGAAAGCTCAGGCGTGCAAGATACGAAGCGGCGCCAGTTTCGGGCGATCCCCGCTGACGCGGGCAAGCTGGCGAATCTCGGCGAGGCTGAGCAGGTACGATACGACGGATTCACCGCCGCGGTTCTCATTCGGCCGATCGCGATGAAGGCCGTCACGGCAGGCACCGGTATCCAGGTCGACCAGGGGTGTGGAGAGGTCGTTGCCGCCCAGGAACCAGGCGAAAGCGCGCGCGGCTTCGTTGCGCCATTGCGGATCGCCGTCGGCCCGCCAGGCTGCCAGGCAGGCTGAAATCACGGCCGTCGCTTCCAGTGGCTGCTGATCAAAGGCCTTCGGTGGGCTACGCTTGTCCCCGAAACTCTCCGAGCCGACAGGCCTGAACAGGCCTGCCCGCGTCGTCTGGAGATGCGTGAGCCAACGCAGCGAGCGCAGGCCAGCCTCGACATAGGCCGGGACCTTCATCGCCAATCCCGTCGCGATCAGGGCTTGGGGCAGGCGCGCGTTGTCGTAGGAGAGCCCATCCTCGAACCAGATCCAGTCCGGCGTCTCGACCGTCGCGAGCAGGCCGAGCAGGCGGTCAGCGAGAAGCGCACGAAGCGAGATGGCGGCCGTCGTAGTGCAATGAGCATCGAGGCCCAGCAAGGTAAAAGCCCAGGCACGCGGGGAGCTGAAGCTCTCGATGATGGGCAGGGCCTCGGTGAACAGGGCCGCGGCCCATCGCCGCCGCGAAACGCTCGCATCGTCACGCGCGCAGACGCCGAGCGCCCAGAGCGTGCGCCCATGACTGTCTTCCGACCCGGCTTCCTCGAGCCAGCGCCGGTCGAAGCTCATGAAATTGCGGAAGCGCCGCCGGTCGGGGTTCCAGGCGTGCTGCACGAATGAGGCGAAGCGTGCCGTAAGCGCGTCCGGCAGGCGCGCCTCTCCGGTATTGTTCAGAGCATTGGCGAGAAGCAGAGCGCGGGCATTGTCATCGATGCAATAGCCATGCGAGCGGTCCGGCACGGAATGAACAGCGTGCTGGAACAGCCCGGTATCGTCACACATGGACAGGAGGTGGCCGGTCTGCATCTCCGGCGGCGGCGCCATTGCCGGCAGGGCCGTCGGCTGGCTTGAGCCCGCAACAGCGCTCAGCACACGTCCCCGGCGCGCCGTCTCGAAGGCGGCGAGATAGCACTTCGCGGTTCGCTCCCAGGTCATCGAGCGGCTGCTCGCATAGGCGCGCAGCCTCATGTCCTGGCGCCGGGGCGCATCGGTCAGCAAGCCTCCGATCTCGTTGCCGATGGCGACGACGTCGCCGAAGGGCACGAGGATGCCGCGCCCGTCGGCAAGCAATTCCCTGGCATGCCAATAGGGCGTCGAAACCACGGCCTTGCCCAGCCCGAAGCTGTAGGACAGCGTGCCCGATGTCATCTGCGCCTCGTTGAGATAGGGCGTGACATAGACATCGCACATCGAGATGAAGCCGAGCAGCGTAGCCTGATCAACGAACCGGTCGAGGAAGACGACGTGGTCTTCGACCCCGATCTCGCGCACACGCGCCATCAGGCTTTCGCGATATGCCTCGCCATGCTCGCGGACGAGATGAGGATGCGTCGCGCCCAGAACGACATACATTGCATCGGGGCGGCGCCTCAGGATCGAGGGCATCGCGTCGATCATCACCTCGATGCCCTTGTTGGGCGACAGCAGGCCGAATGTCAGGATGACGGAGTGACCGCCAAAGCCCAGCCTTTCCTTGGCTTCATCGGGCTCGACAAAGGCAAATTCGGGAATGCCGTGCGCGATCACCTCGATCTTGTCCGCCGGCAACCGATAGACGGTCCGCAACAGGTCGCGCCCCTTCTCCGCCATGACGACTACGCGAGCCGAGACATCGACGATCCGTTCCATCACGTCGCGCTGCGCGGCATTCGGTTCGGCCAGGACAGTGTGCAACGTCGTGACGACGGGCATGGTCAGGCGCGAAAGCAGCGCCATGATATGGCTCCCGGCTTCACCGCCGAAGATGCCGAACTCGTGCTGAAGGGAAACGACGTCGAAGCGGCCCTCGTTCAGGAAGTCGGCGGCACGCGCATAGTCTTCGAGCCGCTGGTCGGAAATCTGGCAGTGCACGGAAAACGGATAGTCGTAAGCCTCAGCATGGTCATTCATGGCGACGATGGAGGTATCGACGTCGGAGGATGCGATCGCCTGCTGCAGATCGGTCGTGAAGGTCGCGATCCCGCAGCGGCGGGGCAGCGAATTGCCGATGAAGGCGATGCGTTTGGTCGGGCTCATGATCGTGCCTCCGTGGGCGGAACTGGCGAATTCAAAACGGCCTGCGGCGGCCCTGTTGGCGGAGAAATCGTCTCGCGGAACCGGGGCATGCCATCGCCGTCGACACGGCGCAGGAGATCTCGGCTTGGTGCCGCCGCGTCATAGGCGACGAGGCAGGACAGGCCGGCTTCGCCGGGCACGATGCGCACGCCCTGTGCCTCGACGAAGCAGCCCTGACCGACGCCGATTTGGAGCGCGCCGATGGCGGCAGCGCCGGCGATAGCGACCAGCCAGGTCTCGCATCGCGCATCGAGCTCCCAGATCGATCCGGCAAGCAGGTCGATCCGCTCGAAGACTAAGTAGGGGTTTGCGACGAGCAGGGTCCGGACGTCGCTCAGGCGCCGCGGCGGCACGGTTCGTTTCGTGGGGCCAGCATGAGCGACCGCAACGCCTTGCTCGATGTGCAGTTCGCGGGCTCGGCCGTAATCGAAGAGACGGAACGTCGTGTCGCTGCGCTGCTGTATCTCGGCGAGCACGAGACCTGCGCCGATCGCGTGGATCGTCCCGGCCGGGACGGCAATGACCTCCCCCGCGTGCGGCTTATGCCATGCGACAAGCTCGGCGATCGAGCCATCGGCAATGGCAACCCGCAATTGCTCTGGGGCGACGGCAGTCTTGAGGCCGATACCAACCGTGGCGTCGGAGGCAGAGGACAGGATGTACCAGGCTTCGGTTTTGCCGCGCGGCAGCCCCATCCCATGGGCCGCAGCATCGTCCGGATGCACCTGGATCGATAGGGCCTCCTGCGTGAACAGGAGTTTGAGCAGCAAGGCTGGCTCCGGCGCATGCTTCTCGCAGCGCTGGAACCAGAGTTCACCGATCGGAACGCCGGGATGCCCGATTCCGCTCCAGGGTAGAAGGTCAGTCGATCCCCAGGGCTTGGGGATCATCTCGATGCAGGCTTGTTCGAGCGCCATCATAGGGCTCCTGGTTCGTACGGCCGGAAATCGACCGACGGATCGTCACGCGCCGGCCTTGGGCAGCGGCGGTTCGTGGGGGCGCCGGCGCACGCACTCGCGAACTACTTCGGCTGGTTGGCGCGCGTCAGAAGGGCGCCAGCCGCACTCCCGGTTTTGCAGCAATCTTCCGAACGATCGAGCCGCTCGACGCAGCATTGAAACGCGCCAAGGCTGAGATCAGGCGTCAAATGCGCCGCCGCGACAGCATGGTGGATCAGCGCAGGCCGGCGCGTGAGCCTCCTCGCCGGCGTCGTTTAAGCGCTAATATCAGCCTCCAACGCACTGGCCAGTTCGCCCGGGCTCACCGTGAACACCTGGGAGCTGCCAGACGAAGACAACGACGGCGTGTGCAGCATGGTGGCGATCTGGCGGTAAGCCAGGAACGAGGTGGCTGGAATCTCCTCCTCGTCGACCACCATGCGGTAGGTGCCGGCAGGCTGCATATGATCTATCGCGCTCAGCCTGAAGGGCTTCCTGAACGTGACCGTGGTTTCGCGACTGCGAATGTTCACGTCAGCTCTTCTTCTTCGGCTTTCCCGCAAGTTCGAGCGCTGCCGGCAGACCCTTCGCCGATACGGGCACTGCCACCGCTTCCTTTTTCTTCTTGGGCTTCTTGGTCTCTCGGTTGCCGCGCGTCTGTCCCTTAGCCATGTGAAACTCCTCTTGCCGAGCAGGGAGGTGACATGAACGCCACCATTTCCGCGCTGCTCACGCGGAATGGTTCATGATCGACGGACGATGTCGCTGCGTACGGCTTTCGCCGTTGCGATCGGACTCAGGTCTTCGGCATGCCGAGCGTTTCGGCGCAGGCCTTGGCGACGGCCGAGTCCGGAGAGGTGCTGCCGATCATCGTGGCCCAGCCGCCCTTGGCAATGAAATCGCCCTGGCTCCACGAACTGATTTTCTTCAGTTCTGCGAGAGCGGCATCGACATTGGGTTGCTTCTGAAAGTTGCTCACGCAGATCGGAGACAAGACCGCGACAACAGCATTCTCGGCTCTGAGCTTCGCCACGCGTTCGCTTGACGAAGCCGTCGACCACCCACCCCAAGTGAAGCCGAGAACGGCAATAGCAACAGCACCGCCAACGGCACCCCAGATGGCAGGTTTGGTTTGAGAGGGGATTTTCATGGAAAAAACCTTCCGATTTGCGGAAGAAGAACCTCCCGTAAAATAATGTATCATAGATTTAGAAAATAATCCTGTTTATTTATCTCACGAAGGTGAGATCGAATATTATTTCCGTTCCGCGATTTACGTAATTTTTTGATACTGGAAATTCCGTTTCAGCTGCGAGGAAATGAGATCATACAGTTCCCAAGCCTTGCTTATTCGAGATGATGCGCTCGACCGCCTGCCGCCCCCGTTGTCTCCGCGAACTGAAGGCACAACCGGCAGATACCTCGAAGTGACGTTTCCACGTCGTCGGCGAGCGAGGGCCCCTTGATATCCGCCAACGGACTGGAAATTTGCGACAGTTCGCCGAGGACGAGGATCGCCGTTGGCAGACGGCGCCGAAGGCGCCGAAGCGCATACTTCACGTGAGCGGCATTGTGAGGCCCGATATAGCAAAGGCAGATCAGAGCCGGAGCACGCGCGACAAGTCGCTCCATACCGGGAGCCAGCAGTGCGGTGGGAGGCAATGCCTCCGCCGCCAATCCATGCTTCTCCAGGATCTGGCCCAGCATCAGCGCGGCTGCCTCATCGAGTTGCGATCGCGCGCCGATGCAGACCACCCCCCCTCCGTCTCGAAACGTGTCCTTCAGCTCAGCCGCCGTAAGTACGGGCAGATCGGACGCACCTTCCTGTTCGTTGGTCTGTTCAACGGTCGCCTCGGTCTCGGGGTCTGCCGTGCCAGCGTCGCGCGAGGGGCGGCGGTCATCGTGATCCGACAAGTCCTCGACGACCTCGCGAATTGTCGCGAGAATCTGATTTCGCCTGGGAGTATCGAGAACCCCGCGCGCCTCGTCTGTAGCAGCGAGCCGCAAGCCTTCGAGCGCGACCTCGTCGTAATAAGCGGATAGCGAGCGCTCTTTCAGTACCTCCTCAGCCTTGTCGGCTGCTTCCGCGGGATCGCCCGCGAGAATCCGCTGATAGAAGATCTCCGGCGCCGATAGGGCGGGTCGATCTCCCAGCATGACGTCCAGAAATTCCAGTCTTTCGACATGCCGGCCGAGCACAACGAGACCTACGGTCAAGGGTGTGGCCAAGACCAGTCCGATGGGCCCCCATAGCCAGGTCCAGAATGTCGCGGCGACCACGATGGCGATCGGCGAGAGCCCAGTGGAGCGGCCATAGGCCAACGGCTCGATCACATGCCCGGCCAGCGGTTCGGCGATCACGAACAAGGCCGCCGTCAGTGCGAGCATCATCCAGCCGGGATCGACGGATGCGGCGATCACCATCGGAAAAACGGCCGAGAGAACAGCGCCAAGATAGGGAATGAAGCGCAGGATCGCCGCCAGAATTCCCCAAAGCAAGGCGCTGGGAACGCCGATGGCGGCAAGCCCGCAACCAATCACCACACCGAAGCCGGCGTTGACGATGAGCTGCATCAGAAACAGCCGGCTGAGGCGCTTGCCGGCGTCATCAAACGCGGCCGTGGTCTTCTGCAGATCGTAGGTCCCGGTCAATCGGATGAACCGATTTCGAAGGTCCTCGCGCTTCAATAGGATGAAGACGACGAAGATCAGCACGATTCCGGTTGTGGTCAGAGGGTGGATCAGCGGAGCCAGAAAGGCCTGCAGCGTTTCGATAGCGCCGGGTTCCGGTTGATGCACCTCGACGGGGATCGGGCGTCCGTCCCGTGCAAGGCCTGGCGTTTCGCTTGGGACTGGAGATTCCGCCTTGGGACGGTCGAGTTCCTTGCCCAGGTCTTGCAGCACATCCGCGGCGCGGCTCAAAACCCCGCTACCTGCTCCCGAGCCTTTCAAGGCGGCAATCTTGGCGCGGATGGTGCTCTGATAGGTTGGCAGCTCGCTCGCCAATTGAGTTGCCTGGCCAACCATCGCCATCGTCAAGGCCGCCAAGGTCGCGAACGCAATCAAGACGACGACAAAAACCGCCAACGCCCGCGGGGCACGCAGCTTCTGCAATCCTTTGACCAGTGGCGCCAGGACAAAGCTGAACAGGATCGCGAGCGCCACCGGGACGAAAACCTCACGCCCGAAATAGAGCGCGGCGATGATGAAGACGCCGATGGCTACATTCGAGACGACGTCAGCGGGCGACCTTGTCGATGGAGCTGCGACAGTGGAGGGAACCTCAATCGCCGGCATCGATCAGTTTCCTTGAAGCTGGACGCCGGAGTGAAATCGGTCGACGGAAGGGTCGCCGTCATCGTGACGAACTCAAGGCACTGGGACGGTGCGGACAAAACTTCCCCCGACCCAACGCGCCGCAGCCCACGTGGTTTCGGGTGGGCAAATTAGAACGCTGGCAGTTTGTTGGAGTTCCCGGGCATACAGGGGGCGACGCCCTCAGCCGGGTGATCCATCGCCGCCGAGGAATGCGATCAAAGCTGGGCTACCTGCTGGACCTCCTCCGCCGGATGAAAACCGCGGTCTGCGCCACAGGCGAATCCCCCTCCTGAAACCTGATGTTTCCCGGAAGCATAGCGCCCGCCTCGTCGCGCAGGCCAAAGTTGGCCATCGTAACCAAGTGCTAAGGACAAAAAGCGCAATTCTTTACAATGAGAGGCAACAAGAGCTCGCGTCGGCAGTTGGCTGAGGGTCACTCTCGAAAGTACATGATGTCGAAGCTGGTTGTCCTGATCGTCGAAGACGAGCCGCTCCTTCGGATGGACGCCGTCGACTTCATCGAGGAGGCTGGTTTCGAGGTGGTCGAGGCTGCCCATGCCGAGGAAGCAATCGCGATCCTCAAAGCCCGCCACGACATCGCCGTCGTGTTCACCGACATCGAGATGCCAGGCTCCATGGATGGCATGAAGCTGGCGCATGTCGTGCGACTGGGGTGGCCGCCCATCCTCATCGTCGTCGCAAGCGGGCGCGTCATGCCGCGCGAGGGCGAGCTGCCTGAGAACGTTCAGTATATCAGAAAGCCATACCGGGCAGCCGAAGTCATCGCAGCCTTCCGGCCGACGGCCTGATCAGTCGGCAATGAGCGCGTCGATGGGGCCGCGAAGCGAGAAGACCACTCCGGCCGGCTGATAGTCCATGGCGGCTGCACCGCTGAAATATCCCGCCAAAGCGCGCTCGATCATGCGCGATCCGAAGCCGCGGCGGGTTGGCGGCTCGACCAGCGGGCCGCCGCTCTCACGCCACTCGAATGCGAACTGACCGTCTTCAACCGACCAGGTTATGTCGATTCGTCCACCATCCTGCCTGAGAGCGCCGTGTTTCGCGGCATTGGTCGCCAGCTCATGGAGCGCGAGCGCCATCGCCAGGGCAGTCTTGGACGAGAGTTCAACCGGCGGGCCGTCGATGCGGAAGCGCGACAGGTCGCTTTGCCCCTTCAGAGACTCTTCGACGAGATATGCTAGGCTCGCTCTGGCCCAAACGGTCTGGGTCAGGATGTCCTGTGCCGAGGCCATCGTGTTCAGCCTTGCGATGAAGGCCTCCTTGAGCGCATCCACCTCGGGACCACCACGGATCGTCTGATTGGCGATCGCCTGAATCATGGCGACGGTGTTCTTCATCCGATGCTTGAGTTCAAGCGCGAGCAGACGCTGGCGTTGCTCGGCCTCCTTGATGGCCGTGATATCTCGCGACACGGACAGGATCGCCTCGGGTTTGCCATCCGGGCCCAGGATCGGACCAACTTGGACGTCCCAGAACCGTGGATTGCCGGCGGCCGTGTCGGCTGCACCCTGGAAGCGATAGCTGCGACCAGCACGCGCCTCCTCGATCGCGAACTTGGCTTCGGCGTTGCCCTGATCAGCCCAGAAATCCGGCCAGGGGCAGCCCTTGATGGCGTTGAAATCGCTGACTTCCATGACGCGCTGGCCGCCTTCGCTCATGAAGGAGAGCTTGCCGTCGAGGTCTATGACCTTGATGCAATCGTCCGACGCCGCCAGCAGGCTGCGCATGAAACGGGCGTCCCGAAGTTCCGGCGTCGGCAAAATGTCCCCGATCTCGTTCCCGTCTAGGGAGCGTTCCCATTTATGCCACGTGCTGCCACGCGGCCAAATGCCTGTCTCTGTCTTTTGACGTTTTGGATTGGTCGCTGGGCGCGGGTGCCCTCTTGATATCCATCCGATCACATCCATATGCCATCCAATTGGATGGTACATGGATTGGCGATGAAAACTCCTGAGAGCGAGAAACTAACGCTGAACCTCGGCTTCGTGGATCTCGGCCGCATCGACCTGCTGGTCCGGGACGGCTTCTACTCCAACCGCTCGGACTTCATCCGCACGGCGATCCGCAACCAGCTTTCGACCCATTCCGACATCGCCGCGAAGGCCACAACGCGCCTGGCACTCGAATTGGGCCTTCGGACCTTCACACGCGGGGACCTGGAAGCCGTGGTCGCAGCCGGCGAGCAGCTTGAGATCCGGGTTCTCGGCCTCGCCGTGATCGATAGCGATGTCCCCCCGGAGCTGGCACGGCAGGCCATCGCCTCCCTCACCATCCTCGGGGCCCTGCACGCATCCCCCGAGATCAAGGCCGCCCTGGCCGATCGATTGACATGACCCAAAGGACCTTCGCCATGAACCCGCGTTTTCACGCCGCCATCGGCGAAGCCATGAACCGCCTGCGAACATCCGACGTAACGGGCGCAACGGCGGCGATACAGCACGCTCTCGCCGGACGCGGGTCTATGCCCTCAGCTGCCGCGGATAGCGGCACACAAAGCGGTGACAGCCCCGAAGCACCGCCGGCGCGCGCTCTGCGGGCGATCCTGCAAAAGCTACGACAGGAGCAGGCGAGCTTCATCCACGCGCCGAGCCATGGCGACACGGTTACGGAAGATGAGCGGGACCGTGAAAACTTCCGTGCGCGCAGATTCCAATCGGCGGTCGGCTCGCTGGCCTACAAGCTCTACGTGCCGTCCGATCACGCTGATCGCAACCTTGCGCTGGTGGTGATGCTTCACGGCTGCACACAAAACCCGAATGACTTCGCGCATGGGACCCGGATGAATGTCTTAGCCGATGAGTTCGGCCTGATCGTCGCCTATCCCCTGCAGCCAAAATCGGCCAACGCGCAGGGTTGCTGGAACTGGTTCGATCCTCGTCATCAGCGGCGTGGCGCCGGTGAGCCGGCCCTTCTGGCAGGACTTGCCCAGGAACTGGCTTCGGAATTCAAGATCGACCGAAAGCGGGTTTTCGTGGCCGGCCTGTCGGCGGGCGGAGCCATGGCCGACGTCCTGGCGTCGACCTATCCCGAGGTCTTTTCCGCAGCTGGCATTCATTCCGGCCTGCCTCACGGCGCGGCTTGCGACGTCATGTCCGCATTCGCTGCAATGAAGGGAAATGCGAAAGCAACGGCACAAGGCCGTTCGCCCATCAGGAAGATCATTTTCCACGGAACCGCCGATGCCACGGTTCATCCATCGAACGGCAAGGCTGTTTTCGATCTAGCGGGTTCCGCGCAGGGGAAGCCAGCAGAGTTTCAGACCGATGCGGTGATCAATGGCAAACGCGTAACCCGGTCGCTGATCGGGCATGGCGATGCTCCTGCACTCGCCGAGCACTGGCTGATCCATGGGGGCACCCATGCCTGGTCGGGAGGTGATCGCAGCGGAAGCTATACCGATGCCACGGGCCCTGATGCTTCTCGCGAGATGATCCGCTTTTTCCTCGAGGCCTGAGGAGGTTTCGCGCGAGCGCGGAACGCACTCGCTTAGAGACCGGCAGTTCCGGGCCGCCCTGTCATGGCGGCCCGGGTCCGAACAGCCATGAATGTTGCAACTCAAGGACATGAGCGCAGTGAAGCCCTCTCTCCCGTGAGGAGAGAGGGCCCCAGGCAGCGATCGGATCACGCCGCCTTGGCTTGCGCGACAGCCGCCGAGTTTGCTGGCCCGCCGAGCTGCGTGAGAAGCTTGTCGGTCTTGGTCTCCTCGGCAAGCGTAGCATCGAGCAGCGCCGCCGCGTCGTTGTGGCCGAGCTGCTTTGCCCATGACTTCAACGTCCCATAGCGGGTCATCTCGTAATGCTCGACCGCCTGGGCGGCCGCCACGAGACCGGCATCGAGGGCGGGACTGTCGGCGTAGTCTTCCATGACAGCCTTGCCTTCCTCAAGGATGCCGAGGATGGCGTCGCAGGTCTTGCCGCGAGGCGCCTTGCCGATCACCTCGAAGACCTCGCCGAGGCGCTCGACATGCCCCTCCGTTTCCTCGCGATGCGTCTCGAAGGCCTTCTTGAGCTCGGGCGACTTGGCCGCCTTCGCCATCTTGGGCAACGCCTTCAGGATCTGCCTCTCGGCGTAGTAGACGTCCTTGAGCATGTCATGGAACATGTCGTCGAGAGCCTTTGGTGCATTCGTAGCCATTGGAATTCTCCGGTTGTCGGGGTTGCAGGCGTGGATCAGGCGTGGACCTTGTCCCGGGCGCGGCCGCCGAGCGTCGCGCCATAGCTGGCGGCCAGCGCGCCGATGAGCATCGCGATGAAGGTCGCCAGGGCGAATGAGGCGGCAGCCTTGCGGGCTATGTCAGCCGTCTCGCGAGCGGTCTGCTCGGTCTTGGCGGCGGTTTCCTTGGTCTTCGCGATTGCGTCTGTGATGCGCTTTTCGGCGTCAGGCTGGCTGATGCCGGTCTGGGCGGCGATGACGCTGGCGACGTAGGACTTGTCGGCAGGAGACATGTCGCCGTTGCGAATGCTCATTGCGATGATACGGCCGACTTCGGCACGAGCCGGAGCCGCGTCTGCCGACGAGGGAGCCGGTCGCTCGGCGCGAAACAGCATGTCGGTGACATATGCTGACGGGTCGAGACTCGACAGGTCAAGGCGACCGGCAGCCTGGTTCGCTGCGCCGGTGACGGCAGAGCCAACACTGGACGCCGCGCTGGCACCAAGGCGAGCGCTGCCGCCGATGACTGCCGATGCGGCTGAGGCCAGCAGGATCGAGCTGATGATCGCGCCGACGGCCCAGGTCATGAAGCCGTGAGCGGTGTCGCGGAAGGCAACCTCCTCGGAATGAAGACCCACACGCTTGGTGCGGAGACGACCGGCGATATAGCCGCCGGCGCCCGCAGAGACAAAATGCACAACAGCAAGCCAGATCATGGCAGCGATGCCGAAGGTGGCGGTAGTGACCCCCGCATTCGTCCAAGGCGAGACCGAGACGAAGCCGAACCCGGAACCCGCTGCGAGGAGCATCAGGGAGATCGACGCGCTGACAACGGCACCTCCGAGGACGGCGCCCCAGGAGACTGCGGAACACGCGCGATCGGTCGTGGCGTCGGGGACGCCTCGTAGGGTGGTATCGGTCATGAACGATGAACTTTAAGGGCGCGGACAAGGTGCCGGCGCGTTGCGGACGGTGCGGTCCGCTCGATGTCAACGAAACAAGGGAAGAGGCGATATGTTCCGCCGATCCAAAGCGTTTCAATCTTGTCCGGCGATTACCCATGCGCCTTGAGGGAAGGTACTGCGCCGCTAGTTACTCTGGCTCGCCTCCAGTCAAATTGGGTAGCGGAAAGCAGACATACTGAATGTCTGCAAAGGGCCGATATCGTTGAAAAAGTCGGCCATCTGAGCGCCGCCGCGTCTCGGCGGATTTGGCCGATCGAGGCTCGGCCTCTCATACTGGCCTGATCTGAGGCCCGTTCGGCAGGAGCTTCGCGAGCTTCCTGAGGTTCTGGGCTGCTGCGGCGAGGTGGAACTCGTCTCTGGCGCCGTTGGGTCCGCGTAGGCGCAGCCGGTCGAGCCTCAGGATGCGCTTGAGATGGGCAAAGAGCATCTCGACCTTCTTCCGCTCGCGGCGTGAGACGATATAGGCGTCGGTCTGCGCAATGTGCCTGGCCATGTCGCGGGCGCCCTCGTGGATCGAGCGCAGGATCTTGCGAGCCGGCGTGTTGGGGCAGCAGTGCGGCTTCAGCGTGCAGGCATCACAGGCAAATTTGCTGGCGTGGTAGCGCATCATGCCGTTCTCATCGACGAGCGGGCGCTCTGTTCGATAGACCTTCTGGCGCTGCCTCAGTTCCTTCCCGCCCGGGCAGGTGTAGAGATCGCGGTCGTGGTCGTAGGCAAAGTCGGAGCGGCTGAAGGTGCCGTCGCTGCGCTGGGATTTGTCGAAGACCGGGATATGCGGCTCGATCCCGCGCTCGTGCACCAGCCAGGCGAGGTTCTCGGCCGAGCCATAGGCGCTGTCGGCGGCGAGTTTGGCCGGCCAGAGGCCGAAGCGCTCCTGCGTCCGGTCGAGCATGGTGCGGGCCGATCCGACCTCGGCCTGCCGGATCGCTCGGCTGGCCTCGACATCGACGATGACGGCGTGATCGAGGTCGATCAGGTAGTTGATGGCATAGGCGAAGAAGGCGTGACCCTTCAGGGCTCCAGTCCATTGCGCTGCCGGATCGGAGCGCGACACGAACTTCGGCTTGGCCTCGCTCGCCGCGCCCCAGACGGCCTCGTCGAGCGTATCGAGATACTCGCGAACCGAGCGACGCGTCCGGGCGAGATCGTTCCAATCGACCGGCTCGGAGGCTTCGGCCGAGCGTTGCTTGTTGGCATCGGCCTTGATCAGGCTGGCGTCGACCGCGAAGCCCTCGCCGCCGACGAGACCCTCCGCGATGCAGCGCCGGACGGTCGTCTCGAACAGCTCGCGCAGCAGATCGCTCTCGCGGAAACGGCCATGCCGGTTCTTCGAAAAGGTCGAGTGATCGGGAACAGCGCCCTCCAGCCCGAGCCGACAAAACCAGCGATAGGCCAGGTTCAGATGGACCTCGTCACAGAGCCGCCGTTCGGAACGGATGCCGAAGCAGTAACCGATGAGCAGCATCCGGATCATGAGCTCCGGATCGATCGAGGGCCGACCCATCTCGCTGTAGAACGGACGCAGATGCGCGCGGATCTCCGAGAGATCGACGAACCGATCGATAGAGCGGACCCAATGATCAGCCGGCACGTGGCGCTCCAAGCTGAACTCGTAGAACAGCGCCTCCTGCGCCACCTGCCGTTCGCCCATCATCGCGCCACCCTCCGCCGAGGAAGACTGAATCAGGACTTCACGTCCCCAGCAATGCCGACTTTTTCAACGGCATCGGCCAGACTTGTCAGTTGACGGTCTCGCGGGCCTGCGGGCGAGAAACTACCCGTTATCCATACGATCGAGGAAAAGTTGCGCCCGCTGTTGGATCCGGCAGGGTGTGATCGCCAGCCGCGCTCCAGCGGTCGGCTCATAGCGCCGCGTGCAATCAGGCGGCCACCACCTCCGCGCCAACGGAGATGGCGGCCTGACCACGAGGCGATCATCGTGGAAGGATGATACCCCAATGGCTAAGCGCCATCATATCGACCCGTGCCGCTGCACGGAAGCCACCGCGTCCCGTCTCGGGGCTCCCTTCAACCGCAGCATGAGCATCCGCGGCCTCGTCTGAGGCGTTCGGATCCATGCTGTCGACGCTCGTCGTTGTTCACCGCTGCGGTCTGCACCGCCGGCGAGCGAGAGGGCGCGGCTGGAAGGGATTTCACTATGACCATCGTCGACACGACGGCGCCGCTGGCGCCGACGACCACGCACGTTCGCACCGTGTCCGGCCTGCCGGCTTCGGTGCGCCTCGTCACCACGCCCACCTGCACGCTGACCATCGGTGCGGCGCCGTGGCGCCATGCCAGGCGCCTCGCCACGTTGCCGATCTTCGCGGGCCCTTGCGTCTATATCCTCGCGGGGAAGGAGGTGCGGATCGGCAAGAGCACCGGTCTCGCCGCTCGGCTGAGGGATCATCGCCGCACGATGCCGATGTCGCAGATCGACGAGGTCTTCGTCATCTCCAGCCCGGGCTTCGGCTCGGACGCGATCACGACGCTAGAGGCGATCCTGACCCAGGCGGCGCGCAAGGCCGGCGTCATGCCCGTCGTCGGTGCGCCGTTGCGGTCGCCGCCACTCGACCGTGCCCGCGACTACGACGTGCTGCGCTGGTTGGACGAGATGCCGCCCCTGCTGCTCGCCGCCGGATGCACGCTGTTCGATCCCGACTTCGCCGCTCAGGTCGAGCGCGCTGTGGTTGCCGATGTGACGCGTGAAGAGCGCTCCGCCGCGATCGGCAGCGGCGCGGTGCGCGAAGGCTGGCGGCAGGACTTCCCGGCCGACCTCCTCGAACGTCCCTCGACGATGCATTTCGTGCTGGAGCGCGGCGCATTGCGGGCGCGGGCCTCGGTCAACGGCCCCTGGACCGTGCTGCGGGCCGGCTCGCTCCTGACGGCCTCGACGGAGACGTCCGATCAGACGTGCATCGCGAGCAAGCGTGCCCGCATGCGTGAGTTGGGCCTGCTCAGGTCGGATGGCGGGTTCTATCGCCTGAACCGCGATATCGCGGTGCCGTCGCTGACCAATGGCGCGCGGCTGGCATCCGGCACGAACATCCCGGCCTCGGCCTGGCGAGCCCTCTGAGCAACGCGCGCAGCCGGCTGCGCTGACGCTCCGGCCGCGTCCTTCTTCCCCTTTCCTTTTCGCGACACCGGCGCCTGCGAGCCCGGTGATCGCCGGAGCTTTTGTCCCATGGCCAACGCCATTCTCGCATTCCCGCGTCGATCGACGCGTTTCGAACCCGACAACACCACGTCGCATCGGCGGACGGTCGCGAACCATACCGCGATCCCGACGCATCAGCTCTGGCGGCGCCTGCCGGCGGACGCTTTTGGCGAGACCGAGCGCTCCGCGTTGCAGGTCTTGCTCGCCGCGGCCCGGCCGTTCGGCGTCGAGCACTGGCGCGAAGCGCTCGCCGGCGACGATGCCGCTGCCGTGGCGATGGCGCTGAAGCTCGCCGGCATCGACGTGCTCGACACCTATCGGCACGACCTCGTGCTGAGCATGCTCCTCTGGCACGCGTTGCAGGGTTCGGCTGCAGCCAAGACCACTTTGGCCTTCACCCTCGATCGCCGGCGTTATCTCGGCGAGGACGTCGAGACGCTGACCCGTTCCTGGCGTGGCCCGTCGCGTGCGGAGATCCGCCGTGCCGGCCTTCAGGCCTTGATGGAGGCGCTGTCATGAGCGCGGCCGATCAGAACGACGACGCCTTCGGCTTCCTGCAGGGGCCGGAGCCCGAAACGGAGGCCACCAGCGAGGACCGGAACGGCAGCGGCGCGATGGCCCCCGTGGACCTGCTGCTCGACCTGTCCTGGCAGGCAATCGACGACTTCCCGAAGACCGGCACCTTGTCGGCCGGCGCGACGCTGGTCACGATCATCCAGGTGCCGAGCAGCACCTGGATCGATCCGGTACATCATTTCGTGCACGAGAACGACCCGGCGGCCATGATCGTCGATGGCAAGAGCAAGAAGAAGGACTGGTCGGCTCAGGAGAACCTCATCGTCGACGCGCTCGATCGGGGGAAGACGATCTTCGGTATCGCCTCCGATCCGGACAATCAGCTTCCGCCGCTCCTGCGCGCCGCCGCCGACGTGGTCATCACCGTGCCGGCGCCGACGCCGGAACTGATGCGGAAGGCGATCCGGCTCCACACCGGCCGGTCCCGCGTGCCCGCGCTCGACGCCATGGATATCGGCGGGCTCGATCTGCTCGATCTCGCTGCCGCTCTGCGTCCGCAGACGACGCCACGGGCCTGTGTCAAGCGCCTCATGGCGGCGAGTGCGGCACGTAGCGTCAGCACGAGCAACGACGCTACCCCGCTGCTTCGGGATCTGTCCGGTTATGGCGCGGCGCGCGATTGGTGTCTGGCGACGCTGGCCGATATCGAGGCCGTCCGTGCCGGCACCCTGTCCGCCGGCGAGCTCGAATCGGCCGTGTTCCACGGCCCGCCGGGCACCGGCAAGACGACGCTGGCGCGCAGCCTGGCGAAGACCGCCCGCATCCCGCTGATCGAGACCAGCGTCGCGGCCTGGTTCCAGCACAGGGAAGGCGCTCTCGGCGACTTCCTGCAGCAGGTCGCCGACGTGTTTGCGCGGGCCCGGAGCGCCGCTCCCTGCGTTCTGTTTCTCGACGAGCTTGACAGTCTGCCGGACCGGGCTCAGCTCGATTCGCGCGGCAAGAGCTGGTGGTCCTCGGCCGTTGGCGGGGTGTTGCTGGAATGCTCCCGGATCAGGGAGGCGAAGAACGGCGTCGTTCTTCTCGGCGCGACCAATCACCTCGCCAACATCGACGCTGCCCTGCTGCGGCCGGGCCGTTTCGACCGGCGGTTCCGGATCGATCCGCCCGATGCGGCCGGCCTCGCCGGCATCATGCGCTCTCATCTCGGCGAGGATTGCGCAGAGGCCGACGTCACGGCTCTCGTCCGTCTCATGCCGGGACGGACGGGCGCGGACGTCGCGGGCATGGTTCGGGAAGCCAAGCGGTTCGCGCGAACCGCCAAGAGGGATCTGACCGAGGCCGATCTGCGCGCGGCGATCATGCCGGCGGATCCTCGGCCGAGGTCGGAGCTGCGCCATGTCGCGATCCACGAGGCAGGACATGCCGTCGTGGCGCATATGCTCGGCTATAAGGTCGAGTCGGTGACGATCCGGGGCGAGGGCGATGCGGGCGGCTGGACGGACATTCGTCTGCCCGGCGTCTCGGACCGCGCCCTGATTGAGGCGCGGGTCAAGATCCTGCTCGCCGGCAGGGCCTCGAACGGGCTGTTCGGCTCACCCGCCGATACCGGCGCGACCGCCGATCTGGCCGAAGCGACGCGGCTGCTCGCGGCGGCACGGTTGAGTTTCGGCCTCGCGGACAGCTTGGTGTTCCGCGCCGGCCCCGATCAGGCTCTGGACATGGTGTCCCGAGATCGCGGCCTCGCCGATGCGATCGGACACGAGCTCAATAGGCTGATGATCTCGACCAAGCGGCTCGTCGCCGAGAACCGGGCCATCGTCGAGCGGGTCGCCGATGCGCTGCTGGATCGCGCCGTGCTCGACGAGGCCGAACTCGCGAACCTGATCGCGTCGCCGCCGATGCCGGTACGCCGGCGCGAGCCGCGGCTCGATCGGAGGCCGTTCGTGCAGCTCTGACGGGTTATGAAGAGGGAGGGCACTAGCGGCACCGCTAGTGCCCTTTGCCGCACATAGCACGCGACACTAGTGACGGCACTAGTGTCGCTGGCGTCGTGTGCAGGGCGGTGAGAAAACCATCCAGTGAAGCGCCTGCGTTTGTGCGGGCGCGGGCGGCGTAAAAGTCGTCCACTGGATAGGCTGATCCCTTTCGGGGTCGGCGGGGATGTTCGCTGTGGAGGTCTACGCGGCGGTTCGCGATTTCGTTTTCAATCAGAAGCAGAGCCGACGGGAAGCGGCTCGCGTGTTCGGGCTGAGCCGCGAAACGATCGCCAAGATGTGCCGGTTCTCGATCCCTCCGGGCTACACGCGCACGAAGCCGGTCGAGAAGCCGAAGCTCGGTCCGCTGCTGCCGGTGATTGAGGCGATCCTGGACGGAGACCGGGCGTCTCCGGTGAAGCAGCGCCATACGGCGAAGCGGATCTTCGAGCGGCTGCGGGACGAGCACGGCTTTGCCGGCGGCTACACGGTGGTGAAGGACCATGTGCGGCTCTGCCGGGCGCGGGGCCGCGAGACCTTCGTTCCGCTGGCCCATCCGCCCGGTCACGCCCAGGTGGATTTTGGCGAGGCGCTGGCGGTGATCGGCGGCGTGCGGCAGAAGATCCACTTCTTCTGCCTGGACCTGCCACAGTCGGATGCCTGCTTCGTGAAGGCGTATCCGCGCGAGACGACGGAAGCGTTCCTGGACGGTCACGTCTCGGCTTTTGGCTTCTTCGGCGGTGTGCCGCTGTCGATCCTCTATGACAACACCCGCATTGCGGTGGCGAAGATCTGCGGCGATGGCCGGCGCGAGCGGACGCGGGCCTTCACGGAGCTGGTGAGCCACTATCTGTTCCGGGATCGGTTCGGGCGCCCGGGCAAGGGCAATGACAAGGGCAAGGTCGAGGGGCTGGTGAAGTATGCCCGCTCGAACTTCATGACGCCGATCCCTTTGGCGGCGAGCTTCGCCGAACTGAACGCGATGTTGGCCGAGCGCTGCCGCCGGCGACAGGACGAGCGGGCCGGCCGGCATGCCCAGACGATCGGAGAGCGGCTTGTTGCCGATCTCGGGGTCTTGCGCCCTTTGCCGGCAGTGCCGCTGGAGCCGTGCGAGAAGCGTGGTGCGCGGGTCTCGTCGACGGCGCTGGTCCGATATCGGTCGAACGACTACTCGGTCCCGACGGCCTATGGCTTCCAGGACGTGGTGGTGAAGGGCTTCGTCGAGGAGGTCGTGATCCTGTGCCGGGGCGAGGAGATTGCCCGCCATCCCCGCAATTACGGGACGGGCGTGTTCGTCTCCGATCCGCTGCACTATCTGGCGCTAATCGAGGAGAAGCCGAACGCCCTCGACCAGGCCGCGGCCTTGCAGGGCTGGGACCTGCCCGAGGCCTTCCAGCACCTGCGCCATCTCCTGGAAGCGCGCATGGGCAATCGCGGCAAGCGCGAGTTCATCCAGGTGCTGCGGCTGCTGGAGGCCTTGCCGCGCGAGGTCGTGAGCTTCGCCGTCGGCGAGGCGATCCGGCTGGGCGCGATCGGCTTCGATGCGGTGAAGCTGATCGCGCTGGCGCGGCTGGAACGGCGCCCGGCCCGTCTGGATCTGGCGGCCTATCCGTATCTGCCGAGGACTACGGTGAAGACGACCTCGGCGGCCGATTACGCCGTGCTCCTGCCGGGAGCCGCGGCATGACGGGCTCGGGGAAAGAGACGATGCCGGCGGGCACGACCGCTGGAACGCCGCAGGTCCTGCTGGCGCACCACCTCAAGCAACTGAAGCTGCCAACCGTCCTGCGCGAGTACGACAAGGTGGCACGGGAATGCTCCCGCGACGGCGTCGATCATCCCCGCTACCTGCTACGGTTGGTCGAGCTCGAACTGATCGACCGGGAGCGGCGCACGGTCGAGCGGCGGATCCGGGCGGCGCGCTTCCCAGCGGTGAAGAGCTTCGACACCTTCGACTTCACGGCGATCCCGAGCCTGAACAAGATGCTCGTGCTGGAGCTGGCGCGCTGCGGCTACATCCTGCGCCGGGAGAACATCATCGCGCTCGGCAACAGCGGCACCGGCAAGACCCATGTCGCCCTCGCGCTCGGGCTGGCCGCTTGCCAGAAGGGCTTCTCCGTCGCCTTCACGACGGCGGCTTCGCTGGTCAACCAGCTCCTCGAAGCCCGCGACGAGAAGCGCCTGCTCAGGCTCCAGCGCGAGTTGCAGGCGGTCAAGCTGCTGATCGTCGACGAGCTCGGCTATGTGCCGCTGTCGCCGACCGGCGCCGAGCTCCTGTTCGAGATCTTCTCGCAACGCTACGAGCGCGGCTCAACCATCGTCACCTCGAACCTGCCCTTCGAGGACTGGACGTCCGTCCTGGGATCGGAGCGCCTCACCGGCGCGCTGCTCGATCGCCTGACCCACCACGTCAGCATCCTCGCCATGAACGGCGACAGCTACCGCCTCAAACAATCGGCCGGCCGCCGGCGCGCCTCCGCCGCGGCGGGGCAAAAACAGACCACCGCCAACGAAGCCGATCCAGAAACCGGCGAGATCATCCCCTGATCAATCCCGACAGCGCGATATGGCAGGGGCCCCGATCGGGGCCCCTGCCATATCCGCCACCCTCAACGCCAGTGGCCTGCTTTTACTCCGCCACGCTGGCCTGGAATCCGACCGCCGTTGACAGCGTCGGGCAATTCTCCGCAAATTTCCTCAAATGCATCTCAAAACCCGACGGATCCGGCAATTTCGCCATGTCATCCTCGCCTTCTATATTTCCACTGGAGATCGAGTGCGTGGATGACGAGGCAGCCATCGCCGACCCCAGGCTCACGGCCACGGACGCTGTGCTCAAGGAGCTCGGGTTCAAGAAGACGATCGCTTATGTCGAGACGGAGGAAGCACGGACATCGAGTCGGGCGCTGAAGGAATCCGCTCGCAAGACGGAGCTGGCGCAAAAGGGGATCAGGCAACTCAACCTGATGACGTCGCGAGACGACGACTGGCGAAACGCGCTCGGAGCGATCGCCAAGCTGTCTTCCGACCCGCACATGGTGGAAGCGGTGATGACGCTCGCCGGCGATCCCGACTCGGCTCGACGACTTCGGCGCGACACGCAGGCGAAGGCCGAGGGCGAGACTAACCGGGCTCGTGCGTCCTCATCACTTCACCCGCTCCAGAACCTGAGCGAGGACGAAGCTCTGCGGCTGCGGGCTCTTCTCGATCGACCTGAAGCCGCGTCGTTGCTGTCGGTGGCCGAGACGCTATCGGCCGATCGGCTGAAGCTCATGGCCGAAGCCATGCGCAGCGAGGCACTGCCGATCCTATTGCGCGAAACGAACTCACACGACCTCGGCGAGCTGATCTCGCGATTCGCCGAGCTGCTGCAGGCCGAGAACCAGGGCGAGGCTCGGTCGAACGGGCGGCTCGTGCTGGCGTTCCTGACCTATCCGAACTGGCGCGCGGTGTTCGCTCATCTCGGACGGGACGCGGACGCCCGCGCCAATCTGGCGCTCCTGCTCCATGACGAGACGGTCGCGACCTTGCTGGCGGGGTATCGGACCGATGAGGTGACGGCGTCCGCGCTGCGACACCTCGTCTCGCCCGAAACGCGCCACGCCGTCGTCGCGCTCGTCGATTTGCTGCTGTCCGATCGTACCATCGCGGCTCGGCTGCGGCGGGGAGAACCGGTGAGCGAGCTGCTCGAGAATCTGAAGCGCCCAGCCGAGCCGCGAGGTTCGGTCGAACAGGCGACGGTCTTGTCCGGCGCCGCGTCGGGGCGTCTGCTTCATCGTATCGGCGCCGCCATGAGAGCCGCGAGCCTGGCATGGTCGGCGCCGGCGGGCAGCAGGATCGGCATCATGCCGTCGTCGAGCCTCAATCCGCCATCTCGCCGGCAGCAGCCTCCGGGGCGCGTTTCGCGCTGATCCGATCGCGACGAAGATACGGGCTCATGTCGACGTCCGGGTATCGGATGGCGGCCACCGCATCGCTTTCGTGCTGCAGAAGCAGAGGATTGCCGTACACGCCGTCCATGCCTTCGAGCTGATGGCCCATGGCCTTCTTGCGCGCTTCCTCCGTAACGCCCGATGCGGTGCAGGCGTCGCGAAAATTGTGCCTGAGACTATATGCCGTGTAACGCGGATTGGTGATCCCGAGCCCCTTGCGGATACGCCGGTTCAACCGCTTCGAGATCGCGTCGCTGTAACGGCCCGACGGGTCCGCCTTGAGTTCGGGAAATAGCTGGACGTCTTTCCCGCTGCGCTTGCGTCGCGATGCGACGAAATCGAGGAATCCCATCTCGATCAGCGTCGGATGGACCGGGATCAGACGACGCCCGGCCGCCGATTTGACCCGCCGTCCCTTGGTTTTCGACTTGTCGGGTTTGGCGGCGATGTCCGCTTCGTCCTCTTCGTCGACCAGACTCAGGACGTTTAGATGCGGCCTGCCGTTATGATCGAGCCGGAGATCGTCCGTCCGCAGTTGCGCGAGCTCGTTGAGGCGCATGCCCGTGAACAGGATGACCGGCGGAAACCAATAGACCGGACCTGCGGCGGTTTCCTTGGCGGTCAGCGCGAACAGGGCGCTGATCTGAGACGGTTTGAAAGGCAGCCGCTTGCTCTTGGCGTCGGGGTCCGTCTCCTGCTCCGACTGCAGACCGAGCAGCAGATTCTTCTCGATCTTCCCGTCGTCGACGAGCCATTGCAGGAGTCGGCGGACCGGCCCGAGGTACTTCAGATTGATCGTTTTCGCCGAGATCACTTCGAGCGGCTGTTTCCGCGCTGCGTTCAAGGCGATTGCTTCGCGCATATCCCGCGTCTTCAGGGTTAGCTCGAAGCGGTTCGGCAACCGGTCCAGCACGTTGCGGTAATCCCGGATATCGTCGCGAGAGATGTCCCGCACGGGCTTGTCGCCGACGAAGCGCAGGAAATTCGCCAAGCGGGCTCGCACGTCGCCGGCATGCTTCGGATCGCCTGCCTTGACGATCTGATCGGTATCGTACCGAACGATGGCCTTCGATAGCGGCTCGTCCGACCAGCGCGAGGTTCTGGCGTCTGCGTAGGCCGCCTTTACCACGTCCGACACGACTGCTTTCAGCTCGCCCGCATCGCCGGCCGGGCCGTGATTGCCGACGATCGCCTTCAGCTCGGCGAGCTCCTTCTTCAATTCGCTCAGTAGCTGGCGCGCCGAATCTGGGCGCTCCGGTACAGGAAAAAATTCCGAAGCCCGGTCCATGGCCGAGTCGATGTCTCGTGCAGAATGCTTGCCGAATGGGCGTCGGGTCACCCGATCAACGGTCTTCAGCAGAGCTCGAGCAGCCTCGTTGCGTCGACCGGTTGCCGTCTCCGCTTCGAGAATGCCGAAAGCCTCGGCCTTGCCGATCCAGTGCGTGTCGGCCAGGGCCTCATCCCGGTCGTCGCCGTCCGCGTCGCGGACGTGGTTTTCGATTACGCCGCGCGCGTCACGCAGAAGGGCAAGCTGCTGCCCCACGAGGGGAGGCTGCCCGGAAACGGATCCGATAGCATCGTCGAGCATGGCGAGGGCAATTTCGCGCGCCGGCCGCATCGGCCACTGCGAGCGAAGGACGGCGTAGACCTCGTCGATCCTGATCAGCACCTGCAGCGCTCTCCGTCGCGCCAGGGCGGCGTTGCGGGTGCGCAGGGAGCGGCGCACGTCCGGCCTGCCGAGGACGCAGGTCAAGTCTGAGGGAACAGCCTTACGAAACCACCAATGCGCGCCGCGCCGATGCAGATACATCGCGACCCCGATTCCAGTCGGGACCCTCCATCCCGAACGTGACAGGACGGCGTAACGGACGACGCGGAATCGATTCGATCGATTCCTAACGTTTTCAAGGGCTTAGGAGTGGCGGAGACGGAGGGATTCGAACCCTCGATACCCTTGTGGGGTATGCTCATTTAGCAAACGAGTGCCTTCAGCCTCTCGGCCACGTCTCCGGCGAGAGGCTCTATGCCCGATTGCGGTGCCGTTTGACAAGCCTCGTCGGCAGCTTCCCTCGCCTCGCTCATGCGCGAGATGCAAGGCCGCACCGGCCTGCCTTGTCCTCACGGCGCGAAGCCACTAGATTGGGGCCGTCCGTTGGGGTGCCGAAAGGCTGAGAGGCGCGCGTTCGCGCCAACCCATCGTACCTGATCCGGGTAATGCCGGCGAAGGGAACGGTCTTCGGCTCGCAGACATCTGGCGCCTGAGGCTGCTGCCTTCCCGGGAGCAGGGGAAGCATGACGGCGCAAAGCTCTCGCTTGGAACCGACGATCGCTGTGATCGGCGCCGGCGTCGTCGGCCTCGCCTGCGCCGCCGAGCTTGTGGCGCGCGGGGCGCGGGTCGTCATCCATGAGCGCGGTTCGCGCATCGGCGCGGAAGCCTGCTCCTGGTTCGCCGGCGGCATGCTCGCGCCCTGGTGCGAGGGCGAGAGCGCCGAGGAGCCGGTGGTCCGGCTCGGGCGGGAGGCGGCCGACTGGTGGCAGCGCCATGCCGGCGGCGTCGTCCGCAACGGCACGCTCGTCGTCGCACCGAGCCGGGACCGTGCTGAGCTCTCCCGTTTCGGCCAGCGCACCGATCATTTCAGCGAGATCGACGGTGAGGCCATCGCCGCTCTGGAGCCCGATCTCGCCGGGCGTTTCGCGCGCGGGCTGTTCTTCGCCGGCGAGGCGCATCTGGATCCGCGGCGGACGATCACGGCGCTGGCGGAGCGTCTCGTGGCGCAGGGCGCGGCCCTGCATCTCGGCAGCGCCGCCGAGCCCGCCGATCTCGATGCCGCCATCGTCCTCGATTGCCGGGGGCTTGCGGCGCGCGAGGCCCTGCCGGAGCTGCGCGGCGTCAAGGGCGAGATGCTGCTGCTGCGGAGCGACGAGATCGCGCTCGCGCGGCCGGTGCGGCTTTTGCATCCGCGCATCCCGCTCTATGTCGTGCCGCGCGCGGACGGGCTCTTCATGGTCGGCGCGACGATGATCGAGAGCGGCGAGCGCCGGCGCATCTCGGCGCGCGCCATGCTGGAACTGCTTGGCGCGGCCTATGCGCTGCATCCGGCCTTCGCCGAGGCGGAGGTGGTCGAGATCGGCACCGATGCCCGCCCGGCCTTTCCCGACAATCTGCCGCGGCTCACCCGCCGCGGGCGGGTGATCCATGTCAACGGGCTCTATCGCCACGGTTTCCTGCTCAGCCCCGCCATGGCGCGGATGGCGGCGGATGCCGTGCTCGACCCGCAAGCGAAACCGGAGATGCTGCATGACCTTGCTGCTTAACGGCGTACCCCGCGAGATCGCCGCGAAGACGCTGGCCGAGGCGCTGGCCGAGCTCGGCTTCGGCGGGCGCATCGTCGCGACCGCGATGAACGGCGAATTCGTGCCGGCCCGCAGGCGCGCTGAAACCTGTCTGAGCGAGGGCGACCGCATCGAGATCGTCGCGCCGATGCAGGGAGGCTGAGATGGCGTCCTTCTACGGCTTCACGCCGCAAAACCCGCTCTTCCTGGGCACGGCGCAATATCCCTCGCCGGCGATCCTGGCCGAGGCGGTGAGGCGCTCGGGCGCCGAGGTCGTCACCGTCTCGCTGCGCCGGGAGGCGGCGGGCGGGGCGGGGCAGGCGTTCTGGGCGCTGATCCGCGAGCTCGGCGTCAGGGTGCTGCCGAACACGGCCGGCTGCCACACCGTCAAGGAGGCGGTCACCACCGCGCAGATGGCGCGCGAGGTCTTCGGCACCGACTGGATCAAGCTCGAGGTGATCGGCGAGGACGACACGCTCCAGCCGGACGTGATCGCGCTGGTCGAGGCCGCCCGCATCCTCGGCGACGACGGCTTCAAGGTCTTTCCCTACACCACCGAGGACCTCGTCGTCGCCGGGCGCCTCATCGATGCCGGCTGCGAGGTCTTGATGCCCTGGGGCGCGCCGATCGGCTCGGGCCGGGGGCTCAACAACCCTTACGGCCTCAGGAGCCTGCGCCGGCATGTCCCCGAGGTCGCGCTCGTCGTCGATGCCGGCATCGGCCTGCCCTCCCATGCCGCGCAGGCGATGGAGATGGGCTATGACGGCATCCTGCTCAACACCGCCGTCGCCAAGGCCGGCGATCCCGCCGCGATGGCGGAAGCCTTCGCGCTCGCCATCCGCGCCGGCCGCCAGGCCTTTGCCGCCGGGCCGATCGAGGCGCGCGACATGGCGGCTCCCTCCACCCCCGTCATGGGCAAGGCCTTTCTCGCATGAAGCTCGATCCGTTCTACCCCATCTTCGATTCGGCCGACTGGCTGGCGCGCATGCTGCCGCTCGGCGTCAGGCTGGTGCAGCTGCGCGTCAAGGATCGCCCCGAGGCCGAGGTCGCGCGCGAGATCGCCCGCGCCAAGGCGCTCTGCGCCGCGGCTGATTGCGTGCTCGTCGTCAACGATTACTGGAAGCTCGCCATCGCCGAGGGCTGCGATTGCGTCCATCTCGGCCAGGAAGACCTCGATACCGCCGATCTCGGCGCGATCCGCAAGGCGGGCTTGAGGCTCGGCGTCAGCAGCCATGACGAGGCGGAACTCGAGCGCGCACTGGCGGCTGAGCCGGATTACGTCGCGCTCGGCCCGGTCTATCCGACGATTCTTAAAGCAATGCGCTTCGGCCCGCAGGGGCTGGAGCGGCTCGGCGAATGGAAGCGCCGCATCGGCGCGCTCCCGCTGGTCGGCATCGGCGGCATCTCGCTGGAGCGGGCGCAGGGCGTCTTCGCGGCGGGCGCCGACAGCGTCGCGGCCGTGACCGACATCACGCTGAACGCCGATCCCGAGGGTCGGCTGAAGCAATGGCTCGCGGCGACGCGGCGGCACGCGACAGCCTGAACCTCATTCCGGCGCTCTCAGCCCTCCGCTTCCGCCTGCGCTACATGCCCGTCGACATGGCCGAGGCTGCGCTCGGGGTCGAGCCGGTCGCGCACGCGCTGCTTCAGCACCTTGGAATCCGGGAAGCCGCCATCGCTCTTGCGGTCCCAGATCAGCTCGCCGTCGTAATGGACCTGGAAGATGCCGCCGCTGCGCGGGATCAGCGCGACCTCGCCGAGATCCTGCCCGAAGGTCGAGAGCAGCTCCTGCCCGAGCCAGGCCGAGCGCAGCATCCAGTTGCACAGCGAGCAATAGGTGATGGCGATGCGCGGGGCAGGCTTGGTCTCAGTCATGATCGGTCACCGGAGCGGGAGGTCGCTCCCGACATCCTGCTTCCGGCGCCGCGGCGCAAGCCCTGAAACGGCATGGCAGGCAGGCGCGGAACGAAGATTAAGTATTTGATTTTGAATAAATAAAATCAAACCTCCTCGACATAGCGCCGGCGCAGATGCGCCTTGAACACGGCGGCATCGAGCGGCCTGCCGGTGGCTTCGGTGAGGAGATCGTCGGTCGTCAGCAGCGAGCCCTTGCCGTGGATATTGGCGCGCAGCCAGCCGGTGAGCGGGCTGAAATCGCCCTTGCCGATGCCGGGCAGGATCGCCGGTTCCGCCCGGCAGGCGGCATCGAAGATCTGGGCCGCCGTCATCGCGCCCAGCGTATAGGTCGGGAAATAGCCCCAGCCGCCGGAGGGCCAATGGATGTCCTGCAGGCAGCCGAGACGGTCGTTGGGCACGATGACGCCGAGCAGGGTTTTCATGCCGTCGTTCCAGGCGGCGGGCAGGTCGGCGAGCGCCATCTCGCCGGCGATCAGCGCCTTCTCCAGCCGGTAGCGCAGGATGACATGGGCGGGATAGGTGACCTCGTCGGCATCGACGCGGATGAAGCCGGGCGCGACGCGGGTATAGCGCTGCCACAGCGCCTCGCTTTCCCATGCCGGCCCCGCACCGCCGAAGCTCTCGCGCATCAGCGGCGCGGCATAGGCGAGGAACTGGCGCGAGCGGCAGGCCTGCATCTCCATCAGCAGCGACTGGCTCTCGTGCAGGCTCATGCCCCGCGCCGCGCCGACCGGCTGGTTGATGTAGGCTTGCGGCCGGCCCTGCTCGTAGAGCGCATGCCCGGTCTCGTGCAGGACGCCCATCAGCGCCTTGGTGAAATCGGCCTCGTCATAGCGGGTGGTGATTCGCACGTCGTTGTCGGCGCCGCCGCAGAAGGGATGGGTCGAGATATCGAGCCGGCCGCGCTCGAAATCATAGCCCAGCGCCGCCATCAGCCTGAGCCCCAGCGCCCGCTGCGCCTGCGTCGGGAAGGGGCCTTCCAGCGCGGCTTGCGCCGGGCGGCGCGCCTGCACGGCAAGCGCCTCCTCGGTGAATCCGGGCAGGAAGGCGGCGAGATCGTCGAACAGCACGTCGATCTTCGCGGAACGGCCGCCCGGCTCGTAGTCGTTGAGCAGGGCGTCATAGGGGATGAGCCCGAGCTTCTCGCCCTTGGCCCGGCCGATCTCGCGCTGCAGGTTCAGGACCTCGGCGAGATAGGGCAGGAGCCCGGCGAAATCCGCTTCTTCCCGCGCCTGCCGCCAGCGCATCTCGCAGGCCGAGATCGCCTTGCTCGACGCCTCGACCAGATCGGAAGGAAGCGCGGTGTCGACCGTCCAGACGCGCCGGATCTCGCGCAGGTTGGCTTTTTCCCAGGCGCCGAGGCTTTCGTCGCCATCGGCCTTCGCGAGCCAGTCGCCGATGCGGGCATCGCTCGAAAGCCCGTGGCGCAGGACGGCGAGCAGGGCCATGCTCTCGGAGCGCGTTCCGGCCGCGCCCTTCGGCATCATCACGTCGTTGTCCCATTGCAGGATGCCGATGGCGTTGGACATGGCCGCGATGCGGCCGAAATGGGCCGAGAGCTCGGAATAGGCGGTCATCGCGGCAAGCTCAGGCGAACAGCTTGGAATGCTGTCGCGGCGGCGAGCGCAGATACTGGCTCGGCGCCTTGACGGTGGCGCCGAGCGCGGCCGCCGCATGCCAGGGCCAGCGCGGGTCGTAGAGGATGCCGCGCGCCAGCGCGACGAAATCGGCCTCGCCGGTGCCGATGATCGCCTCGGCCTGCTCGGGCTCGGTGATCAGGCCGACGGCCATGGTCGGCAGGCCGGTCGCCTGCTTCACCGCCCGCGCCAGCGGCACCTGGTAGCTCGGGCCGAGCGGGATCTTCTGCGCGGTCGAGATCCCGCCGCCGGAGACGTCGACGAAAGCGGCCCCGCGCGCCTGGCCCGCCTTGACGAAGACGATGCTCTGCTCGATGTCCCAGCCGCCCTCGACCCAGTCGGTGCCGGAAATACGGAAGCCGACCGGATAACCCGCCGGCACCACGGCCCTGATCGCATCGAGCACCTCGAGCGGGAAGCGCATGCGGTTTTCCAGCGAGCCGCCATAGTCGTCCTCGCGCTTGTTCGAGAGCGGCGAGAGGAACTGGTGCATCAGATAGCCATGGGCGCCGTGCAGCTCGATCGCGTCGAAGCCCAGCCGCACGGCACGCCGGGCCGAGCCCGCGAAAGCCTCGCAGAGCCGGCCGATATCGTCGCGGGTGAGCGCCCGCGGCAGCCGCGGATAGTTCTCGAAACCAACCGCGGAGGGCGCATGCACCGTCCAGCCGCCCTTGTCGGGATCGAGCTGGCCGCCGCCCTCCCAGGGCTTCGCGGTCGATGCCTTGCGGCCGGCATGGGCGAGCTGGATCGCGATCGGCATCTGCGACCAGCGGCGCGCCGGGCGAAGCGCTTGGGCCAGCGCTGCCTCGGTCTCGTCGTTCCAGAGGCCGAGGTCGAAGGGGCTGATGCGCCCGTCCGGCTCGACGGCCGTCGCCTCGACGATCATCAGGCCCGCGCCCGATAGCGCCAGATGCCCGAGATGGATGCTGTGCCAGTCGTTGGCGCAGCCGTTTTCCGCCGAATACTGGCACATCGGGGCGATGACGATGCGGTTGGCGAGCGAAAGGCTGCCGAGCTGATAGGGGCTGAAGAGCTGGCTCATGATGGGGACGGGTCTCGCAAGGGACAGGATTCGGCGCGCACTCTAGAGGCGTTTCGGCTCCGGCAGAACCGTCATGGCGCGCATCCGGCCCTGCCTTGCGTCCCATGGCGCGGCACGGGCGAAAAATCCAGCGGCTTCGCAGAAACGCCGTAATCCTCCATATGATAAGCAGGCTTACGATATGGAGGCTGGCGATGGAACGACCCCTGCGGCGCGAGCTCATGTTCCAGCTCGTCGAAACCGCGCGGCTGCTCAGGACCTATGTCGACCAGCGCGCCCGCCGGCACGGCACGACGCGGGCGCAATGGGGGCTGATGTCGCGGCTGCGGCGGCAGGAGGGGCTGCACCAGGCCGCGCTCGCCGAGCAGATGGACCTCCAGCCGATCTCGCTGACCCGCCTGCTCGACCGCCTCCAGAGCCAGAACCTGATTGAGCGCCGCACCGACCCCGCCGACCGGCGTGCCTATCGCCTCTTCCTCACGCCCGAAGGCCGGTCGCTGGTCGACAGCCTCGACGCGGTGCGCGGCGAGATCGCCCGGGAGGTGCTGGGCGAGGTCGACGAGCCGGCGATCCTGGCGGCGCTCGATGCGCTTTCCGCGATCCGCGAGCAGATCAGGACCCGATCCGAAACCAAGGCCCCGGCCTCCGCCGGCCATGCCGCCTGAGCGAGTGCACAGACGATGAAGCGTTCGGGACTGGTCATCGGCGTCGTCATCGCCGGCCTCGCGGCGGGCGGGATCTGGTATTGGCGCGCCCGCGCGCCGCAAGCCGAGCACGCCGCCCGCGGCGGGCGCGGCGAGGGGGCGCCTGTCGCCGTGGTCACGGCGGCGGCGATCCGGGCGGATGTCCCGGTGCGCAAGCGCGCCATCGGCTTCGTCGAGACGCCGGCGAGCGTCTTGGTGCGTTCGCGCATCGACAGCCAGATCACGGCCCAGCACGTCACCGACGGGCAGTTCGTAAAGGCCGGCGACCTGCTCTTCACCCTCGACGACCGCGACATCAAGGCCCAGATCGCCAAGGACGAGGCGATGCTGGCGCGCGACGAGGCGACGCATACCCGCAACCTCGCCGATCTCGACCGGTACAGGCAGCTTTTCGCCCGCAATGCCGGCACGCAGGCGCAGGTCGACCAGGCGACGGCCGATGAGAAGAGCTCGGCCGCCGGCATCCGGGCCGACCATGCGACGCTCGACGCCGACCGGCTGAAGCTGAGCTATACGCGCATCACCGCGCCGATCGACGGGCGCATCGGCACGGTGCAGGTCACGCCGGGCAACCTCGTCAACGCCAGCGCCAACAGCAGCGGCACCGGCCTTTTGACCATCACCCAGATGAAGCCGCTGCGCGTCTCCTTCGCCATGCCCGAGAGCGAGCTCATGACCCTGCAGGGCGCGCTCGCTGCGGCGAGGCCCGTGCCGGTGACCGCCAGCGTCCCGAACGCCGACCGCCCCCCGGCGGAGGGCAAGCTCAATTTCGTCGATTCGGCCGTCGACGTCGCCTCCGGTACGATCACCGCCAAGGCCGCCTTCGCCAATGACGATCTGAGCCTGTGGCCCGGCCAATATGTCGATGTCGAGATCGTGCCGCAGACGCTTTCCGACGTCACGGTGATCCCGACGGTCGCGGTGCAGACCGGGCAGAAGGGGCCTTACGTCTTCGTCGTGAAGCCGGATGCGACCGTCGATCTCAGGCCGGTCAAGGTCGCGCTCAGCGAGGGCGAGCGTACCGCGCTGAGCGAGGGCGTGGCGCCCGGCGAGCGCGTCGTCACCGACGGCCAGATGCGCCTGAAGCAGGGCACCAGGGTGCGCGAGCGCGCCGCTGCCGGCGACAAGCCGGCGCAGGCCACGCCGGTCGCGGAAGGGGCGCGCTCATGAACGTCTCCGCCTTCTGCATCCGCCACCCGGTCGCGACCATCCTGATGTCGGTCTCGCTGGTGCTGGCGGGGCTGTTCGCCTGGCGCTTCCTGCCGGTCGCGGCCCTGCCGCGGGCGGAGTTCCCGGTCGTCAACGTCTCGGCGCAACTGCCCGGCGCCTCGCCCGACACCATGGCGACCTCGGTCGCGACGCCGCTGATCAAGCAGTTCGCCACCATCGCCGGCATCGATTCGATCTCGACCACCAACTCGCAAGGCTCGACCTCGATCGCGATCCAGTTCGTGCTGAACCGCGACATCGACGCAGCCGCCGCCGACGTGCAGGCCGCGATCGCCCGCACCCAGCGGCAATTGCCGGCCGAGATGACGACGCAGCCGAGCTATCGCAAGGTCAACCCGGCCGATGCGCCGATCATCCTGATGGCGCTGAAGAGCGACATCGTGCCGCTCTCGCAGCTCGATGCCTTCGCCCAGCAGGTGATCTCGCCGGCGCTCTCCACCGTCGACGGCGTCGCCCAGGTCCTGATCTGGGGCAGCCAGAAATATGCGGTGCGCATCCAGATCGACCCGACCGCGCTCGCCGCGCGCGGCATCGGCCTCGACGAATTGCAAGCCGCGATCACCGCCGCCAACGCCAATACGCCGGTCGGCACGCTGCAGAACGACGCCCAGCAGCTCACCATCCTGGCGAAGACGCAGCTCGCCAACGCCGCCCAGTTCGCCGACGTCATCGTCACCACGCGCTCGGGCAAGCCGGTTAGGCTCGGCGACGTCGCCAAGGTGATCGATTCGGTCGAGAACACCCAGACGCGCAGCCAGTACGACGGCACGCCGGCGATCGTGCTCGCCGTGCAGCGCCAGCCCGACGCCAACACCGTCGAGGTCGTCGACCGCGTCAAGGCGATGATCCCCGCCTTCGAGGAGCAGTTGCCGGCGGCAGCCTCGCTCTCGCTGCTCAACGACCGCTCGACCTCGATCCGCCACGCGGTGGAGGACGTCGAGTTCACGCTGTTCCTCACCATCGCGCTGGTCGTCATGGTGATCTTCGTCTTCCTGCGCCGGGTGGCGGCGACCTTCATTCCCGCGGTCGCGGTGCCGATCTCGATCATCGCGACGCTGGCCGTGATGTATCTGCTCAATTTCTCGATCGACAACATCTCGCTGCTCGGCCTCACGCTCTCGGTCGGCCTCGTCGTCGACGACGCCATCGTCATGCTGGAGAACATCGTCCGGCACATGGAGGAGGACGGGCTTTCCGCCTTCGACGCCGCGCTGAAGGGCTCGGGCGAGATCGGCTTCACCATCGTCTCGATCTCGCTCTCGCTGGTCGCGGTCTTCATCCCCGTGCTGCTGATGGGCGGCGTCATCGGCCGCATCTTCAACGAGTTCGCCGTGGTGGTGACGGTCTCGATCCTCGCCTCCGCCTTCGTCTCGCTGACGCTGACGCCGATGCTGTGCTCGCGCCTGCTCTCGGGCTATTCCGAGCATCACCGGGAGAACGCGCTCGGCCGCTTTCTGGAGAAGGGCTTTGACAAGCTCCTCGCCGGCTACGATGCGGGCTTGAAGCTGTGCCTGCGCGTCCAGCCGCTGATGCTCGTCGCCTTCTTCCTGACCATGGCCGGCAGCGTCTGGCTGCTCCAGAGCGCGCCGAAGGGCTTCTTCCCGCAGGAGGATATCGGCCAGCTCCAGGTCTCGACCGAGGCGCGGCAGGACATCTCCTTCGAGGCGATGCAGAAGCTCCAGAACGAGGTCGCGGATGTCTTCCGCAAGTCGCCTTACGTGGCGCATGTCGCCTCGTCGGTCGGCGGCAATGGCGGGGGTAACGCGCTCAATTCGGGCCGGCTCTTCGTCGAGCTCAAGCCGCTCGACGAGCGGCCCAATATCCAGGCGGTGCTCGCCTCGCTCCGGCGCGACCTCGCGCAGGTGGCGGGCATCGGCACCTATATGACGCCGGTGCAGAACCTGCGCATCGGCGCGCGCTCCTCCAAGAGCCAGTACCAGCTCGTCGTGCAGGGGCTCGACCAGCAGCTGATGAACGGTTGGGCCCTGCGCCTCGCGGACGCGATGAGCCGCGACCGCTCGACCTTCGTCGACGTCACCACCGATCTCCAGGACAACGCCCTGCAGGCGACCGTCGTGGTCGACCGCGACAAGGCCAATGCGCTCGGCATCGGCTCCGACATCCTGCGCTCGACGCTCTATTCCGGCTTCGGCGTCCGGCAGGTCTCGACGATCTACACCGCCGGCGACAGCTACAATGTCGTCGTCGAGTTCAACCCGAACGAGCATTGGACGCCGGAGCGGCTGAACGCCATCCGCGTGCGCACCAAGTCCGGCACGCTGGTGCCGCTCGGCGCCATCGCCCGGATCGAGCGCACCGCCGGCCAGCTCACGGTCAACCAGCTCGGCCAGCTCCCGGCGGTGACGATCTCCTACAACCTGCCGGCTGGGGTCGCGCTCGGCGACAGCGTCGCGCATATCGCGGCGATCAAGGACGGGCTCGGCCTGCCGAAGTCGATCTCGACCACGCTCGCCGGCACCGCCAAGGTCTTCCAGGATTCGCTGGCGAACCAGGGCCTGCTGATCGCCGGCGCGATTCTGACGATCTATATCGTGCTCGGCATCCTCTACGAGAGCTTCATCCACCCGCTGACGATCCTGACAGGCCTGCCTTCGGCCGCGATGGGCGCGCTGGGGGCGCTGAGGCTGTTCGACCTCGAGCTTTCGGTCATCGCCATCATCGGGCTCCTGATGCTGATCGGCATCGTCAAGAAGAACGCGATCATGATGATCGACGTGGCGCTGGTGCTCAGGCGCGAGGGCCTCACGGCGCAGGAGGCCATCCACAAGGCCTGCATCATGCGCTTCCGGCCGATCCTGATGACGACGCTCGCCGCGCTGATGGGCACGCTGCCGATCGCGCTCGGCGCCGGCGCGAGCGCGGAGCTGCGCCAGCCGCTCGGCATCGCGGTCGTCGGCGGCCTGATGATCAGCCAGGTGCTGACGCTGTTCATCACCCCCGTCCTGTTCCTCTACATGGACAGGCTGTCGGAGGGGCTGGTCAGGCTCGGCGGCTGGCTGCGCGGCGGCAGGCAGGCGCCGGTGACGCATCCGGCGGAGTGACGGGAGGGCGCCGCCTCAGGCGGCGTCGAGCCCGTAGAGCGAGTGCAGCGTGCGCACCGCAAGCTCGGTATAGGCGGCGTCGATCAGGACCGAGAACTTGATCTCGGAGGTGGTGATCGCGCGGATGTTGATGCCTTTCTCGGCCAGCGCCCGGAAGGCGCGCGCCGCGACGCCCGCATGCGAGCGCATGCCGACGCCGATCGCCGAGACCTTCACCACATCGGTCGCGCCCTGGATGTCCTCATAGGAGATCGCGTCGCGCTTGCTCTCGAGCACGGTCCTCGCGCGCTCGTAATCGGCGGTCGGCACGGTGAAGGTGATGTCGGTCGTCGCCCGGTCGTCGGAGACGACCTGGATGATCATGTCGACATTGATGTTGGCGTCGGCGAGCGGGCCGAAGATCGCCGCGGCGACGCCGGGCTTGTCGGCCACGCGCCGGAGCGTGATCTGGGCTTCGTCCCGCGAGAAGGCGATGCCGGTGACGATCTGCTGTTCCACGATGTCGTCCTCGTCGCAGATGAGGGTGCCGGGATTGGGGTGTTCGGGGTCGTCGAAGGAGGAGCGCACATAGGTCGGCATGCGATGCACCATCGCGATCTCGACCGAGCGCACCTGCAGGACCTTCGAGCCGAGCGAGGCCATTTCGAGCATCTCCTCGAAGGAGACCTTGTCCATGCGCCTGGCCTTGGGCACCACGCGCGGATCGGTGGTGTAGACGCCGTCGACATCGGTGTAGATGTCGCAGCGATCGGCCTTGAGACCCGCCGCGAGCGCCACCGCGCTGGTGTCCGAGCCGCCGCGCCCGAGCGTGACGATGCGGTGCGTGCGCGGGTTGATGCCCTGGAAGCCGGAGCAGACCGCGATCTCGCGGCTGCGGTCGAAGCCGGCGAGGATGCCGGCACCGTCGATGCCCTCGATCCGGGCCGCGCCATGCGCGTCGGAGCCGTAGAGCGGGATCTGCCAGCCCTGCCAGGAGCGCGCCGGCAGGCCCATCGCCTGGAGCACCATCGCCATCAGCCCGGAGGTGACCTGCTCGCCCGAGGCGACGACGGTGTCGTATTCCGCCTGGTCGAAGGAGGGCGCGACCTCCTTGCACCAGGCGACGAGCTCGTTGGTCTTGCCCGACATCGCGGAGACCACGACCGCGACCTCGTTGCCGGCGTCGAACTCGCGTTTGACGTGGCGCGCCGCGTTCTTGATGCGCTCGACATTGGCGACTGAGGTGCCGCCGAATTTCATCACCAGACGGGCCATGACGGTCTTTTCGGCTCTCGATAGCTATCCCCGGCGCCAGGGCCGGGTCGAAACGTCGCCCTCGCGCTCGGGGCGGGGCGGGTGTAGATGACGGGCGGCGGGCGCGGTGTCAATGCGGCGTCGCGCGGCGAGGGACGGGTTCATGGCGGCAGCGGCGGAACGCTCAGGCACGACGATCGACCCGGCCGAGGTCGCCCGCTTCGATGCGCTGGCGCGCGACTGGTGGGATCCGAAGGGTCCGATGGCGGTCCTGCACAAGTTCAATCCGGTGCGGCTCGCCTTCGTCCGCGACGAGGTCTGCGCGCATTTCGGCCGCGATCCCGGGCAGATGCGAACGCTCGCGCAGTTGAGTCTCGTCGATATCGGCTGCGGCGGCGGTGTCCTCTGCGAGCCGCTCGCCAGGCTCGGCGCCACGGTCACCGGCCTCGACCCGGCCCCGGCCAACATCGCCGTCGCGCGCGCCCATGCCGAAAAGAGCGGGCTTGCCATCGACTATCGCGAGGAGACGATCGAGGCGGTGGTGGAATCGGGCCGGCGCTTCGACATCGTGCTGGCGATGGAGGTCGTCGAGCACGTCGCCGATGTCGACGCCTTCGTCGCCTCCTGCTGCGCGGCGGTGAAACCCGACGGGCTCATCGTCATGGCGACAATCAACCGCACGCTGAAATCCTACGCGCTCGCGATCGTCGGCGCCGAATACGTGCTGCGCTGGCTGCCGAAGGGCACGCATGACTGGGAGAAGTTCGTGACGCCGGCCGAGCTTTCCGCCGCGATCGAGACCAGCGGCTTCACGATCGGAGCGCGGACCGGCGTGGTCTTTAATCCGCTGACCGGCCGCTGGGGCGCGGCGCGCGACATGGACGTGAACTACATGCTCGCCGCCAGCCGCGGCGTTCCGGCCTAGGCAGGACGCCGGGTCGTCTCCGCAACCCCTGTCATTCCGGGGCGCGCCCCGGAATGACAGGGGTCGGTCGCGCGGTCAGGGCCGCGCCACCGCCAGGCCGATCAGCAGGAACAGCCCCGATCCCGTCGCGACGAGGGCCCGCACCGCCTCGGCCTGGAAGCGGGTCGGAATGCCGTAGCGGTGCCAGAACCAGGCGCCGGCGAAGGCGCCCACCAGCAGGATGCCGGCATTGAACATCACGCCGAAGCTGGCATCGGAAAGCAGCAGATCGGCGAGCCAGCCGAAGGTGAGGGCACCCATCAGGATCATCGTGACGACGAGCATCATCGACAGCAGAGGCATGTCGGGCAGGCCGACCATCATCAGCAGTCCGCGCATCCTGTCTCCCCAGCCTCGCGCAGGCGTTCGGCATCGTCGCAAACGACGCGGAAAACGCAAGGGTTCGGCGGAATTTGTTGCGCTGCGGCGTAATTTCCTGGATTGATGATGCAGTGCAGCAAATTCCGGCGGTGGAAGCCGCGCGGGCCACGACGGACCGGAGCAGGGGGAGACGAGGATGTCGAAGTCGCAGGCCGCCGCCGGAAAGCCGCTCAAGGACCTCTACGGGCTCGATGAACTGCCGCCGCTCGGCCATGTGCCGGAGAAGATGTACGCCTGGGCGATCCGGCGCGAGCGCCATGGGCCGCCGCAGGAGAGCTTCCAGATCGAGGTGGTGCCGACCTGGACCATCGGCGAGGAGGAGGTGCTGCTCCTGGTGATGGCCGGCGGCGTCAACTACAACGGCATCTGGGCGGGGCTCGGCCAGCCGATCTCGCCCTTCGACGTCCACAAGGCGCCCTTCCATGTCGCGGGTTCGGACTGTGCCGGCGTGGTCTGGGCCGTCGGCTCCAAGGTGAGGCGCTGGAAGGTCGGCGACGAGGTCATCGTCCACTGCAACCAGGACGACGGCGACGACGAGGAATGCAATGGCGGCGACCCGATGTTCTCCCCCAGCCAGCGCATCTGGGGCTACGAGACGCCGGACGGCTCCTTCGCCCAGTTCTGCCGGGTGCAGTCGCGCCAGCTCATGCTCAAGCCGCGGCACCTCTCCTGGGAGGAATCGGCCTGTTACACGCTGACGCTGGCCACCGCCTACCGCATGCTGTTCGGCCATGCCCCGCACACGATCAAGCCGGGCGACAACGTCCTCGTCTGGGGCGCGTCCGGCGGGCTCGGCGTCTTCGGTGTGCAGCTTTGCGCGGCGTCCGGCGCCAACGCCATCGGCGTGATCTCCGACGAGACCCGGCGCGACTACGTGCTGGGGCTGGGCGCCAAGGGCGTGGTCAACCGCAAGGATTTCAACTGCTGGGGCCAGATGCCCAAGGTCAATTCGCCCGAATATGCCGAATGGACCAGGCAGGCGCGCAAGTTCGGCAAGGCGATCTGGGACATCACCGGCAAGAAGGACGTCGACATCGTCTTCGAGCATCCGGGCGAATCGACCTTCCCGGTCTCCTGCCTCGTCGCCCGGCGCGGCGGCATGGTGGTGTTCTGCGCCGGCACCTCGGGCTTCAACATCACCTTCGACGCCCGCTATGTCTGGATGCGGCAGAAGCGCATCCAGGGCTCGCATTTCGCCCATCTCAAGCAGGCCAGCGCCGCCAACCAGTTCGTGCTCGACCGGCGCATCGACCCCTGCATGTCCGAGGTCTTCCCCTGGGACAAGATCCCGATCGCCCATCACAAGATGTGGAGGAACGAGCACGCGCCGGGCAACATGGCGGTGCTGGTCTATGCCCCGCGCACGGGCTTGAGGACCTATGAGGACGTGGTCGAGGCTCTCTGAGGCTCAGGCCGAGCGGGCTTGCGAGGGAGCTTCGGCCGGGCACGCGTTGACCGATTCCATACGGTGCAGGAACTCGTCGACCGAGGTGGTCAGCGAGCCCGCGACCTCGGCCATGATCTCGGCGGCCTGGCGGGCCTTCTCGATCTCGCTCTTGGTCTCGCCTACGGCGTTGTAGGCCTGCTCGACGCGCTGCGTCGCCTGGCGGCTGTGATCGGCGGCCGAATCGATGTTGCTCGACATGGCGGCGGTCGAGGCCCGCTGCTCCTCGACCGCGGAGACGATGGCGTGGGTGACGTCGTGGACGTCGAGGACGGCCTGGCGGATCGCCTCGATCGAGCGGGTCACATTGGCGGCCGAGGCGCCGATCGCGCCGATGCGGGTGATGATCTCGTTGCTGGCCTCGGTGGTCTGGGCGGCGAGGCCCTTGACCTCGGCGGCGACGACGGAGAAGCCGCGCCCGGCTTCGCCCGCGCGGGCCGCCTCGATCGTGGCGTTGAGCGCGAGCAGGTTCGTGCGTCCGGCGATCGACTGGATCATCTCGACGATGCCGGTGATGCCCTGCATCACCGTGGAGAGCTGGGCGATGTCGGCCATGGCCGTCGCGCTGACCGAGACGGTGTCGCTAATCACCTCGCCGGCGCGATAGGTCCGCTCGCCGATGCGGGTGATCGCGTCGTTGAGATGGCCGGTGCCGGCGGCGATGGCGTCGATCTCGCCGGTTGCGCTCGCCGTCGCGTTGCGCGCCGCCCCGGCCTGGCTCGCGGTCGTTTCCGCGGTGTCGGAGAGCGAGGCCGCGCTTGCCGCGATGCCCCGGGTCTCGCGCCGGACGACCTCCTGGAAGCCTGACATGGACTGGCGGAAGGCCGCGACGATCTCCATCAGCTCCTGGTGCCGGCGGCTCGCCTCGTCGCGCTCGGCGAGCGCGATCTCCTGCAGATGGGCGCGCTCGCGGCTGCTTTCGATCGCGGCGTTGCGGCTGCGCACGGCTCCGGCCAGCGTCGCGCCATAGGTCGTGATGTGGCGGGTCATGAAGATCAGGTAGAGGGTGAGCAGCACCCCCACCGTCGTCGCGGTTCCGGAGGATTGCTGGCTGAAGGACAGGACGGCGGTCGCGGCCAGCGTGAAGCCGTAGACCTGCGCGGCGCGCGCCACCACGACGAAGCGCGTCATGCCCCCGGCGATGATGGCGGCGATCGCGAAGCCGATCGTGATGTTCTCGCTGGTATCCGCGGTCGGACCGGCGACCCAGGGCAGGGCGCCCCAGATCAGCCCGAGCGCCGGCGCGCGCAGATGCACGATCCGCACCGGCCAGGGCGAGCGTTCGTGCAGGCGGCTGCGCCACGCGGCGATGTCGAGGCACATCGACAGCGAATAGATCAGCGTGACGAGCATCCAGCCGATCAGCAACGCTTCCTGGTCGGGCCGCCACAGCATGGCCGCGATGGCGACCACCGCCGCGAAGTTGATGATGGCCGACGAGAAAGCGTTCTGCGCGAAGGAGGCGAATCCTTCGTGCTCGCTGTTCAGCAGCTCGGCGTGGCCGTCTGGGGAAGGGGGCGTGGCGCTTCGCATCGTCCAAGGCATTCAGTCGAACGTGACGTTAGTGGCGTTCCGTTGAGGAATGGTTGATGATGTGAAGCCGCCCCGTCGTTTCCCGCCGGCCATCGTCCGCGCTCGCGCGGCGGCGGGTCAGCCTTTGAGCGGACGCTGCGTCGCTTCGGGCAGCATGCGCTGCAACGTGTCGTCCTTGCGGACGAAATGGTGCCAGAGCGCCGCCAGCGTGTGCAGGCCGGCCAGCGCGATCAGCGCATAGGCCGCCCATTCGTGCCGTTCCCGGAGCGGGCGGATGACGGCGCGCGGCTCGGGCGCCTGGAGCGGGGGCAGGCTGAACAGGCCGAAATCGAAGCCCTGTCCGCGCCGGATCGCATAGATCAGCCCGATGACCGGCACGATCAGCATGAGGACATAAAGCGCCGCATGGCCGGCCCGGGCAGCCAGCGCCAGCACGGCCGGGCTTTCCGCCTGTGCCGGCATGCGGTGGGTCAGTCGCCAGCCGAAGCGGACGATGAGCAGCAGCAGGGCCGCGATGCCGGCGATCTTGTGGGTCTCGAGCGCCACGGGCTTCCAGTCCTTCGGAAAGGCATCGATGGTCAGCCCGAGCACGAAGGCCAGCGCGATCAGCGCCGCCATGAACCAGTGCAGCCTGCGGGAGACCGCGTCATAGGAGGCGCGAGCGGCGGGATGAAGCGGCAGATCGGTCACGGTTCGGGCACCCCCAGTTTAGATTGATTTTAATCTAGTGGCGGCGTGCTTCCGGCAAAAGTTAAATTTCGGTCATGATTGGCGGCCCTTGGGCGGGGCGGGCGGGGTTCGTGATAATCTCGACATCATCTCGCGCTTGGCATGGCGGGGGCCATCGATGGCCGTAGCACCGACTGGAGTCATGATGCCGTATTTCCATTCCCCTGCTTTTGCCGGAGCTGCCTTTTTCGCCGCCACCACGCTCTTCGCCATGCCGGCGGCGGCGCAGGAGCCGGCAGCCGGTCGCCCGCCGCCGCGCATCAGCGTGGCCGGGGAGGGCGAGGTCGCCGTCGCGCCGGACATGGCGATCCTCAACCTCACCGTGCTGCGCGAGGCCGAGACGGCGCGTGCGGCGCTCACCGCCAACAGCGAGGCGATGCGGCAGGTCCTCGCCGCGCTGAAGGAGGCGGGCATCGCCGCGCGCGATCTCCAGACCTCCCGCCTGAGCATCCAGCCGCACTATTCCGAGCCCGGCAAGGACCGCAACGTCCACCCGAGGATCACGGGCTACAGCGTCGGCAACACGCTGACCGTCCGGGTCCGCAACCTCGCGGACGCCGGCACCATCCTCGACAAGGCGGTCGGGCTCGGCGTCAATGCGGGCGGCGGCATCGCCTTCGTCAAGGACGATCTCGGACCGACCCTCACCGAGGCGCGCAAGCGCGCCGTCGCCGACGCGCTCGCCCGCGCCGGGACGCTGGCCGAGGCGGCCGGAGTCAAGCTCGGCCGTGTCCTGTCGATCGAGGACCATTCGACGACGCCCCAGCCGGTGCAGTTCAGCCCGATCCGGCGCATGGCGGCAGAGGCTGTGCCGCTGGAGGGCGGCGAGAACAGCTACCGGACGCAGGTCACGGTGGTCTTCGAGATCGCGCCCTGACGGAAGGCAGCGGTGTTCAAGGCGTCGCCGGCAGCGCCTGCGCCTTGCGGTCGAGCTCGCGGAACACCGGCAGGGATTGCGTGGCGAAATCCCTGAGCTCGGCATCCTCGCCCTCGCCGGCATAGCGCTCCATCAAAAGCGCGGCCTCGTGATGCGCGCTGCGCTGGGCCGCGACATAGGCCTCGTCGAAGGCGGCGCCCTGCTTGCCGGAAAGATCGCGCAGCAGGTCGAGATGGCGCGCGTCGGGGCGGTCGGGCAGGGCGACGTCGGAGCGCCTTGCGACGATGCGGCGCAAGCCGCTCGTCACCGCGCCCTGCTCGCTGGCGAGCTGATGCGCGAATTCCTTGATCGCGGGCGAGCCGCTCTTGTGCAGCGCCAGCGTCGCCGATTCGATGCCGAACATCTGGACGTTCGCCGTCTCGCGCACGAAATCCCGCGCCGGGATGGGCGCCTGCGCCAGCGCGGCCAAGGGCATCATGACGAGGCAGGCGAGGCTGGCGATGAGCGCCCTGCCGCTGCGGTGGATCGTCCGGGTCATGCTCGGGCAACCGGGCAGCGGCCGGGAGGTTCCATGGCCGCCTTGTCGCGCAAGGCCGGCTGCGATAGCAGGGCAGGGTGCGCCGCTTCCCGCATCCGGATGCCGAGGAATTCCCATGCCGACCACCGTTGAGACCCTGCGCGATGCGCTGGTGAAGGCTCGCCGCGAGCGCTCGCTCGCCGGGATCGCGCCCCTGCCGGTGCCGGAGACGCTGACCGAGGGCCACGCCGTGCAGGCGGCGGTGGGCGCCGCGCTCGGCCTTGCCGAAGCGGGCTGGAAGGTCGCCATCGCCGCGGATGGCACCCCGGTCGCCGGCCTGATGCCGGGGCCATGGCTTGAGCCGGCCGACGTCTACGAGGGCGCGGCCGGCGCGGAGCTGCGCATCGAGATCGAGATCGGGCTCAGGCTGTCCCGCGACGTGCCGCTGCGCCCGGGGCGGCCCTGGTCGCGCGCCGAGTTCATCGCCTGCTGCGACAAGGCTTTCCTCGGCATCGAGATCATCGAGAGCCGCCTCGCCGACTGGTCCGGCAAGGTCGCCTTTCCGCTCTGGCTCGCCGATGCGATGGGCCATGGCGGCTATCTCGTCGGCCCTGAGATCGATATCGCCGCGCTGGACGATCCGAGCCGGCTCGGCTGCTTCATTTCGCTCAACGGCGAGACGCTCTACGACCGGCCGGCGGTCCATGGCAACGGCGATCCGATGGTGCCGGTCCTCGCCTGGGCCAACCGCGCGGGCGACGATCTGGGCTCGCTTCGGGCCGGGCAGATCGTGACCACGGGCAGCCTCTGCGGCGGTGTGCTCGCGCCCGGCAAGGGCGAGGTGGTGGCCAGGCTTTCGCCGCTCGCGGCGGTGACCTTGACGCTTCGTTAACGGGATCGGGCGTTGCCTTGAGGATTGCACGGGCTGGCTCGCTGCTTATGATGGCGGCGGGCAGACTGGTTTCGATTGCGTGGCTGGGGTTGCTTGGAGGGTAGATGCGGTTCTGGTGTCGGGTGGGGCATGCGGTCGCGCTGGGCGGCGGCTATGCGCTCGCCGCGCTGCTGAGCCTGCAGGCCGCCCCTGCCCGGGCTTTCGACCTGTCGTCGCTCGACGTCTTCGGCCTCTTCACCAAGAAGGACGAGCCGCCGGCGCCGAGCGCCTCGACCTTGCCCTACAGGCTCGAATTCGATCTCGGCGAGGCCGAGAACGCCAAGGCGCTGACGCGCTCGCTGCAGGATGCCTCGCTGCTCTATCGCCTGCGCCAGGACGCTCCCCCCGACGGCGAGACGCTGTCGCGCCGGATGGCGAGCGATCTGAACCCGATGCTCGATGCGCTCTGGTCGCAGGGCTATTTCAACGCCGACCTCGAGATCGTCGTCGACGGCGCCACGCTCAGCGTCGGGGCCGAGCCCAATGCCGCGCTGGTCAGGGCGCTGGAGGCGCATCGCAACCGCGAGCCCGTGCCGATCACGGTCAAGGCCCGGCCGGGCAGGGTCTTCGAACTGCGCAAGATCGAGGTCGTCGAGCGTGACGAGGCCGGCCCCCCCGCGATCGCCGATCCGCTCAGGGTCTCGCGGCTGAACGCGGGCGACCCCGCCACCGCCGCGGCGCTGAGGGCCGCGCAGGCCGCGCTCGTCGACCATATGCGCGCGCAGTCGCGCCCGCTCGCCAGGGTCGTCGAGCTCAGGCCCGTGGTCGACCACGCCGCCGGCATCATGGACGTGACCTATGTGCTGGCGCCCGGCCCGCTCGCCGGCTTCGGCGAGATCGCGATCGGCCAGACCGACGAGATCCCGCCGGAGGTGGTGCGCTCCTTCATCTATCTCGAGCCGGGCGATCCCTATTCGCCCAAGGCGCTGGCCGATACGCGCCGCTCGATCGCGACGATCCCCGCCATCGGCTCGGTGCGCATCCGCGAGGGCGAGAAGCTCGATGGCGCCGGCAACCTGCCGATCTTCGTCGAGGTGACCGAGCGGCCCAAGCGCCTGCTCGGCTTCTCGGCCCGCTACTCGACCATCGACGGCCCGGCGGTGAAGACCTACTGGGAGCACCGCAACCTGTTCGGCGGCGCCGAGCGGCTGCGGCTGGAGGCCGGCATCTTCTTCGCGCCGCGCATCGACGGCACCAAGATCCAGCGCTTCGGCGACTTCAAGGAATCCGATATCGGCGGCCGCTTCGCCTTCAGCTTCATGAAGCCGGCGCTCGGCGGCAGCCGCAACGACTGGCTCCTCGACGGCGTCGCGACGCGCGAGCGCGTCGGCATCAACCGCTATGGCGGCTACACCGCCCGCTACGGCAACCTCGCCACCGCGATCCGCCACCGCTTCAGCGACACCTTCTCGGTGCAGGGCGGCATCGAGGTCGAGCGCGGCCAGACCAGCGACGTGCTGGGGCAGGTGACCTATACGCTGGTCGGCGTCCCGCTCTCGGTGAAATACGATTCCACCGACAGCCTGCTCGACCCGACGCGCGGCTTCCGCGCCACGGCCTCCTTCACGCCCTATCCGAGCTTCCTCGGCTCGACGGTCGGGATCTACCAGACCAAGGCGTCGCTCTCGGCCTATTTCGCGCTCGACGAGGATGCGCGCTACGTGCTCGCCGGCCGCGTCGGCTTCGGCTCGATCTCCGGCGCTGGCCTCGGCGAGATCCCGGCGACGCGGCGCTTCTATGCCGGCGGCGGCGGCTCGGTGCGCGGCTATGCCTATCGCAGCCTCTCGCCGCTCGGGCCGTTTAACCAGCTCACCGGCGGGCGCAGCCTGCTTGAAGCCTCGCTGGAGGCGCGGATCAAGGTCACCGACACCATCGGCATCGTGCCCTTCTTCGATGCCGGCACCGCCTTCGAGACGAGCCTGCCGGACGGCAAGGAGAGGCTGCGCATGGCCGCTGGCCTCGGCCTGCGCTACTATACCGGCATCGGGCCGATCCGGGTCGACGTCGCGGCCCCGCTCAACCCGCGCAAGGGCGACCGGCCTGCCGCGCTCTATGTCAGCATCGGGCAGGCCTTCTGATGCGCCGGCTCCCGACCCTTCCCCGTCTCGCGCTTTTCGCGCTGCTGCTGACGGCGGGCTTCCTCGTCTCGGCCCATCTCAGCGGCTTCGCCCAGAACGCCGAGACCGATCGCGGCATCGTCGCCGACCTGATCTCGCGCGCCCTGTCGAGCGAGACGAGCCAGGTCTCGATCGGCGCTGTCGACGGCGCGCTCTCCTCCAATGTCGAGATCCGCGACATCGTGCTCTCCGACCGCGACGGGGCCTGGCTCAGGCTCGACCGTGTCCGCCTGGTCTGGACCCGCAGCGCCCTGCTGCTGCGCCGGCTCGACGTCGACCGGCTCGAGATCGGCAAGCTCGAGGTCCTGCGCCGGCCCGCGCAGCAGCCGGCAGGCGCTGCTCCGCGCGGCAACGAGCCGATCCTGCCCGAGCTGCCGCTCAAGGTCATCATCCGGGCGTTCCAGCTCAACGAGTTCGCGCTGGGCGAGCCGGTTCTCGGCGTCGCCGCCAGGCTCGGCGCCTCCGGCGCGGCGCGGCTGGGCCCGCCCAATGAGGGGCTCGACCTCAAATTCGAGGCGAAGCGCCTCGACATGGGCGGCCTCTTCGACGTCACCTTGTCCTTCGTGCCGGAGAGCACGCGCCTTCAGCTCGCCGCCAAGCTCGACGAGCCGGCCGGCGGCCTGATCTCGAAGGTCGCCGGGCTGCCCGGCGAGCCGCCGGTGACGCTCGATCTCAAGGGCGACGGCCCGCTCGATTCCTTCAGCTCCAGCCTCGTCTTCACCGCCGGCCCGACGATCGGCGCCGAGGGCTCCGCCACGCTCGCCCGCGCCGGGGCAGAGCGTGAGCTCGCGCTCGGGCTCGACGCCCGCATCGAGGGGCTGATGCCGCCGCCCGCCGCGCCGGTCTTCGCCGGCTCGACCCGGCTCGACGGCTCGGTCGCCTTCGCCGACGGCGGCGGCGTCGACATCCGCAAGCTCGCGCTGGTCTCGGCCCTGGCGCGGCTCGACGTTCTCGGCCGCTACAACCCCGACAGGACGCTCGACCTGCGCGTCACCGCGGCCGCCCGCCCCAATGCGGAAGGCCGCACGGTCACCGCCGGCACCGAGATCGGCAAGCTCGCCTTCGACGCGACGATCCGCGGCCCGCTCGCCGGACCGACCATCGCCGCGCGGCTCGATGCCGAGGAGCTGAAGCTCACGGTCGGGCGCTTCGGCAAGGTCGCGCTCGCCTTCGACGCCAGGCCGAGCGGCACCATCGGCGAGCCCGGCACCGTGATCGCGCTCACCTCCGACGGCGAGGCGAGCGGGATCGCGCTCGCCGACAAGGCGCTGGCGCGCGCGGTCGGGGACAAGGTCGGCTTCACCCTGCGCGGCGCCGGGCAGGACGACGGCACCGCCGATTTCGAGACGTTGAAGCTCGCCATGTCGGGCGTCGCGCTCGATTATCGCGGCAAGCTCGGCCGGGCGCGCATGCTCGGCCGGCTCCAGGCGGCGCTGCCCGACCTCGCCCGGCTGAGTGGGCTGGCCGGCCGACCGCTCGCGGGCCAGGCTGAGATCGGTGCCGATCTCGACGCCACGCCCCGCCAGAACAATTACAAGGCGACGCTCACCGGCCGGGCCGAGCGCCTCTCGACCGGCGAAGCCGCCCTCGACCGCCTGCTCGCCGGCAAGCTGACGCTGGCCGGCCGCGTCGAGGCGCTCGCCGGCGACTACACCGTGAGCGGCCTCGACGTCGCCGGCGAGCACGCCGCCTTCACGGCGGACGGCGCGATCGGCCGGCAGCAATCCGATCTGAAGCTCGCGCTGAAGCTGCCCGATCTGAAGCGCGCCGATCCGCGCCTCTCCGGCCGCGGCGACGTCACCGCCAACATCACCGGCCCGCAGAACAGGCTCGACGCCACGGCCCGCATCGCCGTCGCCAACGCGACCGCGCTCGCCCGGCCGATCCCGCGCCTGACGATCGATGCCGTGGCCAAGGACCTGCAGGGCGCGCTCGACGCCAGCCTCACCCTCGCCGGCGAGGTCGATTCCAGGCCGGCGACCGGCTCGCTGCATCTCGCGCGCCAGCCCGATGACGGCTGGAACCTCTCGACGCTGGATTTCGCCCTCGGCTCCGTCCGGCTGAACGGCAATCTGACGCTCGATCCGGCGAGCCTGGCGGCCGGGCGCCTGACGCTCGCCGCGCGCAATCTCGACGATCTCTCCGCGCTCGCGCTGACGAAGCTCGGCGGCGAGCTCGACGCCGATATCGTGCTGGCGGCCCCGGAGGGCCGGCAGGACATCGACCTGACCGCGCGGGGCTCGCGGCTCGCCGGCCCGTCGCTCAGCATCGACAAGCTCGACGCCCGCGCCAAGGGTCGCGACATCCGCGGCCGCCCGATGCTCGATGCCGCCATCGCCATCGACCGTGCCGTCGTCGGCGGCGAGGCGATCAGCGCCATCCGCTTCGATTCGCAAGGCGCGCCCGAGGCCAGCGCCTTCACGCTTTCCGCCAACGCCCGCGGCTTCGCGCTGAAGGGCGCCGGCCGCCTCGTTCCGGGCGAGCCGCTGAAGCTCGAGCTTGCCTCCTTCGACGCCCGCCGCGACGGCCGGGCGATCACGCTCGCGAAACCGGCGACCTTCAGCTTCCCGGCCACGGGCGTCGAGATCGCGGGCCTCGCGCTCTCGGTCGACCGGGGCCGGATGACGCTCGACGGCCGCGCCGGCGAGACGCTCGACCTGCGCTTCGCCGCCCGCGACGTGCCGCTCTCCGCCGCCAGCATCGCCGTGCCCGGCTTGAGGCTCGGCGGCACGCTGAACGCGGAGGCCGAGATCAGGGGCCGGCCGGGCGATCTCTCCGGGCCGTGGAAGCTCAGGATCGCTGGGTTCGCCACGCCCGAGACCCGGCAGGCCGGCCTGCCGCCGGCCGAGATCCGGGGCGAGGGCGCGCTGAGGGGCGATGCGACCAGCGTCTCCGCCACCGTCAACGCGGGGAAGGGCGCGAGCCTGACGCTGCGCGGCACCGCCCCGCTCGACGCGTCCGGCCCGCTCGATCTTGCGGCGCAGGGCCGCCTCGACGCCACGCTCGCCAACGCCATGCTGGGGGCGGGCGGGCAGCGTGTCACCGGAACGGTCGCCCTCGACATGCGCGCCGGCGGAACCGCTTCCGCCCCGCGCCTCAGCGGCACCGCGACCCTGACCGGCGGCAGCTTCACCGACGCCCTGCAAGGCATCCGCCTCACGGCGATCGAGGCACGCATCGCCGCCAATGGCGACAACCTGACGATCGAGCGCGCCTCCGCCCGCACGCCGAACGGCGGCACGATCTCCGCGAGCGGCCAGGTCCGGGTCGATCCGGCGGCCGGCTTCCCCGGCCAGATCCGGATCCGGGGCGATCGGGCCCAGCTCGTCTCCAGCGGGCTGGTGACCGCGGTCGCGGGGCTCGATCTCGAGGTTTCCGGCCCGTTGGCGCAGCGCCCGCGCCTCGCCGGCCGGATCGATATCGCCTCGCTCGAGGTCTCGGTGCCCGACCGCCTGCCGGCGACGCTCCGGCCGGTCGACGGGATCAGGCACGTCAATGCGCGCGGCACCGCCGCTGCCCGGCTTGCCGCGCAGCGCAGGGCCGACAAGGCGAGGGCGGGCCGCCGCGCCGGGCCGGCCTTCGACGCGGCGCTCGCCTTGACCGTTTCCGCGCCGGCCCGCGTCTTCATCCGCGGCCGCGGCATCGATGCCGAGCTCGGCGGCGAGATCCGCGTCGGCGGCACCTCCTCGGCGCCGGTGCTCGATGGCGGCTTCGAATTGCGCCGCGGCCGGCTCAGCGTCCTGACCCAGCGGCTCGATTTCAGCCGCGGCCGGCTGACCTTCGCCGGCGGGCTCGTTCCCGAGCTCGATTTCATCGCCCGGACCGCCGCCGGCAACGTCACAGCCCAGGTCGCCGTCAGCGGCCCGGCCGACCAGCCGGTCTTCGCCTTCACCTCCCAGCCCGAGCTGCCGCCGGACGAGGTTCTGTCGCGGCTGCTCTTCGCCCGCGCCTCGGGCTCGCTGTCGCCGTTCCAGGCGCTGCAGCTTGCCCAGGCGGCGGCGCAGTTCGCCGGGGGCGGCGGCGACGACACCTTCGAGCGGCTGCGCAGGTCGCTGGGCGTCGACAATCTCGACATCCAGATGGGGGCGGGCGGGCCGACGGTCGGCGCCTCGCGCTATATCAGCGACAACATCTCCGTCGGCGTGAAGGTCGGCTCCAAGCCCGAGGACAGCGGCGTCTCGGTCGGCGTCGATGTGACGAAGCGCCTGAAGCTCCAGGCCGAGACCGGCGCGGACGGCAGCGCCGCGGTCGGAATCGGGGCCGAGTGGGAATACTGAACCGGCCCGTCCGCCGGCGAATCCGGCGTCACGGATTCGGCGCCGGACCCGGTTTCCGGAGCTGCGATTCCCCGCCGATGCAAGCCGAAAGACCCCTGCGCCGCCCGGTTGCGGTTAATGCCCGGTAAATTTCGAAGGTGAAAGCGTGACCTGCCTGCAACACCGGGTTCCAAAGCACCCCCGCGGCGGCTTCGGAGGGCGGATCGTGGTTGATCGGCGAGGCGGCTTTCGTATGGTGGAAATGCGTCGGGACGTTCCCGGTCGCTGTTTTTCGCCTTCGCCTCCGAAATAGGTCGGTGACGCAGGCGAAAGACCGGGAACAGGCAGGTTCTGCGATCAGGCTAGAAAGCTTGGGGCGGGGGGCAGGCTGAAGCCCGAGGGTCTCGAAACTCTTTTGGAGGTTACCAAATGAAGCTCGTCAAGAGCCTCCTCCTCGGTTCCGCCGCCGGCATCGCCGCGGTCGCCGGGGCTCAGGCCGCCGACCTTCCCTCGCGGAAGGCCGCTCCGGTCGAATACGTTCGTGTCTGCTCCGCCTTCGGCGCCAGCTTCTTCTACATCCCCGGCACCGATACCTGCCTTCGCATCGGCGGCCGCGTCCGCGGTGAGTACACCTTCGGTGAGCGTTGGAACGCTGGCCAGGATTCGTACGGCACCCGCGTCCAGGGCCGCATCTTCGTCGATGCGCGCAACCAGACCGCCTACGGCACGCTGCGCACCTTCGTCCGCTTCGACGGTAACACCCGCACGGGTTCCTACCGTTATGGCGGCCTGAACGCCGGCGCCAACATGTTCAACGCCGTCCCCGGCACCGCTGACCCGACCCCGTTCCTCCTCGAGACGGCGATCGTTCAGTTCGGCCCGCTGACCGCTGGTAAGATGCAGTCGTTCTATTCGTTCTACGCGAACGATATCGGCTTCAGCAGCCTGCGCACCTCGGACCGCAACACCAACCTGCTCGCCTACACCGCCACCTTCGGCAGCGGCTTCAGCGCCACGATCTCGCTCGAAGACCCCTCGACGACGGCTCGTCGCGGCGGCCGCTTCGTCAACGGCGCCGTGGTTGCCAACCCTGCCTTCCGTGGCATGACCTATCCTGACGTCGTCGCCTCGCTGCGCGTCGACCAGGGCTGGGGTTCGGCTCAGTTGTCGGCCGCCATCGGCGACCGTGGCCTGTATGTCTCGCCGTGGGGCCCGGCCGTCGCTGGCCTCGCTGCCGGCTCCAAGAAGGATGAGATGGGCTGGGCGATCCAGGCCGGCGTGAAGCTCAACCTGCCGATGATCGCCGCTGGCGACACCCTGTGGCTGCAGGCCGGCTACGCCGACGGCGCGATCGAGTATCTCGGCGCCGCTGGTGGCACCGCGGTCGGCTTTGGCCGTCTGCCTGCCTACGTCCCGGTCAACTTCGGCTGGAACGCGTTCGGCAACTTCAAGGCGACGACGGGCTTCAACCTGGTTGCGGCGTTCCGCCACTTCTGGACCCCGCAGATCCGTTCGGACTTCATCGGTTCGTATGCGGCTCTCAAGACGAACGACGGTGTCGGCGTCCTCAAGTCGATCGATCCGAAGGAGCTGATCCTCGGCGCCAGCTTGGTGTGGATGCCGGTTGCCGGCCTCGACATCGGTGTCGAAGTCCTCTACTCGCGCATGGAGTACGGTGCGCGCGTGATCGATGCCAAGTCCGCCATCCTCGGCGTCAACGCCCGCACGATCAAGTCGGACGACGCTTGGGCCGGCCGTCTGCGCATCCAGCGCGACTTCTGATCGGTTTCCGATCTCTGGTCAGGAAGCCCCGGGGAAACCCGGGGCTTCTTTTTTTGATACAGGGCGCCTCGGGAAACCGGGGCGTCCGTTTCCATATCGCGGGAGGCCCCGGTTTCCGGTGCCTGTTTTTCATGTGGGTTGTCCGGCTTGGCTGTTGACGGCGGCCTGTTGTCCAGCCTGATCTGGCATGGGTGTTCGCGCCACCGTCCCGCAAGGCGGCGGCTCGCGGGCGCCCGACGAATCGATTCCGCGGATCGCCCGGCAAGCCTTCGAGAAGCGAGGACGGTCCGGATAGGGGGACAGCTGCGCCCGATCGCGAATCGGGGCGGAGCGGGGGGCGGTGCATGTCTCAGCCGGCGCGTTGGCTCTGGGGGCTGGTTCCACTGGCTTTGTTGTGGGGAGCCGGGAACTTCGCGCTCGATTCCGCGATCGAGCAGGATGTCGGCCGGCGGGCCGAACGGGCCGTGGCGGCGGTGGCCGGCACGATACCGGGCGCCCGCCCCGTGGTGGCCGAGGTCGACGGCCGCGACGTCACCATCGGTGGCGAGGTCCTCTCCTCCGACGGGGCGACCAAGGCGATGGCCCGGCTGCAGGGCGAATTCGGCGTGCGCAGGACGCTCGGCGGATTGTCGCAGGTGGTCGCCCAGAAGCCCTATTCCTGGTTCGCCGGCCGCCAGGGGAACACGGTGACGCTTGGCGGCTTCGTGCCCGATCTCGAGACCGCGGCGGCTAACCTGGCGGCGGCTTCGGCGGCCCTGCCGGGCTTGGCGGTCGACGACCGCCAGACCGTCGCCTTCGGTGCGCCGGAGGGGTTCGCCGCCATGGCGGCGGCGATGATCGCCGAATTGCCGAAGCTCGCCTCCGGCAGGGCCGCCCTCGACGATGGCCGCTTCTGTATCGAGGGGAAGGCCGCAAGCCCCGATTCCTTTCTGGAACTCGAGACGGCCAGCGTGCGGGCGCAGCGGCCGGGCTTCAGCGCCGTCGCCTGCGATCTCGAGCCGCCGAGCGTGACGCCCTATCGCTGGAGCGCCGAGCGCGAAGCCGGCGGCGGGCTCACCCTGCGCGGCTTCTATCCCGACCGCGAGACGCGCGAGCAGATGCTGGCGGCGGTGCGGCAGGCTTTCGGGGCAGCGGCAGCGCTGCGTGACGAGATGAAGCCGGCGCTCGGCGCACCCGCGACCTTCCTGGCGAAGGTCAGGCGCGCGGTCGCGGATCTGGCGCGGCTTCGCGAGGGCAAGGCCGAGATCGAGGGCGATGCCCTGACGCTCGCCGGAAATGGCCCGCAGGATTACGAGGCGTGCGAGGCGCTGCGCCGTGATGTTGCCCGGACGGACGCTCCGGTGACGCGGGCCACGATCGATTGTCCGCCGCCTCCGCCGCCACCGGTGCCGGTCGTGGTTCCGCTGCCGGAGGTGCCGGGGCTGATCCTGGACGATGTCCTGCCCGCGCCGCCGCAGCCGGAAAGCGCAGCGGCGCCTGCCGAAGCGCCTCCCGCGCCGCCCGCACCCGCTGCCGAGCCTCCGGCGCCCCCCGCGCCTCAACCGGTCACGCCGCCGGCGGCCGCTGTGCCGGTGGAGGCGCCGCGCCCGGCCGTGCCTGTGAACTGGAGCGCGGTGCGCGGCGAAGGCGGCGTGCGGCTGGACGGGATGCTGCCGGACGAGGCGCTCCGCGCCGAGGTTCTCGGCCTGGCGCGCGGCCATTTCGGGGCGGCCGTCGAGGATCGCATGATGATCGAGCCGGCGCTGCGTTCCGATATCGATCTGCGCGCTTCCACCGCCTTCGCGCTCGATGTGCTGTCGAAGCTGAAGGCCGGCTCGGTGACGATCCGGGACAAGGCTTTCGCGATGGCCGGCGAGGCCGCGGATGCCGCAAGCCTTCAGGCCCTGCGCGATCTTCTGGCGCGCGGCGCTCCCGCCGGGCTTGCGCTGCCCGAGGAGGGGCCCGGCGCTGTCGTCGTCCGGCCTTACGGCCTTTCCCTGTCGGTCGATCGCGGCGGCCTCAGCCTCTCCGGCTATCTGCCGGACGAGGCGACGCGGGCCGCCTTGCGCGCGGCGGTCGCCGAATCGCCGCTGAAGGATCGCCTCGACGACGCAACGATCCTGGTTCCGGGCAGCCCGGCCGGCTTCGGCGCGGCGGCCCGCACCGTCCTCGCCGACCTGCTGCGGCTGGATATGGGCTCCGCCTCGGTGGTGGACGATCGTGTCACGCTGCGCGGACTGACCTGCCGCGAACTGATCAAGAGCGAGATCGAGACCAGCGCCGCCACCGGCCTGCCGCCGGGCTTCACGGCCGATGCGGTCATCGGCCTGCGCCAGACCGGCTGCGTGGTCGTTTCCGCGGCGACCTGCCAGAGCGATCTCGACCGGCTGACGACGCGCAATACCGTGCTGTTCGGCCAGGCAACCGCAGTCCTCGAAACAGACCCCGAGACGGACCGGGTCATCGGCGAGGCCGCTTCCATCCTGAAGCAGTGCCCGGCTTCGGCGGTGGTGATCGAGGGCCACGCCAACCGCGACGGCGAGCGGCGCGGCTACGACAACATGGACCTGTCGCTCCGCCGGGCCCAGCACGTGCGCGACGAGCTGGTGCGGCGCGGCATCGAGCCGGGCCAGCTTTCGGTCCGGGGTTTTGGCAGCACCCGCCCGCTGGTGACCTACGAGACGCCCGAGGCCCGGGCGATGAACCGCCGTGTGCAGTTCACCGTGGCGAAATAGGAGGCTGCCATGCTCTATCTCGCCAGCCAGTTCCTCTGGTTCCTGCTCGCCGCCTTCGGGCTCGGCTTCGCCATGGGCTGGATCAGCCATGACGGCGGCAAGGCCCGCTTCTGGAGCGGCGGCTGGAGCGCCGTCGCCGCGCTCTGGATCGCCGGCGCCGCCCTGAGCTGGCTCCAGCTCCTGAACGGCGCGACCGCGACCTGGGTCGAGACGGGGCTTCTGTTCGCCGGCGCCTATTGGCTGGGCTGTGTCTGCGCAAGCCTGCTGCGCAGGCCGGCCGGGCGTCCGGGAGCCTGAGCCGGATCAGCCGGCGCGGCGCTCGGCCCGCGCGATCAGCCTGGCGATCCGCCGGATCATGTCGGTGGAGCCCAAAAGCGGGGCGTGGCCCTGGCCCGGCGTGGTGAAGATCTCGCAATCGGGGTGGCGTTCGGCCATCTCGTGCAGGGTCTTGTCGGCCAGGAGATCGGAATTGGCGCCGCGGATCGCGAGCAGCGGCACGCCGTTCAGCGCATCGAAATAAGGCCAGAGCACCGGCAGGGGCGCCTCGAGGTCGAGTTCTTCCAGCACCTTCATCAGCTTGGCGTCGTAATCGGGCCGGAGCGGCCCGTCTCGATCCGTCCAGGTCCGGCGCGCCATCATCTCCCATTCCGCATCGTTCAGGATCGGGAACTGCTGGTCGGAGAGCCGCTTGAGGATCTCGGCGCCTTCCTGGAAGCTGCGCGGCACCGGCAGCTTGCCGACATAGCCGCGGATGCGCAGCAGGCCGCGCGCGTCGATCACCGGTCCGACATCGTTGAGGACGGCGCCGCGAATCATCGCCGGCCGGGCCGCCGCCAGCGCCATGGTCAGCAGGCCGCCGCGCGAGGTGCCGACGAAGACGGCCTGCTCGATGCCGCTGGCGACCAGCGCCTGGATCATGTCGTCGAGCTCGATGCGGATCTCGTAATTCTTCCAGTCCGGGTCGTAGGCGGACAGGCCCCGCCCGCGATAGTCGAGAGCCAGCACGCGGCGCGGCCGGGCCTCGTCCTCGGCGATCGCGCGTGCGAGCTCGTGGAAATCGGCGGCGGTGCGGGCAAACCCCGGCAGGCAGACGACCGGCAGCGCCGTGGCCTCGAGCGGGCCGTAGTCGCGCAGGTGAAGCCTGAGCCCGTCGCCGGCGTTGACGAAGCGGGAGGAGAAACCGGATTCGGGCGGCATGATGGACTCAAAAGGAGGCAAGGGGAGCGCAGCTAACCATGGCGGGAGCGGGGGCGAAAGCGGGCGGGCCGACCGCCGGCTCACTCGCGCCTGCCGCCGCGCTTCAGGTCGTAATCGATCAGATAGGCGGTGCGCTGGTTCAGCCGCTCGCGATAGACCTGCAGGTTCTCCATCACGCGCTGGACGTAGTTGCGCGTCTCGGAGAAGGGGATGCGCTCTACCCAGTCGACGGCGTCGACTTGCTGGTCGCGCGGGTCGCCATAGGCGGCGATCCATTTCTTCACGTTCGGCGAGCCGGCATTGTAGGCGGCGAAGGTCAGGATATAGGAGCCGCGCCACTCCTTCAGCAGGTCGTTGAGATGGGCGGCGCCCATCCGCGCCGCATAGAGCGCATCCTGGCCGAGCTTCTGCCAGTCGAAGGGTAGCCCCGCGCGCCGTGCCGTCTCGCGCGCCGTCGCCGGCATCATCTGCATCAGCCCGCGCGCGCCGGCATGCGACATCGCGGTCGGATCGAAGGCGCTTTCCTGCCGGGCGATGGCGTGGACGATCGCCCGCTCCATCGGGTCGCCGAGCACGTCGAACTCCGGCACGCCGTCGGTCGGATAGGCTGCCATGTCGAGCGGGAAGCCGCGTTGCAGCGCGGCCTTGCCGATGCGCAGCAGGGCGCGCGCATCGCTCTCGCGCCGGGCGATGGCCGCGATCGCCTCCAGCGCCTCGGTGCTGTGCAGGCGCTGCGCCAGCTCGTTCAGCATCAGCGTGGCGAGGTCGCGCTCGCCGATATGGTAGAGCAGGCGCAGCGCCTTGTGCCCCGGCAGCGTGTCGAGCCCGGCCGCCGCCGTGCGCCTGAGCTTCAGGCCGGGAAGGCTGAGCTTCGCCCGCGCCAGCTGCCCGTAATAGGCGACCGGATGCTCCGCCGCCCGGCCGAAGGCGGCCCGGGCCTCCTCGGCCTCGCCCAGCTCCTCATGGGCGCGGCCCTGCCAATAGGCGGCGCGCGCGACCGAGATCGGCGTCGCCGCGATGCTTGCCGCCGTGTCGAAATGCTTCAGCGCGACATCCGCCTTCTTCAGGAAGCGCAGCGCGATGAAACCGGCATGCCATTCCGCCTCGATCCGCTCGGCCGCATCCTCGGCGCCGTGCCCGGCCGCGACCTCATAGGCCTTCTGCGGCTCATTGGCATCGAGAAGCTTGCGCGCGATCAGGCGCCGCTCCTCCCACCAGCCGTCGCCGTCGCCGAGCAGGGCCGGATCGCGCGGCACGGGGCTGAGCGCCTTCACCGCATCGTCGAGCCTGTCGGCCCGGCGTGCCTGCTGGGCCTGGAGGAAGGCGAAGGAAACGTCGCCGCGCACCGAAGCCGGCACGGCCGCGATCAGCTTCTCCGCAATCGGCCGGCGCGCTTTGGCGCTGGCGAGCCGGGCCCTGGCCAGCACGAGGTAATCGGCCGAAACGCGGGCGGCGTTGCGCAAGGCCGATTCGCCGTTGCCGCGGAACAGGAAGCGCTCGGCCCGCAGGCGGTGATCGTCCCGGATCAGAGCGCTCTCGAACGCCTTGAGCACGATCTTTTCGAGCGCCTGCCCGAAAGCATCCTGGCGCCATGTCCGGCGGATGAGGGCGATCGCCTCCTCGCTCCGGCCTTCGTCCCGGAGCGCGAGCGAAAGCGCGATCCGCCCGGCCGGGGAGAGCGGTTCATGACCCTGGAAGAAAGCGCGGACGACGGCCGGGCTCTTCTTCTCGGCGATCAGCGCCTCCTCGGCGCGGCGCCGGAAGCGGGTCGTCGCCGGGTGGTTCGGATGCTCGCGCAGGAAGGCCTCGATCCGTGCGAAGGGGACGCTGCCGGCATTGGCGTAGATCGCCACCCATTCGAGCAGGGAGCGGGCGGCCCTGTCGTCGATGCGCTGGGCGAGATCGTCGCCGGCACTGAGCGCACCGCGGCGATAGGCGCTGACCGCCGCCTTCACGGCCTGTGGATCGGCGGCGGTCTCGGCCTTGAGCGCGTCGGTCGGGTAGGGCGGCAGCGCGCCCGTCGTCTCGACGTCGACGGGCATGACGAGCGCAGGCGGGCTCGCGGGCGGGCCGTCCTCGTCCGCCCGCGCCGGCGAGACGCCGAGCAGGGCGGGCAGCAAGAGGCCGATCAGTCTCGCGGTGGCGGGCGAGGCCATGGCGGGGCTCCGATCTCGGGCGGACATCGTGCGATGGTCGGGGAAGGGCGTTTAAGAAGGTTTAACCATGAGGCCACGGATTTTCATCGGCTTCCGGCTTTGCCTTGGCGGGGCGACGGTTTATGTGTGGCGGCCTTGCAACCCGCCTTTTCGCCTTCAGGATCGCCGCTCATGACCAAGCAGATTGCCCTTTCCGGCTCGATGCCCGCTCTGGTCACGCCGTTCAAAGCCGGCAAGATCGACGAGGAAGCGCTGCGCGCGCTGGTCGACTGGCAGATCGGCAGCGGCTCGACCGGGCTCGTGCCCGTAGGCACCACCGGCGAAAGCCCGACGCTGTCCCATGACGAGCACAAGCGCGTCGTCGAGATCGTCGTCGGCCAGAACAAGGGCCGCGTCCCGGTCATCGCCGGCGCGGGCTCCAACAGCACCGCCGAGGCGATCGACCTCGCTGTCCATGCCGAGAAGGCCGGTGCCGACGCCGTGCTGGTGGTGACGCCCTATTACAACAAGCCGACCCAGGAGGGCATGTACCGGCACTTCAAGGCGGTGAACGATGCGATCGGCCTGCCCATCATCATCTACAACATCCCGCCGCGCTCGGTGGTGGACATGTCGGTCGAGACGATGGCGCGGCTCTACGAGCTGAAGAACATCGCCGGGGTGAAGGACGCCACCGCCAATCTCGCCCGCGTCTCGCAGCAGCGCCACGCCTTAGGCGCGGATTTCATCCAGCTCTCGGGCGAGGACATGACGGCGCTCGCCTACATGGCGGCCGGCGGCCATGGCTGCATCTCGGTCGTCGCCAATGTCGCGCCGCGCCTCTGCGCCGATCTGATGGAGGCCGTGCGGAAGGGCGATTTCGCCGGGGCGCTCAAGGTGCAGGACCGGCTGGTGCCGCTGCATGACGCCGTCTTCAAGGAGCCGGGCCTGGCCGGCGCCAAGCATGGGCTGACCCTGCTCGGCCGCGTCGAGGAGGAGATCCGCCTGCCGCTCCTGCCGGTGACGCCGGCGACGGGCAAAATCATTCGCGAGGCGATGGTTTTCGCCGGGCTGCTCAATGCCTAGATAGATAAGCGGCATGAAGAAACCCGATCCGGAGCGCTATCGCCTCGCGGCCGACAACCGCAAGGCGCGCTTCAATTACGAGATCAAGGAGACGATCGAGGCCGGCCTTGCCCTGCAGGGCACGGAGGTCAAGTCGCTGCGCGGCGGCCGGGCGACGATCGGCGAGAGCTATGCCGGCCCGATGGGCGACGAGCTCTGGCTCTTCAACTCCTACATCCCGGAATATCTCGAGGCGAACCGCTTCAACCACGAGGTTCGCCGGCCGCGCAAGCTCCTGCTGCATCGCCGCCAGATCAACAAGCTGATGGGCGCGATCCAGCGCGAGGGCTTCACCGTGATCCCGCTCAAGGTCTATTTCAACGAGAAGGGCCGGGCGAAGATCGAGCTCGGCCTCGGCAGGGGCAAGAAGCTGCACGACAAGCGCGAGACCGAGAAGACCCGCGACTGGAACCGCGACAAGCAGCGGCTGTTGAAGACGGGCGGGTAGGGGCGCCCCGCGCTTTACCCCTCGGCCGGTTCGTCGCCCTGGCGGATGCCGTAGCGCCGCTCCAGCGACGGGTTGCCGGGGGCGGCGGGCGCGGCGCCGCCGCGGCTCGTGCGCTCGGCCGGGTCGCGGCCGATCTTCTGCGCGAGCTGGGCGAGGTCGACGAACTCGTCGCATTGCCGGCGCAGCTCGTCGGAGACCATCTGCGGATTGGTCGAGATCGTCGACACCACCGAGACCTTGACGCCCTTGCGCTGCACCGCCTCGACCAGCGGGCGGAAATCGCCGTCGCCGGAGAACAGGTAGATCTGGTCGAGATGCGGCGCGAGCTCCAGCATCTCGATCGCCAGCTCGATATCCATGTTGCCCTTGACCCGGCGCCGGCCGGTGGCGTCGGTGAACTCCTTCGCCGCCTTGGTGACGACCCGGTAGCCGTTATAGTCCAGCCAGTCGACCAGCGGCCTGATCGAGGAATACTCCTCGCTTTCCACCAATGTGGTGAAATAGAAGGCGCGGATCAGGTTGCCGCGCCCCTGAAACTCGCGCAGCAGACGCCGGTAATCCATGTCGAAGCCGAGTTGCTTCGAGGTCGCGTAGAGATTGGCGCCGTCGATGAAAAGCGCGATGCGCGGTGCGCCGCTCATGGCAATGACTCCTGCTGAAATATCTCAAGTAAACAAACTGCCCGCAAAACGCGGTTTAACAATGTCGTTTCATGACTGAAATCAGACAAGTTTCAAGTCGCCGCGCCCGGCGGCACGGCGTGGATCATCCCTGCCACGGCGTCAGGGGCGCAGGCGGGCGGGATTGCCGACCGCGATGCGGCCGGCGGGCACGTCGCGCGTGACCACGCTGCCCGCGCCGATGATCGCGTCGTCCCCGATCGTGACGCCGGGCAGGATGATCGCCCCGCCGCCGATCCAGACATTGCGGCCGATGCGGACCGGGCGGCCGAATTCGAGCATCTGCCGCCGCTGTTCTGGGTCGCGCGGATGATCGGCGGTCAGGATCTGCACGCCGGGGCCGATCTGCGTGCCCTCGCCGATGGTGACAGCGACGACATCGAGGATGACGCAGCCGAAATTGAGGAAGACGCCGTCGCCGAGGCTGATGTTGTAGCCGTAATCGCAATGGAAGGGCGGGCGGATGACGACCCCCTGACCGACATGGCCGAGAGCTTCGCCGAGCAGCGGCAGCCGCTGCTCGGGCGTCGCGGTGGTCGCGTTGAAGCGCTCCATCCAGGCGCAGATGCGGCGATGGTCGGCGACGAGCTCGGGGCAGTCGGCACGGTAGAGCGCGCCGGCCAGCATCTTGTCCTTCTCGCTGCGCATCGCCGCGCCGCTCAAGCCTTGCCCTTGGGGAATTCCAGCCCCATCTCGCGATAGCGCTCCGGATCGTCGCTCCAGTTCTCGCGCACCTTCACGAACAGGAAGAGATGGATCTTGGCCTCGGCGGCTTCGGCGATCTCGGCGCGGGCCTTCTGGCCGATCGCCTTGATCGTCTGGCCGCCTTCGCCGAGCACGATCTTCCGCTGGCCCTCGCGCTCGACATAGATCGTCTGCTCGATCCTGACCGAGCCGTCCGGCTTCTGCTGCCAGCTCTCGGTCTCGACGGTCGAGCGATAGGGCAACTCGTCGTGCAGCCGCTCGAACATCTTCTCGCGGGTGATCTCGGCGGCGAGGAAGCGCAGCGGCGCGTCAGAGATCTGGTCCTCCGGATAGAGCCAGGGGCCGGGCGGCAGGCGCGTCTCCAGCCAGGCGAGGATGTCCTTGACGCCGTAGCCGGTCAGCGCCGCGACCATGAAGGTCGCCTCGAAGCGGCCCAGCGCGTTCACCGCCGCGGTGATGGCGAGCAGCTTCTCCTTCGGCACGGTGTCGATCTTGTTGAGGACCAGGAATTTCGGCTGCTTCAGCTCGGAAAGCTTCTCGAGCAGCGCCGTGTTCTCCTCATGGTCGAAGCGTCCGACATCGACGAGCACGCCGATCAGGTCGGCATCGGTCGCCCCGCCCCAGGCGCTCGTCACCATGGCGCGGTCGAGCCGGCGCTTGGGCGCGAAGATGCCCGGCGTGTCGACGAAGACGATCTGCGCCGCGCCGGACAAGGCGATGCCGCGCATCTGCGTGCGCGTCGTCTGCACCTTGCGCGAGACGATCGAGATCTTGGCCCCGACGAGCTGGTTGATCAGCGTCGACTTGCCGGCATTGGGCGCGCCGATCAGCGCGACGAAGCCGCAGCGCGTGGTTTCAGGCATCGCCGCTTCCCAGGTTGTCGTTCCACAGGCCCTCGCGCCGGAGGAAGGCTTCGGCCGCCGCCTGCTCGGCCAGCCGCTTGGAGGGGCCGCGCGCCTCGGCGTCGGAAAGTCCGTTGATCTTCGCCGCCACGACGAAGACCGGGGCATGGTCGGGGCCGGAGCGGGCGCGCTCGCTATAGGTCGGCGTCGGATAGCCCCGCCCTTGCGCCCATTCCTGCAGCGCGGTCTTGGCGTCGCGCAACGGTCTCACCGGCTTCAGCAGGCGTTCGCCGAAGGCGCGCTCGACCAGCGCGCGCGCCGCCTCGTAGCCGCCGTCGATGAAGACCGCCCCGATGATCGATTCGCAGGCATCGGCCAGGATCGCCTGGTTCTTGCGCGCCCCGCCCAGGATCTCGCCCTCGCCGAGCCGCATGAACTGGCCGAGGTTCCAGCCCTGCGCCACCTCCGCGCAGGTCTCCTTGCGGACCAGATCGGCGAGCCGGCGCGAGAGATTGCCCTCTTCCGATTGCGGGTAATGCCTGAACAGCAGATCGGCGACCGACAGGCCGAGCACCCGGTCGCCGAGGAATTCGAGGCGCTGATAGCTCGCCAGCCGCGAATCCTCGGCGCTCATGTGGGTGAGCGCCGTGGCGAGCAGGGAGGGATCGGCGAAACGGTGCCCCAGCGCGGCTTCGAGCCGCGCGGTGTCCGGCGCCTTGCGCCCGCCTTCGCCCGCCTTGCTCACTTGATGGTGCTGAACAGGCGGTTCCAGCGAACCGTTGCGGGCCATTCCCAGATCTTCCAGGCGGAGGCGCCGTCCTCGATCGAGAAGAAGATGATCTCGGCGCGCCCGACGAAGTTCTCGAACGGCACGAAGCCGACGCTGCGGTCGCGCGAATCGAGCGAGTTGTCGCGGTTGTCGCCCATCATGAAGAAATGGCCGGGCGGCACGGCGAAGACCTGGGTGTTGTCGAAGGTGCCGGTGTCGCCCTCGCGCTCGATGATCTCGTGGCTGACGCCGTTCGGCAGCGTCTCGCGATAGCGGATCACCGGCGCGCTGCGGCCCCAGTTGTCGGCGGTGGCGTAGTCGGCGATGCGCTCGCGCTTCACCGGCTGGTTGTTGATGTGCAGGATGCCGTCGATCATCTGGATGCGGTCGCCCGGCAGGCCGATGACGCGCTTGATGTAGTCGGTCGAATTGTCGCTCGGCAGCTTGAACACGGCGATGTCGCCGCGCTGCGGCTCGGCCGCCCAGATCCTGCCTGAGAACAGCGGCGGGCTGAACGGGATCGAATGCTTCGAATAGCCGTAGGTGTATTTCGACACGAACAGGTAGTCGCCGATCAGCAGCGTCGGGATCAGCGAGCCCGAGGGGATGTTGAAGGGCTGGAACAGCAGCGTGCGGATGACGAGCGCGATCAGCAGCGCCTGGACGACGACCTTGATCGTCTCGAGGATGCCGCCTTCTTCCTTGGCCGCCTTGCTCTTGCTGTCGACGTCGTTGGCCACGCGGGGCGCTCCTGAGGCTCGTTCCAGCGCGGTCTAGCCGACTATCGTGCCTGCGACAACGCGCAAGAACGGAAGGGGGAAGGACGCCGGGCGCTGGCATAAGGATGAGGGCGGTGAATCCAGGACGGGAAAACGGCAGGATCAGGGCGGTTTTCGGCAAGCGTGCGGATTGACGGGGTTGATTTTCGCCAACAGCATCACAGTCGCGCGACATTCGAGGATTCGCTCATGAGCACGAAGAAATTAGCCGCCGAGGCCATCGGCACCTTCTGGTTAACCTTCGCCGGCTGCGGCAGCGCGGTGATCGCCGCCGGATTTCCGAATGTCGGGATCGGCCTGCTCGGCGTATCGCTCGCCTTCGGCCTCACAGTCGTGACGATGGCCTATGCGATCGGCCACATCTCCGGCTGCCATCTCAATCCGGCGGTGACGGTCGGCCTTGCCGCCGGCGGGCGCTTCCCGGCCGGGCAGGTCGTTCCCTACATCGTCGCGCAGGTCGTCGGCGCGATCGTGGCCGCGGCGGTCCTCTACATGATCGCGAGCGGCGCGCCGGGCTTCGATGTCGCCAAGGGCTTCGCCTCGAACGGCTTCGGCGAGCACTCGCCCGGCAAGTACGGCCTCGGCGCGGCCTTGCTGATGGAGGTCGTGATGACGATGATGTTCCTCTTCATCATCATGGGCTCGACGCATGGCAAGGCTCCGGCGGGCTTCGCGCCGCTGGCGATCGGCTTGGGCCTGTGCCTGATCCACCTCGTCAGCATCCCGGTGACGAACACCTCGGTGAACCCCGCCCGCAGCACCGGCCCGGCGCTCTTCGTCGGCGGCTGGGCGCTCCAGCAGCTCTGGCTGTTCTGGGTGGCGCCGCTGATCGGCGGCGTTCTCGGCGGCGTGGTCTATCGCTGGCTGAGCGACGAGCCGGAAGGCCAGGTCACCGGCCGCTGAGGCCGGCTCACCCGATCGGCCGCGCCTCGATCACCACGAAGGCTTGCGCCAGAGGCGGGTCGTCGGTCAGCGAGACATGGACGATGGCCTCGCAACCTTGCGGGGTCATCGCCTTCAGCCGCGCGAGCGCGCCGTCCCTCAGCCGCATGGTCGGGCGCCCGCCGGGCAGGTTGACCACCTCCATGTCGCGCCAGAACACGCCGTGCCTCATGCCGGTGCCCAGCGCCTTGGCGCAGGCTTCCTTCGCGGCGAAGCGGCGGGCATAGGAAGCGGCGCGCGTCGCGCGGCGGTCCGATTTCGCCCGCTCGCCCTCGGTGAAGACGCGGTGGGTGAAGCGCTCGCCGAAGCGCTCGAGCGAGCGCTCGATCCGGCGGATGTCGCAGAGGTCGGAGCCGATGCCGAGGATCATGCCTGGGCCCGGCTCCGCTTGCGCCCCTCGTCCATTGCCTGCCGCATCCGGCCGATCGCCGCCTCGAGGCCGATGAAGATCGCCTCGCCGATCAGGAAATGGCCGATGTTGAACTCGACGAAGGCCGGCACGGCAGCGAGCGTCCGCGCGGTGTCGTAATCGAGCCCGTGCCCGGCATGGACCTCGAGGCCGAGCTTCGCCGCCAGCGCCGCGCCCTCCGCCAGCCGCCGGAACTCGGCCTCAGCCTTCCGCGTCTGGCCATCGGCCTGCGCATGGCACCAGCTTCCGGTATGCAGCTCGACCACCGGCGCGCCGAGCTTGACGGCCATCGCGATCGGCGCCTCGTCCGGCTCGATGAACAGCGAGACGCGGCAGCCGGCCGCCTTCAGCCGGGCGATGCGGGGGGCAAGCCCGCTTTCCTGGCCGACGACGTCGAGCCCGCCTTCGGTGGTGCGCTCCTCGCGCTTCTCCGGCACGAGGCAGGCCGCATGCGGCTTCAGCCGCTCGGCCAGCGCGATCATCTCCTCGGTTGCCGCCATCTCGAAGTTGAGCGGCCGGGTCAATTCGGCGGCGAGGCGCTCCATGTCGGCGTCGCGGATATGGCGCCGGTCCTCGCGCAGATGGGCGGTGATGCCGTCGGCGCCGGCGGCGACGGCCAGATGCGCCGCCCTGACCGGATCGGGCACGGCGCCGCCGCGCGCGTTCCTGACCGTGGCGACATGGTCGATGTTGACGCCCAGGCGCAGCCGTCCGGCCATGATGCGATATCCTCAGTTGCCCGCGACCTGCTTAGACGAAAGTGGCGGGCCGGCTCAAGGCGGGGCGCTCGACATCCTTTTGCCGGGCGGAGCGATCACGCGGATTGGCGGCGCGCCGTGAAGGTATTCGTAACCCGCTTCCTGTAGCGTCAACCCGTCACGCTTCCAGGGTTTCGTGCGCATCCGATGCAACTTCCATTGAACAACGCGGCTTTCCGGAACGACATTTCGCCCGACAGGCGCGACAATCACCAGCCACCCGAGCGGGCGCTGGGCCGGGTGATCGCCTGCGACGGCTCGCGCGCCACGATCCTCAGCGCGGTCTCGACCGGAAACTGGCAGGCGAGCGATGCCTGGGCCATCGGCCGGATGGTCTCGATCAATCTGGGTGCGAGCCGCATCGTCGCCCTGGTCTACAAGCTGCACGCCGTCGAAGCCGCCTGGAGCGAGGCGGAAGAGAATCCGATCCGGGTCGAGGTCGAGTTCCTCGGCGAGGTGCTGGAAAGCGACACCGGCGAGCGGCCGCGCTTCCAGAGCGGCATCACCACCTTTCCGCCGATCGGCGCGGTCGCGCACCGCATCCGCTCCGGCGATCTCGCGCTCGTCCATGATCTCGGCGACCGGGCCGGCGTCGAGATCGGCCATGTCACGCAAGATTCGAGCATCCCGGCAACCGTCAGCATCCAGGACATGCTCTCGCGCCATTTCGCGCTGGTGGGCACCACCGGCGTCGGCAAGTCGAGCGCGGTCTCGCTCCTGCTGCGCCGGGCCGTTTCGGTGCGGCCGCGGCTGCGCGTGCTCATCCTCGATCCGCACAACGAATATTCCTCGGCCTTTCCCGACCTCGCCTTGACCATCGACGGCGACAGCCTCGACCTGCCGTTCTGGATGTTCAGCCAGGAGGAGCTCACCGATGTCGTCTTCCGGGGGCGGCCTGCCCCCGACGACGAGGCGGATATCCTGCGCGAGGTCGTCATCGCAGCCCGCGCCCGCTATCGCCAGCCCAAGGCACAGGAGATGGCGCGCGATCTCGGCTCCAGCCTGCTGAAGCGCCCGCTCGATATGGGCATGTCGCGCCAGCCGGCGGAGGCCGCGCCGACCGGTGGTGGCGGCGATCTCGCCACCCCCTATCGCCTCAAGGACGCCTTCGCCGTCATCGACGAGCTGATCGGCCTGCACGAGCAGCGTTGGCCGCGCGGCGCCCTGCGCGCGCTCAAGGTGCGGCTCGAGGCGCTCCACAACGATCCCCGCTACCGCTTCATGTTCGGCCGCGCCAACATGTACGAGACGGTGGCGCCGATCCTGGCGCAGGTCTTCCGCGTTCCCATGCACGGCCGGCCGATCACCGCCTTCCAGCTCGGCGGCCTGCCGGGCGAGGTGGTGAACGCGGTCGCCTCGGTGCTGTCGCGGCTCGCCTTCGATCTCGCTGCGGCGAGCCAGGGCGCCTGCGAGATCCTGGTGCTCTGCGAGGAGGCGCATCGTTACGTCCCCTCGGATATCGCGCTCGGCTTTGCGCCGACGCGGCAGGCGCTCGCCCGCATCGCCAAGGAAGGCCGCAAATACGGCGCCTATCTCGGCATCGTGACGCAGCGCCCGGGCGAGCTCGATCCGACCATCCTGTCGCAATGCTCGACCGTCTTCGCGATGCGGCTGGCAAACGAGCGCGACCAGCAGATCATCCGCTCGGCGATCTCCGACGCTTCAGCCAGCACGATCGCCTTCCTGTCCTCGATCGGCAACCGCGAGGCGATCGCCTTCGGCGAGGGCGTCGCCACCACGATGCGGATGCGTTTCGCCGAGATCAGGCCGCAGGAGCTGCCGGCGATGGGCGGGCGGATCATCGAGGAGAGCGAGCAAAGGCGCGAGCCGACGCTGGACGACATGGTGCGGCGCATGCGCGCCTGAGGCGGGGCCGGGGAAGCAGGGCAGCGAAATTCTTGCATCGTGGCGGCTTTGCCTGTAAGGGCTGCCCGATCCATTTCCCTCGCATCGCTGAGATCGGAAGAAGCCGGCCATGGCTCGCGTTACCGTTGAAGACTGCATCGACAAGGTCGAGAACCGCTTCGAGCTGGTGCTGCTCGCCAGCCATCGCGCGCGGATGATCGCGTCGGGCTCCTCGATCCTCGTCACCCGCGACAACGACAAGAACCCCGTCGTCGCGCTGCGCGAGATCGCCGACGAGAAGCTCAAGCCCGAGGATCTGAAGGAAGACCTGATCCACTCGCTGCAGAAGCATGTCGAGGTCGACGAGCCGGAGCCGGAGACCGTGCCGCTGCTCGCCAACCCCGCCGCCGCGTCGACCCCCGACAGCGAGGTCCAGTTCGACCGGATGAGCGAGGAGGACCTGCTGCGCGGGCTCGACGGCCTCGTCCCGCCGACCGAGAGCGCCGACGACGAGGACTGACCGATCGTTCACCGTCTTGCGTTAAAGCCCGGCAATGCCGGGCTTTTTTCTTAAGCCCGCCCCCGAAAAACGCCTTGCCGCCGCCGATGTCTGTGCAAATATTCACCCGTTGCAACGATCGCGGAACGAGGCTGGGACCCGCATGGCCATGATGCGGCAATATGAGCTCGTCGACCGGGTCAGGAGCTACAATCCGAATACTGACGAGGATCTGCTCAACCGGGCCTATGTCTATGCCATGCGCGCGCATGGCACGCAGAAGCGCGCCTCGGGCGACCCGTTCTTCGCCCATCCCCTCGAAGTCGCGGCGATCCTGACCGATCTCAAGCTCGACGACGCCACCATCGTCGCGGCCGTCCTGCACGATACGGTCGAGGATACGGCCGCGACGCTGGAGGAGATCGAGAACCTGTTCGGGCCGGACATCCGCCGGCTCGTCGACGGCCTCACCAAGATCAAGAAGCTCGACCTCGTCTCGAAGAAGGCGGCACAGGGCGAGAACTTCCGCAAGCTCCTGCTCGCCATCGCCGAGGATGTCCGGGTGCTGCTGGTCAAGCTCGCCGACCGGCTGCACAACATGCGCACCCTGCATTTCGTCCCGCCGGAGAAGCGCCTGCGCATCGCCGAGGAGACGATCGAGATCTACGCCCCGCTCGCCGGGCGCATGGGCATGCAGGAACTGCGCGAGGAGCTGGAGGAGCTCTCCTTCCGCCACATCAAGCCCGAGGCCCACGCGACCGTGACCAAGCGCCTCGAGGAGGTGACGGCGCGCGAGGGCGCCGTCATCGGCGAGATCGAGGAGGATCTGAAGCAGAAGCTCGCCATGAGCGGCATCAGGGCGGAGGTCTCCGGCCGGCGCAAGCGCCCCTATTCGATCTGGAAGAAGATGGAGCGGAAATCCGTCTCCTTCGAGCAATTGTCGGACATCTTCGGCTTCCGCGTCATCGTCGAGAAGCCCGAGGATTGCTACCGCGTGCTCGGCCTCGTCCACATGACCTGGCCGATGGTGCCCGGCCGCTACAAGGACTACATCTCGACGCCCAAGCAGAACGACTACCGCTCGATCCATACGACCGTGGTCGGGCCGGGCCACAGCCGCGTCGAATTGCAGATCCGCACCGACGCGATGGACCGCATCGCCGAATACGGCATCGCCGCCCATGCCCACTACAAGGACGGCCGCCCCGGCGACCCCGGCCAGCTCGGCGACGAGAGCCGCGCCTATCAATGGCTGCGCCGCACCGTCGACCTCCTGAACGAGGGCGACAGCCCCGAGGAGTTCCTTGAGCACACCAAGCTCGAGCTCTTCCACGACCAGGTCTTCTGCTTCACGCCGAAGGGGCGCCTCATCGCCCTGCCGCGCGGGGCGACACCGATCGACTTCGCCTATGCAGTCCATACGGACGTCGGCAACAGCGCCGTCGGCGCCAAGATCAACGGCCGCATCGCCCCGCTGCTGACCGAGCTGCAGAACGGCGACGAGGTCGAGATCACCCGCGCCGACGGGCAGGCGCCGCCCGCCGCCTGGGAATCGCTCGTCGTCACCGGCAAGGCCCGCGCCGCCATCCGCCGCGCGACGCGCGCCGCCGTGCGCCGGCAATATGCCGGCCTCGGCCGCCAGATCCTCGAGCGCGCCTTCACCCGGGCCGAGCGCGCCTTCTCCGACGACAAGCTGAAGGCGGCGCTGAAGCGGCTTGCCCGCACGGCGGTCGACGACGTGCTCGCCGCGGTCGGGCGCGGCGAGATGTATTCCGGCGACGTGGTCAAGGCGGTCTATCCCGACCTCGAGCCGGAGAAGCGCGCCGACGGCAAGCCGGCCGCCGCCGCCAACGGCAAGGGCTGGTTCGAGCTGCGCCAGGGCGAGAACCTCAAGTTCAAGCTGCCGGGCGAGGCGCCGGACACCGCGATCCCGATCCGTGGGCTGGGCGGCGACCTGCCGGTGCGCTTCGCGCCCCAGGGCGGGGCGGTGCCGGGCGACCGCATCGTCGGCATCATGACGCCGGGCGAGGGGGTGACGATCTACCCGATCCAGTCGCCGGCGCTCGCCGCCTTCGACAACGAGCCGGATCGCTGGCTCGATGTCCGCTGGGACCTCGACGACAAGGCGCCGCAGCGCTTCCCGGCCCGGATCGCGCTGAAGTCGATCAACGAGCCGGGCTCGCTCGCCCAGATCACCACGACGATCGCCGAGCATGACGGCAATATCGACGCCGTCCAGATGGAGCGCCCCAATCAGGACTTCACCGACGTCACCATCGATCTGACCGTCTGGGACCTGAAGCACCTCTCGGCGATCATCAGCGAGCTGCGCGAGAAGCGGGTGATCAGCCGGGTCGAGCGGGTGGTCGGGTAGGGTTGCGGCCGCATTCCTCATAAGGGCGCGGGGAACCCGCGCTTGTGCCCGGAGCGCGTTGCCAAGGAAGCGCTGGAAACATACGCCCTGTTCGCTCTAAATCCAGCCATGGAATGGACCGACGAGGGCACGATCATCGGCCTGAAAGGACATGGCGAGAGTGCCGTGATCCTGGAGGTGATGACGCGCCATCACGGCCGCCATCTCGGCCTCGTCCGTGGCGGGCGCTCGCAGAAGACGCTGCCGCTGCTCCAGCCCGGAAACAGCGTCGCGCTGAGCTGGCGGGCAAGGCTCGACGAGCATCTCGGCGAATATAGGGTCGAGCTCATCACCTCCCACGCCGCCCGGCTGATGGTCGCCCCCGTCGCGCTCTACGGGCTCGCGACCATCGCGGGCCTCCTGCGCCTGCTGCCGGAGCGCGATCCCCATCCCGGCCTGCACGAGGCGCTTTGCGTCCTTATCGCCCATCTCGACGAGATCGAGCTCGCGCCGGCGCTGATCGTCCGCTTCGAGCTCGCCATGCTGGCGGAGCTGGGCTTCGGGCTCGATCTGGCGCGCTGCGCCGTCACCGGCTCGCCCGACGATCTCAGCCATGTCTCGCCGAAATCCGGCAAGGCTGTCAGCCGCCCGGCTGCGCAGCCTTACCTAGACCGGCTGCTGAAGCTGCCGGCCTTCCTCGCCGAGGGGCAGGGCGGACGCCGGCCGTCCCCGGCCGATCTTCTGGCGGGCTTTGCCCTGACCGGCTTCTTCCTGCGCCGCCACATCTACGAGCCGCGCGGCCTGAGCGAGCCGCCGGAGCGGGCGCGGCTGATCGAGCTTGCCCGGCGCAGTGCGGAATTACCCACCGGTTGAGCGCGAAAACCCGGCTCACGCATTTGCGCGGGCGGCTTCGTACCTGCATTGTTCTGGCGGGGCGACTCGCGCCGTGCCATAGAGCATTGCGCGAAAAAGTGGGTACCGGTTTTTCGCGCGGAGCAATGCTCTAACTTTAAGAATCGATCACGTGTTTCGCATTCAGACGGTGCCGTCTGAATGCGACGTGATCGAGATGGCGCGAAATGCGACGAGACGAGGGCTGAGGCAGCATGGGCAAACCGGTCGATCCGCCGCCGGAGGACGAATCCGAGCGCATCGATCTGAAATCGGCGCTCGAGGAGCGCTATCTCGCCTATGCGCTCTCCACCATCATGCACCGGGCCCTGCCGGATGCGCGCGACGGGCTGAAGCCGGTCCACCGCCGCATCCTGCACGCCATGCGGCTGCTCCGGCTCGATCCGGGCCAGGTCCACAAGAAATGCGCCCGCATCGTCGGCGACGTCATCGGCAAGTTCCATCCGCATGGCGACCAGTCGGTCTATGACGCGCTGGTGCGCCTCGCGCAGGATTTCGCCCAGCGCTATCCGCTCGTCGACGGGCAGGGCAATTTCGGCAATATCGACGGCGACAACGCCGCAGCCTATCGCTACACCGAAGCGCGCATGACCGAGGTCGCGCGCCTCCTCCTCGACGGCATCGACGAGGACGCGGTCGATTTCCGCGAGACCTACAATGGCGAGGACGAGGAGCCGGTGGTGCTGCCGGCCGCCTTCCCGAACCTGCTCGCCAACGGTTCGCAGGGCATCGCGGTCGGCATGGCGACGTCGATCCCGCCGCACAACGCCGCCGAGCTCTGCGACGCCGCGCTCTACCTGATCCAGCACCCGCAGACGACCTCCGAGCAACTGATGACCTTCGTGCCGGGGCCGGATTTCCCGACCGGCGGCATCATCGTCGAGAGCCGTGCCTCGATGGCGGAGACCTACCGCACCGGCCGCGGCGCCTTCCGCACCCGGGCGCGCTGGGAAAAGCAGGAGCTCGACCGGGGCACCTGGCAGGTCGTCGTCACCGAGATCCCCTACATGGTCTCGAAGGGCCGGCTGATCGAGAAGATCGCGGAGCTCCTCAACGAGCGGAAGCTGCCTTTAGTCGCGGACCTGCGTGACGAATCCGCGGAAGACATCCGCATCGTCATCGAGCCGCGCGCCCGCAGCGTCGACGCCAATCTGATGATGGAATCGCTGTTCCGGCTCTCCGAGCTCGAAGCGCGCATTCCGATGAACATGAACGTGCTGACCGGCGGGCTGGTGCCGCGCGTGCTCGGCCTCGCCGAGGCGCTGCGCGCCTGGCTCGATCATCGCCGCGAGGTGTTGCAGCGGCGTTCGCGCTTCCGGCTCGGCCAGATCGACCGGCGGCTGGAAATCCTGCGCGGCCTCTTGATCGTCTATCTCGACCTCGACCGCGTCATCAAGATCATCCGCGAGGAGGACGAGCCGAAGATCGAGCTGATGAAGGTCTTCGACCTCACCGAGATCCAGGCCAACGCCATCCTCGACACGCGCCTGCGCGCCTTGCGCAAGCTGGAGGAGATGCAGCTCAAGACCGAGCTCGACGAGCTCGTCAAGGAGAAGGAGCAGATCGAGGCCCTGCTCGCCTCCGAGGCGACGCAGTGGAAGACCATCGCCTGGGACATCCGCCAGGTGAAGAAGACGTTTGGCCCGGAAACCGCGATCGGCAAGCGCCGCAGCGATTTCGCAGACATGCCCGATACCGCCGGGATCGACCTGACGCAGGCGATGGTCGAGCGCGAGCCGATCACGGTCGTGATCTCGAAGAAGGGCTGGATCCGGGCGCTGAAGGGCCATGTCCAGGACCGCTCCAGCTTCTCCTTCAAGGGCGACGACGCGCTCCAGACGGCGTTCTTCACCGAGACCACGGCGAAGGTGCTGGTGCTCGCCTCGAACGGCAAGGTCTTCACGCTGGAGGCGTCCAAGCTGCCGGGCGGGCGCGGCTTCGGCGATCCGATCCGCCTGATGATCGAGCTGGAGGAGGTTGCCGAGATCGTCTCCGCCTTCCCCTACAGGCCGGGCTCGAAGCTGCTGATGGTGACGAGCGAGGGCAGGGGCTTCGTCGCCCCGGCCGACGATGTCGTCGCCAATACGCGTAAAGGCCGGCAGGTGCTCAATGTCGACGGCGATACCGTCGCGGTGCTGGCGGTGCCGGCCGACGGCGACCATGTCGCGATCATCGGCCAGAACCGCAAGCTGATCTGCTTCCCGCTTTCGGAAGTGGCGGAGATGGCGCGCGGCAAGGGCGTGCGCCTGCAGCGCTACAAGGATGGCGGCCTCTCGGACGCCAAGACCTTCAACCTGGCCGAGGGCCTGACCTGGCTCGACACGTCCGGCCGGACCTGGACGGTGGCGCCGGCCGATCTGATCGAATGGCTCGGCCACCGCGCCGAGGCCGGCCGCTTGCCGCCCAAGGGTTTTCCGAAGAGCAACAGCTTCGGGGGGTGAGGGAGCAGGTTGCCTGCCAGATCAAGGGCTTGCCCGGGAAATCGGTATCAGCTCCGCAACCGCTTGAATCAAATCCTCAGCGGATCGCCTCTCCGACGACGCCGACTTCCAGCCCCATCGTGATCTTGTCGGTGACGGCCCAGACCACGCCGGCGCGCGCCTCGGGCCTGACCGCGATGCTGCTGCGGCTGAAGGGGGACGAGAAGCCCGTGGCGCCGAAGCGCCAGGTCTCGTTGGCGGCGCTCAGGCCAACCGTCGAGTAGACCAGGACATCGGGCGTCACCAGCACGCCGGCCTTGACCTTGAAGGCGCCGGCGAAGTCGCGCGTATAAGCCATGGTGCCGAAGCTCGGATAGCCGTAGCCGCCGACGGCCGGCATGTAGTCGAGCGCGCCGGCGACGCCATAGACTAAATTGCCCTCGCGCCGCATCGTCCCGGCCTCGAGCCCGAATGTGGGGCCGGCGCTGGTGCGCATATGCTTGCCGCTGCTGACATGGAAGCCGGACGAGATGCGGGCATAGGAGCCTTCCCATTTCGGGGAGAGGCTAGGCTCGTCCCAGGCGAAGGAGGGAAGCGGGGCGAAACCCGAGAGCGGCAGGACCGCCTGCGCCCGCGCCGGTGCGCCGGCCCCGAGAAGGGCGGCCAGCGTCACGGCGGAAAGAAGCGGAAATCTCACGTCGAAGGCACCCTCGCGACCGCGCTAGCTGTCTAAGCTAGCATGGGGCGGCGCGAATGTCGCGGTTTTGTGGCGCGCGCCTCAGGCGATCTTGGTCCTGAGCTTGAGGAAGCGCAGCGTCCGTTCCGCCGTCGCGAGATCGAGCTTGCCATAGGCGTCGACGTCGTCGTCGATGTCGTGGGACGAGAAGTAGAGCCGCCGCGCCCGCAATTGCAGGATGGCGCGGAAGGCGGTCGCGCCGATGCCGAGCGAGCGGCAGGCGACGGCGATGCCGCTGGCATCGCGCTGCATCAGCACGCGCAGCGCCTGGTCGATCGAGATGTCGGCGATGTGGGACAGCACCTGCGCGAGATGGTAGGCGCGGTCCTCGTCGGCCAGCATGGTCAGTACGTCGTCGACCTCGCGCACCTTGGCGGCGAGGTCGGAGAGCAGGAGCTTGACCTCGAGGCGCTGCTGGCGCGCCTGCCGGGCGAGCGAGGCGGAGGCTTCCGTGGCCGGCGCCGCGCCCGCGCCCTCGGAGAGCTGCTCGACGATCCGCAGCACGCGCTGGGCCCGGTTCGGCGCGAGATCGGAGCGGCGGGCGAGCGCGCCGGCGATGGCGGCATCGTCCTCGCCGCGTTCGAGCAGCCGGTCGAAGCCGCGATCGGAAAAGGCCGCGCCCTCATTGGCGCTGACCGTGTGCAGCACCGCCTTGTCGCCGCGCTCGACCAGGATGTCGGTGACGCTTTCCGACAGGCGCGCGCGCTCGGCGATGGCGACGAGATGCTGCTGCGACTGGCTGACCGCGATGGCGGCGAGATCGGTATCGGTCAGGACCGGCGACAGCGACAGCACCAGCCGCGCGACCTCGGCGTTGCCGTCGCCGCCGAGCGTGACGGCGACGTTGTGCGGCAGGCTCGGCACGGCCGCGACGCGATCGGCATAGCCCTTGCGCTCTGCGTCGTTGAGATGGCTGAGCGAACCCGCCGCGATCTCCCCGTAATGCTCCTTCACCATCTCGTTCGGGTCCCCGTCGAGCAGGAAGAGATCGGTGACGGCATGGAGAAGCTGCCGGCGCGAATCCGGCGACATCTCTGCCGGCATCCGGGTCAGGTTACGCAGCATGTGGACCCCCACGACAAGGCAGTGGCACCACTTAAGCAGGTCCGGCTTGATTTACTCTTAAAGGGGAGCCGACATTTTCCGGACAACGAGGCGTTTGCGCCCCGTTGTCCGGTCCGTGGTGGGCTCGCCGCCCGCAGGCGGCAAGGTTTTCAGGTTACACAACCATAGGTTGCGATTTTCTTATCGCCCGCGCCTCACGCGGCCGGATCTTCCCGGTCGACGCGTTCCCAGCCCTGCGGCATCAGGCGCTCCTGCGGCAGGAAGCGGGCCTTGTAGGCCATCTTGGGCGAGCCCTCGACCCAGTAGCCGAGATAGACGTAAGGCAGGTTAAGCCGGCGCGCCCGGTCGATATGGTCGAGCACCATGAAGGTGCCGAGCGAGCGCGCCTCCAGCCCCGGATCGTAGACCGAATAGACCATGGAGAGCCCGTCGCCGAGCGTATCGGTGAGCGCCATCGCGAAGAGGTCGCCCTTGCCCCGCCCGGTGAAGCCGGAATCGGGGCCGCGGCGGCGGTATTCGATCAGGCTGGTCTCGACATGGGTGTCCTCGACCATCATCGCGAAATCCAGCGCCGACATCGTCGCCATGCCGCCATCGGGGTGGCGCTCGTCGAGATAGGAGCGGAACAGGGAATAATGCTCGGAGCGCGGCTTGGGCGGCAGGGCCTCGCCGATCAGGTCGCCATTGCGGGCCATGACCCGGCGGAAGCCGCGCGACGGGCGGAAATCCGCGACGCAGACCCTCACCGAGATGCAGGCGCGGCAACCCTCGCAGGCCGGCCGGTAGGCGATGCTCTGCGAGCGCCGGAAGCCGCCCTGCGACAAGACGTCGTTGAGCTCGGGCGCCCGCGGGCCGACGAGATGAGTGAACACCTTCCGCTCCTCGCGCCCCGGCAGATAGGGGCACGCGGTCGGCGAGGTCAGGTAGAATTGCGGGGCATCCCGCAATGGGCGCGTCACGTCGGCCGGCTCCCCGGAAGCTTGTAAGCATCAATCTAGCATCGGACGCATCGGCAACAAGCGCGGCGGTGCCGAAATGGGCGCGGTTCGCGGCTTTTTGACCTGGCTCAATCGCTCAGGCGCGCACGACGACGAGACCGGTCAGCAGGTCGTGGCCCATGCGCCGGTCGGCGCGGGCGAAGCCGAAGGCGACATCGACGAGCCAGAGCAGGAAGGTGCCGGCCGCGACATAGAACAGGAGCGCGTGCACCGCCGCCGAGAGCCCGTCCGGGCGCCCGCCCATGGCGGTCTCGACCCTGAGGCCCGCGACGCGCATGCCCCAGGTCGATTGCCTGGGCCCGCCGATCGTCAGCGCGGCATAGCCGAGCGCGGTCGCGACCGTGGCGATCGGGAGCAGCGCCCAGGTCGCGCCGAAGGTGACGATGCCGAGGAAGAACAGGAGCAGCATGACGAGCCAGCCGAGGAAGAACAGCGCGACGATGTCGACGAACCAAGCGAACAGCCGTGAGCCGAGAACGCCGCTGACGTTCTGGAAGGGGCGCGGCTCCAGCGCCGTGACCGGCGGCTGGCCATGACGGATATCGCTCATCGGGGCTTCGATCCTCCGGCGGGGTGCAACAACACCTCATAATGTTTGGTCAGCGGGCCGGTTCCGCAAGGCCGCGCGGCAGGATGCGCCGCGGCGCGAAGCCGTTTGCGGCGAGCGTGTCCGCGATCGAGCGCGCATGCGCCGCCCCGCGCGTCTCGACCGTGACGTCGAGGGTGACCCCCTTGGCCGGCATGTCGAGGAAGAGCCGGCCATGGCTGACCTCGAGGATGTTGGCCCCTTCCGCGCCGATGAGGCTCGCGACCTTGCCGAGCAGGCCCGGCCGGTCGGCGGTGCTCAGGCGGAAGGCGACGATGCGGTCCTCGCGCTCGAGCTCGCGCACCATGATGGTGGCGATGAGGCGCATGTCGATATTGCCGCCGGTGAGCACGAGCCCGACCCTGCGCCCGGCATAGCGCTCCGGCTCCTTGAGCATCGCCGCGAGGCCGGCCGCGCCCGCCCCCTCCGCAAGACTGTGTTGCAGGCTCGCATAAGCGTTGACGGCCCGCTCGATCAGGTCCTCGCCGACGAGCACCGTGTCGCTGACGAGGCTTGCGATCACCGGCAGCGTCAGCCGGCCGACGGTCTTGACCGCGATGCCCTCGGCGAGCGTCGGCCCGCCGATCGGGCGCTCCTGCCCGTGCACGGCGTTGAAGAAGGAGGGGTAGAGATCGGTCTCGACGCCGACGAGCTCGATCCCCGGCTTGATCGCCTTGGCCGCGACGGCGGTGCCGGCCATCAGCCCGCCGCCGCCGAGCGGGACGATCAGCACCTCGAGATCGGGCGCCTCAGTGAGCATCTCGCGCGCGAGCGTCCCTTGCCCGGCCATCACGGCGGCGTCGTCATAGGGGTGGACGAAGCTGAGCTTTTCGGCGCCGGCGAGCTCATGGGCCTTCTGCGCGGATTCCGAGAGCGTCTCGCCGTAGAGCACGACCCGCGCGCCATGCGCGCGGGTGTTCTCGACCTTCACCAGCGGCGTCGTCTGCGGCATCACGATCGTCGCAGGCGTGCCGAAGCGGCGGGCGTGGTAGGCGACCGCCTGGGCATGGTTGCCCGCCGACATGGCGATGACGCCATGCGCCCGCTCGGCCTCGCTCAGCATGATGAGCTTGTTGACCGCGCCGCGCTCCTTGAAGGAGGCGGTCGCCTGCATGTTCTCGTGCTTCACCAGGACGCGCGCGCCGGTGAGCTCGGACAGGCGCGGCGCCGGCACCAGCGGCGTGCGCAGCACATGCCCGGCGATCCGCGAGGCGGCTGCGTCGATATCCTCGGGCGTGATCGCGAAGCGCTCGCTCATGGTCCTAAGTCCCGTTCAAAAGGCCTCGACTGGGCCTCACACCCGTCGCGGCGTCAATTCGCCCTCGCCGAAAAAGCCGCCGGGGCGCCAGATCAGCACGATGGCAAGCAGCGCATAGACGGCAAGGTCGCGCTGGTCGATCGGCAGCGCCGCCGACCAGAGCGCCTCGAAGACGGCGATGCTGAGCCCGCCCAGCGCCGCGCCCCCGACCGAGCCGATGCCGCCGAGGATCGCCGCGACGAGCGCCTTCAGCCCGAGCGAGAAGCCGCCGGCGAAGCCCATCCCGCCATAGACCACCGTCACGATGACGCCGGCCAGGCCGCAGGCGGCGCAGGCGATGACGACGGCGGCGTCGTGCACGGCGCGGGCATCGACGCCGAACAGCGCGGCGGTTCGCCGATCGTCGGCCACCGCCCGCCAGGCGCGGCCATAGGCGCTGAGCCGGATCAGCGCGACGAGCCCGAGCGTGGCGCCGAGCCCGATCGCCGCCAGTCCCAGCGCGAGCGGGTTCAGCGTGACGATGAAGTCGCCGGCATGCGCCAGCGCGACCGGGGTGTTGAACACCGGCGGCAGCCAGCGCAACTCGGGCCCCTGCGCAAGCCTGAGATATTCGGACAGCGCGATGGAAAGCCCGATGGTGGCGATCAGCACCTGCTGGCCGCTGGCGCGTTCGAGCGGGCGCAGCACGAAGCGGCCCATGGCGAAGCCGTGCAGCGCGCAGACGGCGATGGCGACGACAAAGGCGACGACGATCCCGGAAAACGGCGTCGAGACCGAAAGCGAGACGAGAAGAGCAACCCCGACGACGGAGGAAAGCGCCCCCAGCGCGGCGAACTCGCCGAAGCTCAGGATGATCCGCCCGGTCAGGCCATAGACCAGCGCATAGGCCGCCGCGAGCATGGCGTAGATCGCCGCCGAGGGCAGGCCGCTCAGGCTCTGCTGCAAGCCGTAGGCGAGCCAGGCGGGAATCGCCGGCAGCGTCTCCGGCGCGGGCGCGGCCGGGTCCGGCGGCGGCTCCACCCGGTCCTCCAGATAGAAGCGCCGCAGCAGATAGAAGCTCGCATCGGCCATCGGCCGTCCGTCGGAGGCGATGCCGATCAGGGCGCCCCGGCTTTGCCCGCCGCCTTCGCCGGCGAAGAGGCAGTCGATGCTGCGGTGCCGCGAGAGCCCGTCGCCGAGCTGGACCCGGTAATACAGCCTGAGCGCGCGCGGCGCGGGGCCCCGGGCGGTTCCTTCGATCGCGATGCGGGCGCCCGGCGGGTTGAGCGGCGGAATCGCCTGCCGGCACAGCCGCGTCTGGTCGGTGTCGAAATCGCCGCCGCAGCCCGCAAGCGCGAGCGTGACGGCAGCCAGAAGCGGCAGGAGGAGGGCGCGCATGCCCGGCGACGGTAGCGCCGGGACGAGGCTAAGGGAACCGCGCCGTCAGCAGGCGGCCTTCAGCATCTTCGCCGCGCGCGGGGCGAAATAGGTCAGCACGCCGTCGGCGCCGGCGCGCTTGAAGGCGGTGAGGCTCTCCAGCATCGCCTTCTCGCCGTCGAGCCAGCCATTTTGCGCCGCCGCCGTCAGCATCGCGTATTCGCCCGAGACCTGGTAGGCGAAGGTCGGGACCCGGAAATGGTCCTTCACCCGCGCCACCACGTCGAGATAGGGCAGGCCGGGCTTGATCATCACCATGTCGGCGCCCTCCTCAAGGTCGAGCGCGACCTCGGCGATCGCCTCGTCGGAGTTGGCCGGGTCCATCTGGTAGGTGCGCTTGTCGCCGATAAGCGTCGCATTGGTGCCGATCGCGTCGCGGAACGGACCATAGAAGGCCGAGGCGTATTTCGCCGCATAGGCCATGATCTGCACCTCCTCGTGGCCCTCGCCGTCCAGCGCCGCCCGGATCGCGCCGACGCGCCCGTCCATCATGTCGGAGGGGGCGATCACGTCGGCGCCGGCCTCCGCCAGCGCCAGCGCCTGCCGGACGAGGATCGCGACCGAGGCGTCGTTGAGGATGCGCTCGCCGTCCATCACGCCGTCATGGCCGTGCGAGGTATAGGGGTCGAGCGCCGCGTCGCAGATGATGCCGATCTCAGGGATCTCGCGCTTGATCGCGCGAACCGCGCGGCACATCAGGTTGCCGGCGTTGACCGCCTCCGACCCGGTCGGATCGCGCAAGCCCTTGTCGACGAAGGGGAAGGGCGCGATCGCCGGGATGCCCAGCGCCGCGGCCTCCGCCGCCTGGCGCACGGCCTCGTCGATGTTCAGCCGGTCGACGCCGGGCATCCACGCGACCGGCGTGCGGGCTTCGGCGGAATCCGTCAGGAAGATCGGCCAGATCAGGTCGTCGGTGGAAAGCCTCGTCTCGCGCACCAGCCGGCGCGACCATTCCGCCTTGCGGTTGCGCCGCATCCGCCGCGTCAGGTTAAGCGAAGGCGCCTCGTCCTGGCGCGACTGCGCGGCGGGGAAAGGCCGCACGACCCGGTATTCCATGGCGATCGCCTCACGCTTCTGAACGACACTGGGTCCGGCATTCGTCATGCGGGCGAAGGCGGCCGGGGTTTTCCATAGCACATCGGAACGATTCCAAAACAGGGCGCATGGTCGCAAGAGCCTCGCGTTGACAAGCCTCGCCCCGCCTTCCAGAACCGCAAGCCCGTCGGAGGCCGAAAGCGAGCATGACCCAGCAGCGCGAGATCACCTGCGAGATTCGCGGCGCGGCCGGCCTCGTCATCCTCGACCGGCCGAGTGCGCTGAATGCGCTGAGCCTCGGCATGGTCCGCGCGCTCGCCAGCGCGCTGGACGCCTGGGAGGACTACCCGCAGGTCACGCGCGTCGTCGTGGTCAGCACCAGCGGGAAGGCGTTTTGCGCCGGCGGCGACATCCGCTGGCTGCACGATCGCGGCAAGGCCGGGCGCCATGACGAGATGCTCGCCTTCTGGGCCGAGGAATACGCCCTCAACCATCGCATCAAGACCTACCCCAAGCCCTATGTCGCGCTGATCGACGGCATCGTCATGGGCGGCGGCGTCGGCATCTCGCTGCATGGCAGCCACCGCATCGCCGGCGACCGCTACCTCTTCGCCATGCCGGAGGTCGGCATCGGCTTCTTCCCCGATGTCGGCGCGACCTGGGCGCTGCCGCGCCTCGATGGCGGCTTCGGGGGCTTCCTCGCCCTGACCGGCGAGCGGATCGGCGCGGCCGATGCGCTTTCGGCCGGGCTTGCGACCCATGCCGTGCCGAGCGAGCGCATGGCCGAGCTCACCGACGCGCTGACCCGGCCGGGCGCGATCGACGACATCCTCGCCGGCTTCACCTTGCAGCGCGGGCCGGGCCCCCTGCATGGCGAGCAGGCGATGATGGCCGACGTCTTCGGCGCCGCGACCCTGCCGGAGGTGATCGAGCGCCTGCGCCGGGCGGAAGGCAAGGGCAGCGCCTTCGCCGGCAAGCTCACGCAGACGATCGCGGTCAAGTCGCCGACCAGCGTCGCCATCGCCTTCGCGCAGATGCGGCTGGGCGGCGGCCTCGATTTCGCCGAGGCGATGCGCACCGAATACCGCATCGTCTCGCGCATCGCCCGCGGCCATGATTTCTACGAGGGTGTGCGCGCCGTGGTGATCGACAAGGACCAGGCGCCGCGCTGGCGGCCGGCGACGCTGGAGGAGGTCGATCAGGCCGATATCGATGCCTATTTCGCGCCGCTCGGCGCCGATGAACTGAAGCTGGAGGGCTGAAGCTTGGGTCTGGGCGGAGACGGCGAGGCCCTGCGCGGCGCCCGCACGGGCGAAGGCGGGGGCGGGCAGGCCAACCGGTGGCGGCTCGTGCTCGTCTGGTTCCTGCGCCTGCTCTCGGCCTTCTGGCTCGCCAAGGGGCTGACGGCCTGGGCGGTGATCTTCGGCCTGCCGGGCAACCCGCAGCCGCCCTTCGAGAACCGCCTGCTGAGCTATCAGGCGATCATCGTCTATTTCGCGGTGATCGACCTCGTCGCCGCCGTCGGCCTCTGGCTGACCTCGACCTGGGGCGGCGTGCTCTGGCTTCTGGCGGCGATCAGCCAGATGCTGCTCGGCTTCCTCTTCCCGCGCTTCGTGCCGATGACGGCCTGGCTCGTCGGCCTCTATATCGCGCTGATCGCCGTCTACTTCCTGGCGACCTGGGCGGCCGAGAACGAGGCGCAGTAGCGCCCGCCGCCATCCTCGTCATTGCTTCGCTTACGCTCGCAATGACGGGTCGTGCGGCGCCCCCCGGGCCGCTCGATTGCTCCGGGTCATGGTAAGAAACGCTTTAGCTTAAGCTTTTCTGGCTTCATCTTGCATTCACCCAAAGGGGTAAATCCCTGATTCATCCTGATATTTAAACTCGTTTTCATTCGGGCTGGCCTATGGTGTTTTTCAGAAGCGGACCGGAAGACAAATTCCGGCCGATAGACAACAGGTGGGGTATACCATGAAAGCCAGTGTCAAGACTTCGGATGTTGCGAAGACGAGCGAGGGCGAACTCAATGTGAAGCCTCTTTACCTTGAGTCGCTCACGCTGGTCGAGCGGCTGCATCGGCGCCTGCTCGACGTGATCAAGGACGAGTTCGAGCGCCGCGGCCGCGACGACGTCAACAGCGTCCAGGCGCTGCTGCTCTACAACATCGGCGACTCGGAATTGTCCGCCAGCGAGCTTCGGACGCGCGGCTACTATCTCGGCTCGAACGTGTCCTACAACGTCAAGAAGCTGGTCGAGCTCGGCTATCTCCATCATGCCCGCTCGCGCATCGACCGCCGCTCGGTCCGCATCAGCCTGACCGAGAAGGGCGCGACCGTGCACGATATCGTGAAGGGCGTCTACGACAAGCATGTCCGCACGGTCGAGCAGATCGGCGGCATTGCGCCTGACGATTTCGAGCGGATGAACAACGCCCTGCTCCGCCTGGAGCGCTTCTGGACCGACCAGATCCGCTACAAGCTCTGAAGAACGCTGCCGCCGCCCGGCCGGGACCGATGACCCGGCCGGCCCGGGCGACTGTGACTTTGCCGCCATGCATGCGGCAAAATGGGGCCATGCCCTAAATTCGCCGCTCTCATCACACCTCTTTAACCGTGCTAGGACACCGTCGGCGGCCTGACAGGTCGTCCGGCGCCATGAGCGTCGCCCCTTGCGGCGGCGTTTTCATGTGGTCCCGGCGCCGGCGTGCAGTGTTGAAGAGGAATGAGATGTCGCAAGTGAGCCTGACCCGCCGCGAAACCGTGCTCGCCCTGCTGTCGGGCGCCGCCACGGCCCCCGCCGCACCGGCGCTTGCCCAGCAGGCCGAATGGCGCCAGAGCTACGATGCCGGCGCGCGCAACGCCGTGGTGCGCTCCTCGACGCCGATGCTGTCTTCGGAAGCGCTCCAGGCGACCGAGCAGGCGATCGCGGCCTATCGCGATCTCGCCGCCCGCGGCGGCTGGCCGCAGGTGCAGCTGCCCGACCGCATGGGTGTCGGCGCCAAGGGGCCGGGCGTGGTGGCGCTGCGCCGCCGCCTGATCGTCACCGGCGATCTCGATGCCGCGGCCGGCGACAGCGCCGTCTACGATTCCTATGTCGAGGCCGCGGTGCGCCGCTTCCAGTCGCGCGTCGGCCTGTCGACCACCGGTGCGATCAACCGCGCCACAACCGCCGCCCTCAACGTGCCGATCGACCGCCGCATCCGCCAGCTCGAGACCAATGTCGTCCGGCTGCGGAGCTGGTCGGGCAATCTGGGCGGGCGTTATGTCGTCGCCAACATCCCCGCCGCGATGGTCGAGACCGTCGAGAACGGCCATGTCGCGACGCGCCACGCCGCCGGCGTCGGCAAAATCGACCGGCAGTCGCCGCTGCTGCAGACCAAGATTCCCGAGATCAACTTCAACCCGACCTGGACGGTTCCGGCCTCGATCATCCGCAAGGATCTGATCCCGACCATGCGCAAGCAGCCGAACTACCTGACCGAGAACAAGATCCGCATCATCGCGCCGAGCGGCGCCGAGATCGCGCCTGCGAGCGTCAACTGGAATTCCGACGAGGCGACGCGCTACACCTTCCGGCAGGATCCGGGCGGCGAGTTCAACTCGCTCGGCTTCGTGCGCATCAACATCCCCAGCCCCCACGGCGTCTACATGCACGACACGCCCTCGAAGGGCATCTTCGGCGACGATTACCGCTTCGTCTCCTCGGGCTGCATGCGCGTCCAGAACGTGCGCGACTATGTCGCCTGGCTCCTGAAGAACACCCCCGGCTGGGACCGCGCCAAGATCGACGAGACCATCCAGTCCGGCCAGCGCGTCAACGCCCGCATCGCCGATCCGGTGCCGTGCTACTGGGTCTACGTCACCGCCTGGGCGACGCCCGACGGCGGCGTGCAGTTCCGCGACGACATCTACAACAAGGATGGGCTGGGCCCGGCGCCGGTCGCGGCCTTGCAGGGCGATCAGGACATCTGAGGCTCTGGCCTTCCGCGGCTTCTCCATCGAACCCGCCGGTCTTCCGGCGGGTTTTTCTTTGCGAGCGGTCGTAAGCTTTATTGCACCATGATCGTGACGCACCCGGCGAGCACCTCGCCCGGCGCCTTGGGCGTGGTGTTGCTGGTGCAGAAGCTGTCGCTGCCCTTGAAGCCCTTGTTGGGCGTATAGACGATGCCGCCGCTCGAAACCGCGAGCTTGCCCGAGCTGGGCGCCCTGGTGATGCTGACCTGGTTCGCCACGATCCGCGTCCCCGCCCTGTCGTTGACGATGCCCGGATGGCTGATGCGGCAGGATTTGTCCGCCGTGGTCATCTGGAACTGGCCGGCGCCCCTGCCGGTGCCCCATCCCCTGCCATTGGTCCCGGTGCAGGCGGCTTGCGCGTCCGAGAGCGTCAACCAGCCGGCGGCGGCAAGGGTGATCATAGCGATGAGAATGCGCATCGTCTTCCTTCCTCTGTGGCTATTGCCAGGCTACCATCGGTCATGGGGAGAGGATCGGCAAGCCTGTCGCAGCTTTTCGCGGATCGATTGTGGTGTTGTGAGTCCGGCGAGAGCGTTCCACCCGGCGCCTGATGGCTGGATTTCTCTCGTAATGCTGGCGCTCGTCAGGCCCTGCCCGTTGGGCCTGTCGACGACATCGAAAGGGCGGCGCCGGATTTGATTTTTGCACTGCAATAGATTGATTCCTGGCTTGCCGCCGCAGAGGCTGCAAAAGCGGGCCGGCCGCCGCGCGTCCATCTATCGCTTGGACAGCCTCCCGCCGCATGATAGGGACGCCGCGGCGGAGCCGGGCGCCGACCGGCCGTTGAACTCCAGGAACCGGACGACATGACCGAAGCCGCGCGCGACAAGCACCTCTCGAACTCCTTCTTCGGTGCCACGCTCGCCGATGCCGATCCGGAGATCGCCCGCGCGATTGCGCTGGAGCTCGGCCGCCAGCGCGACGAGATCGAGCTGATCGCCTCGGAGAACATCGTCTCCCGCGCCGTGCTGGAGGCGCAGGGCTCGGTGATGACCAACAAATATGCCGAGGGCTATCCGGGCCGGCGCTATTATGGCGGCTGCCAGTTCGTCGACATCGCCGAGAAACTCGCCATCGAGCGCGCCTGCCGGCTGTTCGACTGCAAATTCGCCAATGTCCAGCCCAATTCCGGCAGCCAGGCCAATCAGGGCGTGTTCATGGCGCTGATGCAGCCCGGCGACACCTTCATGGGCCTCGACCTCGCCGCCGGCGGGCACCTGACCCATGGCGCGCCGGTCAACCAGTCCGGCAAATGGTTCAACGTCGTCTCCTACGGCGTCTGCGTCGTCGACCAGCGCGTCGACTACGACGCGATGGAGCGTCTGGCCGTCGAGCACAAGCCCAAGATCATCGTCGCCGGCGGCTCGGCCTATGCCCGCCACTGGGATTTCGCCCGCTTCCGCGAGATCGCCGACAAGGTCGGGGCCTATTTCATGGTCGACATCGCCCATTTCGCCGGGCTCGTCGCCGGCGGGGCGCATCCTTCCCCGTTCCCGCACGCCCATGTCGTCACCACCACGACGCACAAGACGCTGCGCGGCCCGCGCGGCGGCATGATCCTGACCAATGACGAGGCGATCGCCAAGAAGGTCAATTCGGCGATCTTCCCCGGCATCCAGGGCGGCCCGCTGATGCATGTCATCGCCGCCAAGGCGGTCTCCTTCCACGAGGCGCTGCAGCCCGCGTTCAAGACCTATGCCCATGCCGTCGTCGCCAACGCCAAGGCGCTGGCCGAGACGCTGAAGGCCAAGGGCTTCGACCTCGTCACCGGCGGCACCGACAACCACCTGATGCTGGTCGATCTGCGCTCGAAGAAGCTGACCGGCAAGGCGGCGGAGGCCGCGCTCGGCCGCGCCCACATCACCTGCAACAAGAACGGCATCCCCTTCGACCCCGAGAAGCCGATGACGACCTCCGGCATCCGCCTCGGCACCCCGGCGGCGACCTCGCGCGGCTTCGGCATCGCCGAGTTCAAGCAGGTCGGCGAGCTGATCGCCGAGGTGCTGGACGGCCTCTCCGCCCATGGCGAGGAGGGCAATGCGGCCGTCGAGCAGGCGGTCACCGCCAAGGTCAAGGCGCTGACGGCGCGCTTCCCGATCTATTGAGGGCGATACGAGAGGGGCACTGAAAATGCGCTGTCCCTATTGCGGCTCCCTCGACACGCAGGTGAAGGACTCCCGTCCCACCGACGATCACGCCTCGATCCGCCGCCGCCGGGTCTGCCCCGATTGCGGCGGCCGCTTCACCACCTTCGAGCGCGTGCAACTGCGCGAGCTGATGGTGGTCAAGCGCTCGGGCCGGCGCACGCCCTTCGACCGCGACAAGCTCGAGACCTCGATCGCGCATGCGCTGCGCAAGCGCCCGGTCGCGCCCGAGCGCATCGAGCGCATGGTCAACGGCATCGTGCGCCAGCTCGAAAGCGCGGGAGAGGCGGAAGTTCCGAGCTCGACCATCGGCGAGCTGGTGATGGAGGGGCTGAAAGCCCTCGACGACGTCGCCTATGTCCGCTTCGCCTCGGTCTACAAGAACTTCCGCGAGGCCAGGGATTTCGAGGAGCTGCTCGGCCAGCTCGGCGCCGCCGAGGAGGGCGCCCCGCAGCTCCGCTCCGATGACTGATCCAGGCGCGATCGACCGTGCCTTCATGGCGCAGGCGCTCTGCTATGGCGCGCGCAATCTCGGCGCGACCTGGCCGAACCCCTCCGTCGGCGCCATCGTCACCCGCGACACGTCGGACGGCCCCGCCGTCGTCGCGCGCGGGCTGACGCAGGCCGGAGGCCGCCCGCATGGCGAGGCGCACGCCTTCGCCCGGGCCGGAGCGGCCGCGATGGGCGGCACGCTCTACGTCACCCTCGAACCCTGCGCGCATCGCTCGGTGCGCGGCGGCATCCCTTGCGTCGAGCACACCATCCTGTCGGGGGTGCGGCGCGTGGTCTCGGCGATGGACGATCCCAATCCCTTCATCGCCGGGCTCGGCCATGCGCTGCTGCGCACGGCCGGCATCGAGGTCGTCGTCGGCGTGCTCGAAGATCAGGCGCAGCGCGCCCATCGCGGCCATGTCCTGCGGGTCACGCAAGGGCGGCCGATGGTGACCTTCAAGATCGCCCGCACGGCGGACGGCTATGCCGGCGGGGCGGGAGGCACGCCGCTCACCGTGTCGAGCCCGGTCGCCGGGGCTTGGGTCCACCTCCAGCGTGCGCATCACGACGCGATCATGCTCGGCATCGGCTCGGTGCTCGCGGACGACCCGCAGCTCACCGTGCGGCTGCCCGGCATGGCGGACCGCTCGCCGATCCGCGTCATCCTCGATACGCATCTGCGCCTGCCGCCGGCGTCGCGGCTCGTGCGCACGGCCCGCGAGGTCCCGGTCTGGGTGATCGCGGCCGAGACGGCGCCGGTCGAGCCGGAAGCCGCGCTGGTCGAGGCCGGCGTCGAGGTCATGCGCGTCGGCCTGGCCGCCGACGGCCATCTCGACCTCGGCGAGGCGCTGGTGCTGCTGGGCGCGCGCGGCATCACCCGCGTCTTCTCGGAGGGCGGGCCGCGCATCGGCGAGAAGCTGGCGCTCGCAGGGCTCGCCGACGAGGTCGTCGTCTCGACCTCGCCGAAGCTGCTGGGCGGGCCCGGCATCGTCGCCGTTCGCCCGGGGCTTGCCGCGCTGCTGGCCGATCCCGATCTATACGCCCCTGCCGAGACCCGCCTGATCGGCGGCGACCGTTTCGAGCATTTCGTGAGGAGAGGCTGATGTTCACCGGCATCGTCACCGCCATCGGCGAGGTCGTGGAGGCGCAGCGCAAGGGGCCGAGCCTGAAGCGCCTCGCCATCGCCTGCCCCTATGAGGCTGAGGGCATCGCCATCGGCGCCTCGATCGCCTGTGCCGGTGTTTGTCTCACGGTGACGGCGCTGCGGCCGCGGCCGGATGGTGCGCCGGGCTCAGTCTTCCAGGTCGAGGCGGCGGCCGAGACGCTGGCGAAGACGGTCGTCGGGGGCTGGGAGCCGGGCACCCGAATCAATCTCGAACGCTCGCTCAAGGTCGGCGAGGAGCTCGGCGGCCATCTCGTCACCGGTCATGTCGACGGCGTCGCGCGCATCCTGAAGATCGAGCCGATCGCGCCCGATCCGGACGAGCCCTGGGGCGCGACGGCGCGCTTCCACATCAAGGCGCCGGAGGGCACGGCCCGCTTCATCGCGGCCAAGGGCTCGATCTGCCTCGACGGCACCTCGCTCACCGTCAATACGGTCGCGGGCGACGTCTTCACCGTGCTGCTGATCCCGCATTCGCTTTCGGTCACCACCTGGGGAGAACGGAAGGAGGGCGATGCCGTCCATCTCGAGGTCGATCTGATGGCGCGTTATGCCGCACGGCTTGCGGAAGCGCGCCCGCAAGGGTAACGAGCCCGCTCGAATTCCAAGAAGGACAGAACAAATGGCCGGACCCCGGCAGACCCCGGCCGACAAGGCCGCAACTGAGGCCGTCGAGCTCGACGGCGTGCGCGTCCTCGTCGTCGAGGCGCGCTTCTACGACAAGCTCGCCGACGAGCTTCTGGCCGGCGCGGCCTCCGTGCTCGAAGCCGCGGGCTGCCGCGTCGACGTCGTCACGGTTCCCGGCGCGCTGGAGATCCCCGCCGCCATCGTCATCGGCCTGCGCGCGGCCGACGAGTCCGTCGATCCTTACGAGGCGGTGGTCGCGCTCGGCACCGTCATCCGTGGCGAGACCGGCCATTACGACATCGTCGCCGGCGAAAGCGCGCGCGCGCTGATGGACCTGTCGGTCGCCTTCGCCCTGCCGCTCGGCAACGGCATCCTGACCGTCGAGAACGAGGCGCAGGCCTGGGCCCGCGCCAACCGCTCCGAAATGGACAAGGGCGGCGGCGCGGCTGAAGCCGCGCTCAGCGTCCTGCGCTACAAGCGCTCGCTGGCGGAGCAGTCGACATGAGCCGGGCCGAGCTGCGGCGTGGCGCGCGGCTCTCGGTCGTGCAGGCGCTCTACGAGATGGAGGTCGGCGGCCGCGGCGTCATCGAGACGATGGCCGAGTTCGAGGCCTTCTGGATCGGCAAGGAGGTCGAGGAGATCGCGCTGCCGAAGGTGGAGCTCGCCTTTTTCCGCGATGTCCTCGGCGGCGTCGTGCGCGAGCAGCGGCTGGTGGACCGCACCGTCGACGATCTGCTCGCCCGGGACTGGCCGCTGAAGCGTGTCGAGGCGGTGATGCGGGCGATCCTGCGCGCGGGAGCCTATGAGCTCGCCTTCCGCAAGGACGTGCCGGCGCGCGCCGTGATCTCGGAGTATGTCGCCGTCGCCAACGCCTTCTATGCGGGCGAGGAGATCGGCATGGTCAACGCCGTGCTCGACCGCATGGCCCGCGATTTCCGTGCAGATGAGTTCGACACCCCGGCGGCGTAGGCGCTGCTGCCGCAGCTTGCCGGAATGACGGCGGAGAGGCCCGAAAAAGGTGGAGGCCGGTCGACGATGGCCGATGACCAGCGCCCCGGCGAATTCGAGCTGATCGCCCGCTATTTCGCGCCGATCGCCGGGCCGGGGGCCTTAAGCCTCCTCGACGATGCCGGGCTGTTGCGGCCGGGGCGCGGCTATGAGGTCGTCGTCACCGCCGACGCGCTGGTCGCCGGCGTGCACTTCTTTCCCGACGACCCGCCCGAGGCGATCGGCTGGAAGGCGCTCGCCGTCAACCTCTCCGATCTCACCGCCAAGGGGGCCGCCCCCGAGGGCTTCGTCCTGACGCTTGCCTTGCCGCGCGGCTGGACCGAAGGCTGGCTCGCCGGTTTCGCCATGGGCCTCGGGCGGATGGCCAAGGCCGGCGGTTGCCCGCTGATCGGCGGCGACACCGTCTCGACCGCAGGCCCGCTCACCCTTTCCATCACCGCCTTCGGCACGGTTCCGGCCGGGCGGATGGTCCGGCGCTCCGGCGCGAAGCCCGGCGATGTCGTGCTCGTCTCCGGCAGCATCGGCGACGGCGCGCTCGGCCTCAAGGTCCATGGGCCGGACAAGCCGGGCTGGGTCGCCGCGCTCGGCAAGAAGGAACGTGCCTTCCTCGCCGATCGCTATCTGCATCCGCAGCCGCGCTTTGGTCTCGCGCAAGCCCTGCAGCGCCATGCCTCGGCCGCGATGGACGTCTCCGACGGGCTCGTCGGCGATCTCGCCAAGCTGCTGGCCGTCTCCGGCGTCGGCGCCCGGATCGATCTCGATGCCGTCCCGCTCTCGCTGGCGGCCCGCGCCGCGCTCATGGCCGCCCCCGCATTGGCGGAACTGGCCTGGACAGGCGGGGACGACTACGAAATCCTCTGTACGGCCTCGGAAAGGGAATATCCTGCTCTGGTCGCGGCGGCGGCTGAGGTCGCGCTCCCGCTGACCCCGATCGGGCGGATCACGCCTGAGGCCGGCGTGGCGACCTATCGCGCGAAGGATGGCTTGCGCAGCTTCGCGCAAGGCTCCTTCTCCCATTTCTGAAGAGCGGCGCGTCGCGGCGGCCGCAGGGCGGCGTTGTGATGAACCAGCATGTTACCGCCCTCGACGGCGACAGGCTCGCGAAGCGCAATGCGCTGATCCTCGCGGGCGCCCAGGCGCTCGGCGGCGCCAATCCGGCGATCATCGTCTCGCTCGGCGGCATCGTCGGCGCGCAGCTCGTCGCCGATAAGACCTTCGCCACGGTGCCGGTCAGCCTGCTCCAGCTCGGCATCGCCTCGGGCGTCATCCCGGCCGCGATGATCATGCGCCGGCTGGGGCGGCGCGGCGGCTACCTGATAGGCGCGCTCGTCGGCGCGACGGGCGCGAGCATCGCCACCGGCGGCGTCACGCTCGGGCTGTTCTGGCTGTTCTGCCTCGGCACCTTCGTCTGCGGGCTCTACGGCGCCTTCGTGCAGAGCTACCGCTTCGCCGCCGCCGATACCGCGAGCGCCGACTTCAGGCCCCGCGCCATCTCCTGGGTGATGATCGGCGGCCTCGTCGCCGGCGTCATCGGCCCGCAGACGGTCTACTGGACGCGCGACCTGACGCCGGCCGCCCCCTTCGCCGCGAGCTTCCTCGCCCAGGGCGTGCTGGCGCTGCTGGCGATCGCCATCGTCTCGCAGCTGCGCGCCCCGCCGGTCGCCGCCGTCCATTCCGACGGGGGACGCCCGCTCGGCGAGATCATGCGCCAGCCCAAGTTCATCGCCTCGGTCACGGCCTCGCTCGTCGCCTACGGCCTGATGAGCTTCGTCATGACGGCGGCGCCGATGGCGATGGTCGCCTGCGGCCATTCGGTCGGCGACGCCGCGCTCGGCATCCAGTGGCATGTGCTGGCGATGTTCGGGCCGAGCTTCTTCACCGGCGGGCTGATCAACCGCTTCGGCAAGGGCACGGTGACGGCGGCCGGTCTCCTCCTGACGGCGCTGGCGGCCGTCGTCGGCCTGAGCGGGCTGAGCGTCGGCCATTTCTGGCTCGCCCTGGTCCTGCTCGGGATCGGCTGGAATTTCGGCTTCATCGGCGCGACCGCCCTGATCACCGACTGCTACCGGCCGCAGGAGCGGGTGAAGGTCCAGGCCGCGAACGATTTCCTCGTCTTCGGCTCGGTCGCCATCGCCTCCTTCTCTTCGGGCGGGCTGCTCAGCCATGGCGGCTGGGACGCGGTGAACTGGCTGGTCTTCCCGCCGGTCGCCATCGCCCTTCTGCTCGTGGCGTGGCAACGTTTCCAGCGGCCCGCCGCGGCTTGAGACCCGATTGGAGCGAGCCCCTGCTGCCCTATTGCGACATGCGCTTCGATTTCGAGATGAAGCGCGGCCTCTACATGCTGGAAGGGCAGGGGCTCTACCTGCCCGGCGACGAGTGGCACGAGATCCGGGAGCGGGATTTCATCTGGATGGGCGGCTGCTGCCGCAGCAACTCTACCCGGCCGGACGGCGACGCCTGCCACAAGAACGTCAATCGCGGCTTCCCGCTGTGACGCCTGCGGCAGCGCGCCGCTGACATTCGCGTGGATTTGTAAGCGCGGCGGTTTGCGCTCTTCCGCGAAACTTGCCACAAAGCCGCCTGACACTGGCGACGTGGAGCGGGCCTTTTAGGATTCTGGCCCGTTTTTTCGCTGCCTGACGTCCAACGCTGCACGAGAGGAGCCGCGCGCGCTCCCGACGGCTGGAAGATCAAGGTCAGGAAAACGAATGTCAGCTCTGCTTCTCATCATCATATTGAGTGCGCTTTCCATAGCCTACGGCATCTGGGCCTATGGCGACGTGATGAAGCGCGATGCCGGCAACCAGCGCATGCAGGAGATTTCCGGCGCGGTTGCGGAGGGCGCGCAGGCCTATCTCAAGCGCCAGTACATGACCATTTCGATGGTCGGCGTCGTGCTCTTCGTCGCGCTTTTCTGGCTGCTCGGCCAATGGGTGGCGATCGGCTTCCTGATCGGTGCGGTGCTTTCGGGCGTCGCCGGCTTCATCGGCATGAACGTCTCGGTGCGCGCCAATGTCCGCACGGCGCAGGCCGCGATGCAGTCGCTCGGCGAGGGGCTCGACGTCGCCTTCAAGGCGGGTGCCGTCACCGGCATGCTCGTCGCCGGCCTCGCGCTGCTCGGCGTCGCGGTCTATTACGGTGTCCTGACCTCCTTCCTCGGCTTCGCGCCGGGCAGCCGCACGGTGATCGATTCGCTGGTGGCGCTGGGCTTCGGCGCCTCGCTGATCTCGATCTTCGCCCGTCTCGGCGGCGGCATCTTCACCAAGGGCGCCGATGTCGGCGCCGACCTCGTCGGCAAGGTCGAGGCCGGCATCCCGGAGGACGATCCGCGCAACCCCGCGACGATCGCCGACAATGTCGGCGACAATGTCGGCGACTGCGCCGGCATGGCCGCCGACCTCTTCGAGACCTATGCGGTGACGCTGGTCGCGACCATGGTGCTCGCCGCGATCTTCTTCGCCGGCCAGCCGACGCTTGGCACGATGATGCTCTACCCGATGGCGATCGGGGCTGCCTGCATCGTCACCTCGATCATCGGCACCTTCTTCGTCAAGCTCGGCGCCAACCAGTCGATCATGGGCGCGCTCTACAAGGGCTTCATCGCCGCCGGCGTGCTCTCGGTCGGCGCGATCGCGGCGGTGAACTACGTGATGTTCGGCGGCTTCTCGGCCTCCTTCACCACGGCGCAGGGCGTCGGCTTCACCTCGGGCGCGCTCTTCGGCTGCGCGCTGGTGGGTCTTGCGGTGACGCTGCTCATCGTCATCATCACCGAATACTACACCGGCACCGGCAAGCGCCCGGTGGTCTCGATCGCCCAGGCCTCGGTGACCGGCCACGGCACCAACGTCATCCAGGGCCTCGCGGTCTCGCTGGAATCGACCGCCCTGCCGACCATCGTCATCATCGCCGGCATCATCGTGTCCTATACGCTGGCCGGCCTGTTCGGCATCGCCATCGCCACCACCGCCATGCTGGCGCTGGCGGGCGTGGTCGTCGCGCTCGACGCCTTCGGCCCGGTCACGGACAATGCCGGCGGCATCGCCGAGATGGCGGGCCTGCCCAAGGAGGTGCGCCACTCCACCGACGCGCTCGACGCGGTCGGCAACACCACCAAGGCGATCACCAAGGGCTATGCGATCGGCTCGGCCGGCCTCGGCGCGCTGGTGCTGTTCGCGGCCTATACCTCGGATTTGAACTTCTTCATCTCCGAGGCCAACAAGGCCGGCTCCACGGCGTTCCAGTACTTCAAGGGCGTCACGGTCGACTTCACGCTGTCGAACCCCTATGTCGTCGTCGGCCTCCTGCTCGGCGGCCTCATCCCCTTCCTGTTCGCCGGCATGGGCATGACGGCGGTCGGGCGCGCGGCGGGCTCGGTGGTCGAGGAGGTGCGCAAGCAGTTCCGCGAGAAGCCCGGCATCATGGAAGGCAAGGACCGGCCCGATTACGGCCGCGCCGTCGACATGCTGACCCGCGCCGCGATCAAGGAAATGGTCGTGCCCTCGCTGCTGCCGGTGCTGGCCCCGGTCGTGACCTATGTCGTGATCCACGCGATCGCCGGCAAGAACAACGCCTTCGCGGCGGTGGGCGCCATGCTGATGGGCGTCATCGTCACCGGCATCTTCGTCGCCATCTCGATGACCTCGGGCGGCGGCGCCTGGGACAACGCCAAGAAGAGCTTCGAGGACGGCTTCGTCGACAAGGACGGCGTGCGCCATCTCAAGGGCTCGGAGGCACACAAGGCGTCCGTGACCGGCGACACCGTCGGCGACCCCTACAAGGACACGGCGGGCCCCGCCGTGAACCCGGCGATCAAGATCACCAACATCATCGCCCTGCTGCTGCTGGCGATCCTGGCGCATTCCTGATCGCGAGCATCGCTGAAGCGCTTACGGACCCGCGGCGAAAGCCGCGGGTTTTTTTCGCGTGCCACCACTGTCATTCCGGGCCGCTTCCATAAAAACAGCCACGGAAAACCCCGCCAAAACAAAGGCTTGCCGCTCCGGGTTGAATCACCTCCGCAGGCCGTTGAATCGATCTGCGAGCGTCCGGCCAAGAAAAAACCCCGCGGTGTCCCGCGGGGTTCGTCGCGTCCGGCAAGGCGTGGCGGCTCAGGGGCCGAACGGGCTGAACTTGGTGACGCCCTTGAACAGGTTGCGCAGGAAGCTCTGCTCCTCGCCGCCGGTGGGGGTGGTGCGGCTGATGAAGTCGAAGATCACGCCGTCCTGCAGGCCGTAATGGGCGATGCGCTCGACCTTGAAGCCCTTGTTGAAATAGATCACCAGCACCTGCTGGTCGATGATCTGCGGCTCCTGGAACTGGAACCGGCGGCGCATCGTCTGGCTGATGTAGTAGAAGGTGCGGTTGCCGACGGTGGAGGTCGTCGAGGGGGTGCCGAGGATCTGCAGCACCGCCTGAACGTCCATGCCGACCTTGATCTGCGCGACCAGCGCCTCGTCCATCACGAAGCCGCGCTTGAACTCCTCGTTGAGGCCAGCCGAGGTCGGCAGCACGAAGCCGCCGGCGTCGGGGCCGCAGCCGGCGAGCGCGAGAGAGGTGGTCGCGAGGGCTCCGAGCAGAGCCGTGCGGCGGCTGATATGGGTCATGCGGGCACGATCCGAAGGCGGGCACGGCCGGGACGATCCCAAGCCGCTTGTCAAAAGGGTGAGGGTTGGCGTAACGCCCGAGGATGGCTTTGGCAAGGCGAGGACGCCCCCAGCCGTCGCGGTCGGGAGCAAACGGGTGATTTTCGGGTTGTTCGGCAAGCGCGCCCGCCGGCGCTTCCCTGTGGACACGCTGTTCGCGCGGGTCGCCGAGGCGTCGCGCCGGTCCGTGCTCTACATCGAGGGCGGGATTCCCGACAGCTTCGAGGGCCGCTTCGAATCGCTGACCCTGCACCTGCTCATGGTGCTGCGCCGCCTGCGCGAGCTGCCGCCGCCGGCGGATGAGCTGGCGCAGGAACTGGTCGATGCCGCCTTCGCCTATCTCGAGCTCGGTTTCCGCAATGGCGGCGTCAGCGACATCGCCGTGCCGAAGAAGATGAAGAAGATCGGCCAGATGTTCTATGGCCGCGTCCAGGCCTATGAAGCCGCGCTCGCCGCGCCCGGCCTCGACGCGCTCGCCGAGGCGCTCGGACGCAACGCCTGCGCGCCGCAAGCCGCGCCGGCGCTCGCGGCCTTCGTCCGGGCCGGGCAGGAGGCACTCGCCGCCGCCGATCTCGATGCTCTCCTGCGCCGGGAGAATCTGTTCCCGGCGTTCACGCCTGCGGAGGCCGCCCATGGCGCCTGATCGTGCTTCGCCGCTTCAGCATCCGATCCGCGTCGAGACGATCCGCCCGCGCGGCACCGAAATCGTGATCCGGGCGGAGGAGGGGCAATTGCCCGCCGTCGCGAAGCTGCTCGGCGTCGTCCGCGTCGAATCGCTGGAGGCGCGCTATACTCTCTCCCGCAACGGCGAGCGCGTGGCGCTCGAGGGCCGCATCGTGGTCGGGCTGCATCAGGCTTGCGTTGTGACGCTCGATCCCTTCCCGGTGCGGCTCGACGTGCCGGTCAAGCTCGATTTCGCGCCCGGCGAGGATGCCTTGGCGCGCCGCAGCGAGCGCGACGATGCCCCGATCGATATCGAGGTCCTGCTGAACGAGGACGATCCGCCCGAGCCGATCACCGGCGGCGTGATCGATCTGGGCGCGATAACGCTCGAATTCCTGGCGCTGGCGCTCGACCCTTACCCGCGCAAGCCCGGCGCGCAGTTTCAATCCGCGGCGGGCGAGGCCGGGGCGGAATCGCCCTTCGCCGCCCTTGCGAAGCTGAAACGCGGTGACTGAGGCATTTTACGCCGTTCCGGCGGCTTGCGGCGCCGGCCCAAACCGCTATTGTCCGGCCGGCACTGAGCCGCCCCGGATCGAAGGTCGGCCATATCCGGGACACGCCAGAATTCCATGACAAGACCGGTTACAATCGCGCTCGATGCGATGGGCGGGGATCACGGCCCCGCCATCGTCATCCCCGGCGCAGCCCTGATGCTGGAACGCCGCCCGGATGCGCGCTTCGTGATCTTCGGCGACGAGGCGCAGGTCGTGCCGCTGATCGACCAGCATCCCAAGCTCAGGACGGTGACGACCTTCCACCACACCGAGGTCTCGGTGAAGATGGACGACAAGCCGAGCCAGGCGCTGCGCTACGGCCGCTACAAATCGTCGATGTGGCGGGCGATCGACGCGACCAAGACCGGCGAGGCGGACGTCACCGTCTCGGCCGGCAACACCGGCGCGTTGATGGCGATGTCGAAATTCTGCCTGAAGTCGATGGCGCAGGTCGACCGGCCGGCGATCGCCTGCCTGTGGCCGACGGCGCGCGGCGAGAGCATCGTGCTCGATGTCGGCGCCACCATCGGGGCGGACGCCCGCCACCTCGTCGACCTCGCGGTGATGGGCGCGGCGATGGCCCGCGTCGTGCTCGATCTCGACCGGCCGACGGTCGGCCTGCTCAATGTCGGCGTCGAGGAGATCAAGGGCGTCGAGGCGGTGAAGGAAGCCGGCCGCATCCTGCGCGAGAGCGACCTGCCGCATCTGGCCTATCACGGCTTCGTCGAGGGCGACGACCTCGGCAAGGGCACGGTCGACGTCGTGGTGACCGAGGGCTTCACCGGCAACATCGCGCTCAAGACCGCCGAGGGAACCGCCCGCCAGATCGCGGATTTCCTGCGTGCGGCGATGGGCCGCTCGCTGATGGCGCGGATCGGCTATGTCTTCGCCCGCGGCGCCTTCGCGGCGCTGAAGGAGAAGCTCGATCCGCGCAAGTCGAACGGCGGCGTCTTCCTCGGGCTCGAAGGCATCGTCATCAAGAGCCATGGCGGCACGGATGCGATCGGCTTCGCCAGCGCCGTCGAACTCGGCTATGAGATGGCGCGCGAGGACCTGATGGCGAAGGTCCGCGAGATGGTCGCCGCGAGCACGCGCCCGGAACTCACGGCGGCCGCGCCCGCCGAGGCCGAATAGGGAACGATCTTCTTGTCCATCCTGCGCTCTCAAGTCGTCGGCTGCGGCTCCTACCTGCCCGCCCGAATCGTCACCAATGCCGAGCTCGCCGCCCGCATCGACACCAGCGACGAGTGGATCGTCCAGCGCACCGGCATCCGCCAGCGCCATGTCGCGGCCGATGACGAGCCGACCTCGGCGGTCGGCCTCAAGGCGGCTGAGGCGGCGATCGCGGACGCCGGCATCGATCCCGCCGAGATCGACCTGATCATCGTCGCGACCGCGACGCCGGACTACACCTTTCCCGCGACCGCGACGCAGATCCAGGCGGCGCTCGGCATCACCGGCGGCGCCGCCTTCGACATGCAGGCGGTCTGCTCCGGCTTCGTCTTCGCCCTGGCGACGGCCGACAAGTTCCTCGCCACCGGCAGCGCCCGCGTGGCCCTGGTGATCGGCGCCGAGACCTTCTCGCGCATCCTCGACTGGGAGGACCGCACGACCTGCGTGCTGTTCGGCGACGGGGCCGGCGCCGTGGTGCTGAAGGCCGTGCCGGGGGAGGGGACGCTCGCCGATCGCGGCGTGCTCGCCACCCATATCCGCTCGGACGGGCGCTACCGGGACAAGCTCTATGTCGATGGCGGCGCCGGCTCGACCAGGACGGTCGGCCATCTGCGCATGGAGGGCAAGGAGGTCTTCCGCCACGCCGTCACCAATCTGGCCGACACGGTGCGCCACACCTTCGAGGAGACGGGGCTGACCGGCGCCGACATCGACTGGTTCGTGCCGCACCAGGCCAACCGCCGCATCATCGACGCCACCGCCGACAAGCTCGGCATCGACCGCGGCCATGTCGTGGTCACGGTCGAGCGCCACGGCAACACCTCGGCCGCCTCGATTCCGCTGGCGCTGGCGGAAGCCCATGCCGACGGGCGCATCAAGCGCGGCCAGCTCGTCCTGATCGAGGCGATGGGCGGCGGCTTCACCTGGGGCTCGGCCCTGATCCGCTGGTGAGGCGGCGGTTTCTTGACGTCGAAATGACCGTGGTCGATCGTCAATTCGGATCGAATCCGCCCTGAAGGATTGACCCCTGCGGCGGGGGCGCCTAGCGTCCGCCGTCCGTAATGGCGAAGGGCCGGCGGTTTCCGCCGCCGCCCACAATACGCCTTGGAGGCTATGAATGGCGGGGCAAACGGTCACTCGCGCGGATCTGTGCGAGGCTGTCTACCAGAAGATCGGGCTGTCGCGGACGGAGTCGTCGAAGCTCGTCGAGGCGGTGCTCGACGAGATCTGCGATGCGGTCGCGCGCGGCGAGAATGTGAAGCTGTCCTCGTTCGGCTCTTTCGTCGTGCGAGACAAAGGCGAGCGAATCGGGCGTAATCCGAAGACGGGAGTCGAGGTGCCGATCGAACCGCGTCGCGTGATGGTGTTCAAGCCCTCGAATGTGATGAAGGCCCGCATCAACGGGCAGAGTGGCGAGGGTGAGACTGAGTGAATCTGGAGTTCCACGCCGGCGATACCGAGGCCGAATTGGACACCAAGAGCCCAGATGCCTTCCGAACCATCAGCGAGGTCGCCGAAGACCTCGACATCCCCCAGCATGTGCTGCGTTTCTGGGAAACCCGCTTCAACCAGATCAAGCCGCTGAAGCGCGGCGGCGGGCGCCGCTACTACCGCCCCGACGATGTTGCCCTGCTCAAGGGCATCAGGCGCCTGCTCTACGGCGAAGGCTATACGATCAAGGGCCTCCAGCGCATCCTGAAGGAGCAGGGGCCGCGCCATGTCCAGGCGATCGGCCGGGGCGCGCCGATCGGCGCGGCTCCGGCGGCCGGGCCCCGCGACGCGGCGATCGGGCCGGGCGCCCCCCCCGAGGCCGGCGCCGAGCGGCAGGCGCATGGCCGGCCGCCCGTCCCCGAAGGGCTCGACGACGTCTCCGTCCTGACGGCGGTGCTGAAGGAGCTCGGCGAGTGCCGGCGCATCCTCGAGCAGGCCCTGCAGCCGGCGTCCGACGCGGTCTGATCGAGGCTTGCGGCTGCGCCCGGTCCGGTGCTGAAACAAGGAGGCGATCCGCCTTCGGGGCCGGGGACGACCCCGGACATCCTTCCTCAAGTCGCGCGGACGACCGCGCCCATCGTCGCGGAGTGCCGGCATGGCCTGGTTCTATCTGTTCATTGCGGGTTTGTTCGAGGTCGGCTGGGCCATCGGCCTGAAATACACGCATGGCTTCACCCGTCTCGTCCCGACGCTTTTCACCCTCGCCAGCATGGTCGTCAGCCTCGGCCTGCTCGGGCTTGCCCTGAAGGCGCTGCCGGTCGGCACCGCCTATGCGATCTGGACCGGCATCGGCACGATCGGGACGGCGATCCTCGGCATCGCCCTCTTGGGCGAGCCGGCGGGCGCGTTGCGGCTCGCCTGCATCGGCCTGATCGTCGCCGGCATCGTCGGGCTCAAGCTGGTCTCGCCCTGAGCGCCGGATTCAGCTCCGGCGCCAGGATTGCGGCCAGTAGCCCCCGCGCTCCAGCAGCACGATCGACGATGATCGCCAGCGTGACCGCGATGGTCGTCAGCTTCGCGTTCCAGGGCACGCCGCGGCCGATCAGCCAGATCAGGCTGAGGCCGATGAGCAGGGGGACGAGGATCTCCATCGCGGCAGCTTAGGGCATCGGGCCGGAATGTGGAGTCCGCTTTCCGGAACGATCCGATGCTGCAACAAAAACGCGGGACGCGCCCTATGCCTGCGCCGGCATGGCGCCGACCGGGTCGGCGACGACGAGGCGGCGGGTCCTGCCGGCCTGCTCGGCCATCAGCGCCTGGTCGACCCGGCGGCGATATTCGGCCCAGGAACCGAGCACGAGGCCGCAATGGGCGCAGGAGACGACGCTCGCATCCCCGAGCGCCTGCGGGATCGAGACGCCCGGCGAGCCGCAATCCTCGCAATGGAACCAGTCTTGTCTCAACGTGATACCGCCCATGCCGTCATCGCCGCGACGGCGATCGCCGTGCCGCGCCGGCATGAAGGGGTATCGCAGATGACTATTGGCTGAACGGGCGCTGGCGCGTCACCGGCGGATCGGCGGCCGGCGCCGCCTCGCGGCGATCATGCCGCGAGGGCTGTCCGGCCTCGTCGCCGGCCGAAGCCACCAGGCGCAGCAGGAGGCGCTCGGCGGAAACGAGCTCCTTCCGCTGGGCGGCCGCGCGGCGAATCTGGGCGCGGCGCGCGATGAGCGACATCTGATGCGTATGTTTCATGACATGACGACCCGGCACTGAGCCGTCATCATTCCCGCATCGCGTGGGGCGGCGCACCCCCCCATTTGGGAGGTGTCCGCTTCGTGCGAGGCTTGCCGGCACGATCATGCGCGCGATCGCATCGAAGCGGATTGCATCTGCGCCGTCGCGCCACTATAAGCCGAGCCGTCGGAGCGTAGCGCAGCCCGGTTAGCGCACTTGTCTGGGGGACAAGGGGTCGGAGGTTCAAATCCTCTCGCTCCGACCATTCCAATCCTGAAAATGCGATGCGCTGCCCGTTCCCGTCGCGGATCGGCCGCGGTGCCGCCAATTTACCATCGCTCGAGCTAGTCGTTGCGCCGCCGCCGCCATGCGCTCAGTGTCGCCGCCAGGGCCTGGGCAGGCCCGTATGGCGGAGGCGATCATGTCCATGGCGAGCCTTGCGACCGCGGGTGCCGATCTCGAGCGTCCGGCGAAGGGGCCGGCGGCCGGCTCTCTTGCGGGCTTCTTCGAGGCGATCGAGCCCGGCTGGCATTCGCAATGGGCCTGGGATCACTACGAGGCGACGATCCTGGGGCTGGCGCATCAGTTCGGCCTGCGCCGCGTCTGCGAGATCGGCGGCGGCCGCGATCCGCTCTTCACGCAGGGCGAGGCCACCCGCAACGGCATCGATCTCATCGTCAACGACATCGACGCGCGCGAGCTCGCCTTGACCGGGGGCGGGCTCGAGACCGCGTGCTTCGACATCGCCGGCGATCTGTCGGAGCCCGATGTCGCGCGCGGCGGCTACGACATGATGGTGTCGCGCATGGTCTTCGAGCATGTCGACGGCGTCGAGCGGGCCTGGGCCAACGTCCATGAGCTGCTGGCGCCCGGCGGCGTGGCGCTGGCGTTCTTTCCGACGCTGTGGGCGCCGGTCTTCGCGCTGAACCATGTCCTGCCCGAAAAGTTCTCGCGCGCCATCGTCCACGCCCTGTTCCCGGCGCGCCGCGACGGCGGCGGCGATCCGAAGTTCCCCGCGCTCTACGACTGGTGCCGCGGCGATCCGGCCCTGCTCGGGCCGATGCTGAAGCGGGCCGGCTTCGCCGAGATCCACGTCCAGCGCTTCTGGGGCCACGGCTATTTCGACCGCATGCCGGGGCTGAAGCAGGCCGACCACGCCTTCAACGCGCTCGCCGCCCGGATCGGCTGGAGCCTGGTCACGACCTATGCCTATGTCGTCGTGCGCAAGGGCAGGGGCTAGATCATCGCGCGTCCTATCGGACGCGGTAACGATGATCTATCTCATTGTTAGGTCATCGGATTTTCCGAAAAGTGGATTCCACTTTTCGCATCCGATGCTCTAGGCATCGTTGACACCTGCCGCCCCGTTGTCATTCCGGGTTCATGCCTTCGGCGCGCCCCGGAATGACAGAGGTGGTTCCGGCACGCCCGCGTCCTCCTCCTGCGGCGCCAGCGCCGCGAGCCCCCAGACGAGGCCCATCATCAGGTAGAGATGGCGCCAGTGGTCGCTGTCGATCTGCAAGCCCTGCAGGATGGTGACGAAGAGCACCGACCAGATCGCGATGGCGTCGAGCTGGGCCGGCCCCCGCCGGAAGACCAGCCGCCAGCCGACATAGATGGTCGCGGCCATCAGGGCGATCCAGGAAAGCCCGCCGAGCCAGCCATAGGAGGCGAAGGCGTTGATATAGACGTTGTGCGGGTCGGCCTGGTTGAAATGCCAGCGGAAACGCAGCGGCCCGAAGCCGTTCGGCGCCTCCAGCAGCATCGGAATGGCGCGCAGCTGGTTGCCGAAGCGGCCGGTGACGCCCTGGTCATAGTCCTGCTCCAGGCTGGCGCGGATCTCGAAGACGGCGCGGACATCCTCGAAGGACAGCGCGACGAGAAGCGCCGCGATCACGGCGACGAGCGCCGCGGCCGACATCGCGACGATCCGCGCGCGTGCGGCCGAGCTCGGCGCCATCAGGAAGGTCAGCGCGATCATCAGCGCCGTCGAGGCGACGAACACGCCCCAGGCGCCGCGCGAGAAGGTGAAGAACAGCGCCGCAAGCGGGATGCTCAGCGTCGCAAGGCCACGCAGGATTCCGATCTGCCCGGTCAGGACGCGTTGCAGCACATAGACGATCGGCAAGGCGAGATAGGGGCCGAGCACGTTGGGGTCCTTGAAGGTGCCGGCGGCACGCCCGTAGAGCGTGAAGATCTCGCCAAGCCCGCCGATGTCGAAATAGCCGAGGATGGCCGCGACGCCCGCGACCCAGGCGGCGAACAGGTAGCCCTGGCGCAGCGTCTCCAGCCGTCCGGCCGCATCCTGCGACATGATGCCGGCGATGAACACCGCCGTGATCATCAGGTAGACCGAGACCGCCGTGAAGCGCACGGCGGCGCTGTCGTCCATCCAGGGAATGAGCGAGACGATGCCGCCGATATTGTAGCCGAGCAGCAGGAGCGCGAGCGGCAGAAGCTTCTGCGAGAAGCGGATGCCGGTCAGCGTGAAGACGAACAGCACCACGAGGAAGACGATCTCGTAGGGCGAGGGCTCGATCAGGGCAAGCCCGCTCGAGGCGCCGAGCAGCCACAGCGTGCCGCGCTTGATCGCGGCGTAGGAGACCGCCAGGCGCGGCGCCGGCGCCTCCTGCCGCGGGGTCTCGGCGAGCGCGCTCAATAGGCGTTCTCGTTCTTGGTGAGCAGCGAGAACGGCGTCTTCAGCAGGATGTAGAGGTCGAACAGCACCGACCAGTTCTCGATGTAGTAGAGGTCGTGCTCGACGCGCCGCTGGATCTTGTCCTCGGTATCGGTCTCGCCGCGCCAGCCGTTGATCTGGGCCCAGCCGGTGATGCCGGGCTTGACCTTGTGGCGGGCGAAATAGCCGTCCACCACCTGCTCGTAGGCGCGGTCCGACGCCTTGGCGTGGATCGCGTGCGGCCGCGGGCCGACCAGCGAGAGGTTGCCCTTGAAGACGACGTTGAGGAGCTGCGGCAATTCGTCGATCGAGGTCTTGCGGATGAAGCGGCCGACGCGCGTCACGCGCGGATCGTCCTTGGTGACCTGCTTGGCGGCATTGTGGTCCGCCATGTCGTTGCGCAGCGAGCGGAACTTGAAGATGTCGACGGTCTCGTTGTTGAAGCCGTAGCGTTTCTGGCGGAAGAACACCGGCCCGGGCGAATCGAGCTTGATCGCGACCGCGGTCGCCAGCATCACCGGCGAGAGCGCGATCAGGGCGAGCGTGCCGGCGACCTTGTCGAACGCCCATTTGACCACGATGTCCCAATCCGCGATCGGCCGGTCGAAGACGTCGAGCACCGGCACGGCGCCGAAATAGGAATAGGAGCGTGGCCTCAGGCGCAGCTTCGACATATGCGCCGAGAGGCGGATGTCGATCGGCAGCACCCAGAGCTTGCGCAGCATGGTAAGCAGCCGCGCCTCGGCCGAGATCGGCATGGTGAAGATCACGAGGTCGAGCTTGGTGCGGCGCGCGAACTCGACGAGGTCGTCGATTGTGCCGAGCTTGGGATAGCCGGCGACGAGATCGGGCGAGCGCTCGTCGTTGCGGTCGTCGAACACGCCGCAGATGCGAAGCCCCGTGTTCTTCTGGCTTTCGAGCGCCCGGATCAGCGCCTCGCCCGCCTCGGCGCCGCCGACGATCGCGGTGCGCCGCTCCAGCCGGCCGGTGCGGGTGAGGTGGCGCACGCCCGCCGCCATGGCGACGCGCCCGGTCAGCAGCGCGCCCGTGCCGGCGAGGTAGAAGCCGATCAGCCAGATGCGCGAGACCTGGTCGCCGATCTTCAGGAAGAAGAAGGCCGCGAGCGCGACCAGGAACAGCATGGTCCAGCCGGTGACCAGCCTGACCGCGCTGCCGACGAGGTTGCGCAGCGCGCCGATCGGATAGAGCTGCAGCGTCTGGAAGAGCGCGAGCGATCCCAGCGCCAGCGCCGCGACCATCACCTGATAGGGAAAGGGCTCGACCTTGCCGGCCGCGTAGAGCCAGTAGATCAGCCCGCCAGTGCCGAGCACGGCGGCGAGGTCGATGAGCCGGGCCACGCCCTCGATCATCACCGGGGACAGCGTCGGCTTGACGGGGATCGCCGCGATGCGCTCGGCGAGCGGGTGGAAGCGCCGCGTTCCGGCCGGATCGGCCCCCCCGAACACGGCCGGCGCCGCCGTGGCGGCCGCGTCCGTCTTCATCATATCGCGGACGTCGAAAGTCCCCATGAGCCTGATACCCTCAACCCGGAGCGCTCCGCTACGGCAGGGCGATCCCGGTTCGGCTCTATCGGAAATTGCTCACGGAAGACTTAACCGGACCGCTCGCTGTTTCGCGTCGGCCGTTCGTTCAGCAGGGGACGCCGCGCGCCTTCAGCGCGTCGCGATAGCCGGCGACGACGCCGTCGATCATGTCGTCGAGGCGGAAATTCTGCCGGACATGCAAGGCGAGGTCGGCCGCCTGGGCGAGCCGCCCGGCCTCCGGCATCGCCAGCATCTCCCGGATCGCGCCTGCGAGCACGACCGGGTCGTCGGCCGGGATCAGCCGCTGGCGGTGGTTCGGGCCGTAGATCTCGGCGATGCCGCCGACATTGGTCGAGATCAGCGGCTGCGCCGCCGCCGCCGCCTCCAGGATGACATAGGGCAGGGATTCGGCGCGCGAGGGGATCACCATGGCGCGCGCGCGGGAAAGCGCCATGCGGATCGGCGCCGGCGGCTCGAAGACGCACTGGTCGGCGACCCCGCGCTCGCGCGTCATCTGCCTGAGCTCGTCTTCGTCCGGACCCGAGCCGACGATCAGGATGCGGGGGCTCAAGCCCTCCCGCCGCATCAGCGAGAGCGCCTCGATCAGCGTGTCGACGCCCTTGGCCGAGCGCAGCTCCCCCAGATAGAGCAGGTCGAATTCCGCCGCCCCGTGGTCGATCGGCGCGAACTCCGCATCGCTGACGCCGTTCAGCACCACGCGATGGGCGGTGCGCGGCTGATGCCCGATATAGGCCTCGAAACGGCCGGCGATGAAGCGGCTCTCGAACAGGAACATGTCGGTCGCGCCTTCGAGCAGCCGCTCGACGCTCATGTAGATCTTATGCTCCAGCCCGCCGGGCTTGTAGTTGAAGCTGCCGCCATGCGGGGTATAGGCGGTGACATAAGCCCGGCCGGGTGAGAACAGGGCGGGGATGCGGCCATAGACCCCGCCTTTCGAGCCGTGGCAGTGCACCACGTCCGGCGCAAGCCGCCGCCTGAGCGCGATCGCGGACAATTGCGCCTTGAGGTCGGTCAGGCTCGGATAGCGCGACATCGGCACCCGCGTCACGCCGAGCGTCAGCCGGCCGGCGAGCTCGCTGAAGACGGCGTCGGCCCGCGGCCCCCCGGTGCTGGAATCGCAGAAGACGCCGACGTCGTGCCCGCGCTCGACCTGGCCGCGCGCCACGTCGAGGACATGCCGGAACAGCCCGCCGAGCGGGGCGCGGAAGACATGCAGGATGCGCAAGGGGCGGGCGGCGGGGCTGTCCGTCATCTAAAGGCGGTGCCGGTTCAGAACCAGCGCTCTTTGATGACGATGGTGTCGCCGGGCTGGACCGCATAGGTGATCGGCACGGTCGCGGTCACGGTCTGGCCCTCGATCTGGCGCGTCACCTCGGCCGATGAGCGCTGGCCGCGCGGGGTGAAGCCGCCGGCGATGGCGACCGCCGTCTGCACCGTCATGCCGTGCACATAGGGGAACTGGCCGGAATTGGTGACCTCGCCGAGCACGAAGAAGGGCCGGTAGGTATCGACCTCGACCGAGACCTTGGGCTCGCGCAGATAGCCGCCGCGCAGCTTGGCCTCGATCGCCTGGGCGAGCTGCTGGGTCGTGCGCCCCTGCGCCTCGACCGTGTTGATCAGCGGCATGGCGATGCGGCCCGAGCCGTCGACCGCATAGATGTTGGAGAGATTGTCCTGCCCGAAGACGATGATGCGCAGCCGGTCGCCGCTGGCGAGCCTGTAGGGCCCGGCCGGTTCGGCGAGCGCATAGTCCGACGCCGGAAAGCGGGGCGCGCAGGCACCCGCCGTCATGGCGGCGGCCAAGGCGAGGGAGGCGAGGCGTCGACTCATCACTGGCTACCCGTGCATAACTCGACCGATCTTTAGGGGCGATATGGTTAACAAAGGCTTCCCGCGGGCCGTCGGGGCGGGGCGCCGGCAGGCAAGGCGACGGCAATCCGCGGGGCCGCCGCCCGGCATTTACTCCCCAATAACCTTACCGAGTGTTCAATGGCGCCCGCGCCCCTTCCGGGGGGCAGGGGTTTTGCGTCGAAGGTGGGTCCATGACCGCTCAAGCTGGGTTTGATGCGCGCGGCGCCGGCGAAGGCCGCGGCGACATGCTCGATCTCTCCGCCCTCTGGGCGGCGATCAAGCGCCGCAAGTTCTGGATCGTCGTGCCGACGCTCATCGCGCTCGGCCTGTCCTTCGCCGCGGTGAACGTGGTGACGCCGCGCTATACCGGCGAGGCGCGGCTGCTCCTGGAAAACCGCGGCGGCTTTTACGCCTTGCCCGGCCAGTCCCTGCCCGACAGCGCCGGCCAGTTCGATTCCGAGGCCGTGCAGAGCCAGGTCCAGGTCATCATGTCGCGCGATCTGGCGCGCGAGGCGATCAAGCGCATCGGCCTCGTCGGCAATGCCGAGTTCGATTCCGGCGTCGGCGCGCTCGGTGCGCTGCGCAAGCTCGCGGTCATGGTCGGGCTCGGCGCCCATCCGGCCGACCGCTCGCCCGAGGAGCGCGTGCTCGAGAAATATTTCGACCGGCTCCTGGTCTATCCCGTCGCCCGCTCGCGCATCGTCTCGATCGAGTTCACCTCGCAGGACCCGGCGCTCGCGGCCAAGGGCGCCAACATCATCGCCGAGACCTATCTCGAATTCCAGGAGGCGGCGAAGCAGGAGAACGCCCGCAGCGCCTCGAACTGGCTCTCGACCACGATCGAGCCGCTGCGCAAGCGGGTGGCCGACGCCGAGGCCAAGGTCGAGGATTTCCGCTCGCAGAACGGGCTCTTCTCCGGCCCCAACAACACCACCATCACCTCCCAGCAGCTCACCGACCTCTCGACCCAGCTTTCCAACGCGCGTAGCCAGCAGGCCGAGGCGCAGGCCAAGGCCGGGCTGATCCGCGATGCGATCAAGCAGGGGCGCACCTTCGAGATCCCCGACGTCGCCAACAACGACCTGATCCGCCGCCTGATCGAGCAGCGCGTCAACCTGCGCGCCCAGATCGCGGCGGAATCGCGCAGCCTCCTGCCCGAGCATCCCCGGATCAAGGAGCTCAACGCCCAGCTCGGCGACCTCGAGGGGCAATTGCGCGCCGCCGCGGAGCGCGCCGTGCGCACGCTCGAGAACGAGGCCAAGATCGCCGGCCAGCGCGTCGAGAGCTTCCAGGCCGCGCTCGACGGGCAGAAGAAGAACGTCTCCAGCGCCAATGACAGCGAGGTGCAATTGCGCGCGCTGGAGCGCGAGGCGCGCGCGCTGCGCGACCAGCTCGAGCAGTACATGCAGCGCTACCGCGAGGCCGTCGCGCGCGACACCATGAACGCGACGCCCGCCGATGCGCGCATCATCTCGCGCGCGATCGAGCCGACCGAGCCCTCCTTCCCGAAGAAGGTGCCGGTCGTGCTGGTCTCGACGCTCGCCACCTTCCTGATCGCGCTGGCGACGATCGTGACGCGCGAGCTGCTCGACGGCCAGGGCCGGCAGCAGGGTGCCCGGGGTGGTCCGCGCTGGGTCTCCGCCGGCGCGTCCGAGGACGAGGCGGGGCCCGGCGGCCCCGTTCCCGGCACGCCGCGCCATGAGCGCGTCGCCGGCCTCCTGACCCATGCCGGCCGGCTCGGCCAGAGCCGGCTCGACCTCGACCGGCCCGAGCTGACGCTGGCCGAGATCGCCGAACGCACCCGCGAGCCGGCCCGCGGCATGGCGCCGCTGGCGCTCGTCCTCGACGGCGCGGGCGAGGGGGCGGCAAGGCCCCGCGACCTCGCCGAGCTGCTCGCGCAGCGCTGCCGCTGCGTGCTCGTCGATCTGTCCCGCGACCACGAGACCGGCGAAGCCGGCTTCTCGGAGCTTTTGGCCGGTGAGGCGCTGTTCTCCGACATCATCATGCGGGAGCCGGGCTCGCGGCTGCATCGCATCGGCGCCGGCCGCGCCGGCCGCGCCGCCGTGCTGGCGGCGTCCGATCTCGTCGACGTCGCGCTCGACGCGCTCTGCGAGACCTATGACTGGGTGCTGGTCGCCGCCGCTTCCAGCGACGAGGCCGCGGTGCTCGCCCCGCTCGCCCGCCGGGCGCAGGCGGGGCTCGTGATGAGCGGGCAGGTCGGCAACGGCCATGCGCTGGAGACCGCCTATCGCCTGAGCGAACTGACCGAAGCGCCGGTCACCCTCGTCCTCGACCCCGAGGAGGGCGTGCCGATGGCGCCGATCCAGCACCCGGAAATGCCAGCCGGGGTTTGACGATCGACAGGCTTCAGTCCTCCTCCGGCGGCCCGCGCCGGAGAAGGCCCGAGGCCCGCTGGGCGAGCCTCAGCGCCGCCGGCGAGCGCTTGATCCGCCGCTTCAGCTCGCGTTTCGTCCGGGCGATCGCGGCGAAGAGCCGGCCCTTGACGGTCAGCGGCAGGAAGCTGTCGACCAGATCGTCGTGATCGTCGCAGAAGGTGGTCTTGTAGCGCGCCTCGCCGACGCCGAGATCGAAGGCCGCCATGCCCTCGCCGGCCTTCAGGCGGATCAGCTCGGCGAGCAGGAGCTCGCCCGGGCTGCTCTTCACGGTTTCGCTGCCCATGTCGAACGAGGTCGCCATCCCCGAGAAACGCCCGTTGAGGCTGGTGCCGACATAGGTGGCGACATAAGTGCCCGCGAGCTCGAGCGCATAGAGCTCGATCGCCCCGCGTTCCAGGAAGGCGCGCATCGCCGGCCCGGCGAAGGGATCGGGCACGCCCATCGCCCGGAAGCGCTCGGCCTTCTGGGCGATGAACGCATCGACGATGCGCGTGATCTCGCCCGGCGTCGTCGCCCGCACCAGCGTCGAGGGCCCGAAATCCCTGAAGCGGCTGGCCTTGTTCTTGAGCTTCTTGCGCGCATGGCTGCTCATCGAGCGCTTGAGCGTCGCCTCGCCGTCGCCGGCGATCAGGGAAAGCTTGTAGGCGCGGCTGGGGCTGGGACCGGCGGCGAGCCGGGCCGCCGGATTGGCGATGCCACGCCACGTCACCGGCTGGTTGACGAAGACCAGCGCGTCGAGCCCGCCGATGGCGGCGCCGACCTCCCTCAGCATCCGCTCGGCCAGCCTTCCGTCGAGCGCGGCGGCGAAGGCCGGGGCATAGAGCCCCATATGGTAGTTGGCGTGCTTGCCGCCGATGAACTCGGCGAAGCGGAAGCCGCCGCGCCTGGTGATGGTCAGCGGCAGCAGCGCCAGCAGGGCGCCGGCGGCATCGCGCAGCAGGACATGGCGGAACGCCATGCCTTGGGCGGCGCCGATGGTTTCGACGAAGGCGCTGACCCAGCCATGGCCCTGATAGGGGCTCGCCAGCGCGGTGGCCTCGAAGGCGCGCCATTCCTCGGCGAGCGCGGCGATATCGGTCTCGACTACGATCGAGGCCCAGGGGCGCGGGCGGCTGTCGAGGGCTGCTGGCGTATAGGAGGCGGCCGGTGTCGGGGTGGCGATGGTGGACATGGCTCCTTCGCCCGTGCGAGCAGATCGGATAGGCGTCCTTAACCCGTCATTGTGAACGGATCGGCCACAATCGCCCGGCCCGGCCGCGCGATCGCGCGATAGCGTTAGCGGGCGGTTGCGAGCGAGTGGTCGATTGAGGATGGACGGGCGTCACAGGGCTATCGCGGCCGCATTCCAGGTGATGGCGGCGACGGGCGCCGACCGCTGGAGCCGCGGCTTCGCGCAGGGGCGAGGCGCGATCCTGACGCTGCACCATGTCCGCTCCGCCGCCCCGCGCGGCTTTAACCCCAACGCCCTGCTCGAGGTCACGCCGGATTTCCTCGACCGCGCGCTGCGGCTGATCCGGGACGAGGGCTACGACATCATCACCCTCGACGAGGCGCTGGCGCGTTTGCAGAACCCCGAGCCCGGCCGCTTCTTCGTCGCGCTCACCTTCGACGACGGCTATCGCGATACGGTCGAGGAGGCCTGGCCGGTCCTGGCGAGGCACGGGGTGCCCTGGACGCTGTTCGTGACGCCGGGCTTCGCCGACCGCACCGCGCGGCTCTGGTGGCTGGAGCTGGAGGAGGCGATCCGGGCCCTGCCGCGCCTCGACCTGACCTTGCCGGACGGCCGCTTCACCGCCCCGACCGGAACCGACGCCGAGAAGGGCCGCGCCTTCGCCGGGCTCTACCGGCGTCTGCGCCGCGGCCCGGAAGCGATTCTGCTGTCTGCGATTTCCGAGTTGGCGACTGCGGCCGGCATCGACCCTGTCGCCCTCGTCGAGCGCGAATGCCTGCCCTGGGAGACGCTCAGGGCCTTGTCCGGCGCGCCGGGGATTACCATCGGCGCCCACACCCTGACGCATCCGATGCTGGGCAAGCATGATGCGCAGACGGCGCGCCGCGAGATCGCGGACAGCAAGGCGCGGCTCGAAGCGCAGCTCAGCCTGCCGATCCGCCATTTCGCCTATCCGGTCGGCGATTCCGGTTCCGCCGGCCCGCGCGATTTCGCGCTGGCGGCTGAAGCCGGCTTCGACAGCGCGGTCACGACCCGGCCGGGTCATCTCTTTCCCGAGCACGCCGCCCATCTGCATGCCCTGCCGCGCGTCTCGCTCAACGGCCTGCACCAGAACGAGGCGGCGCTGCGGGCGCTGCTCTCGGGGTTGCCGTTCTGGCTGCGCAACCGGGGGCGCAGGCTGGATGTCGAATAGGGCGGCAGCGGTTCTGGTTAGACGATCGTCATTCCGGGCTCTTCGCTTTGCGAAGCCCCGGAATGACAGAGCGTTTTGACCATCTCCGACTGAGAACGCGGGAAGGCTCACCCCTCGTCCTTGCGCTCCATCCACTTGATCAGCGGCAGCAGCGGCAACACCCAGGCGAGGCCGAGCACGATATAGGCGGCTGTCTGCACGAGCTTCGGCGCCTCGGTGATCCGCCCCTGCGCGAGCGCCATGGCGACGAGCGCGTAGACGCAGACGAAGACCAGGATCACCACGGTCCCGACCAGCTTGCGGGTGCGTTGTCTCATCGGGCTCTCCAGGCGGGCTCGGCGGCTGCGGCAATGCGGGCGTTGTCGCGCCGGAGCCACGGGTCTATGTCACCGGCGCCCGCGCTTGTGAAGCATGCGGGCAAAGAACCGTCCTGAAACCGAAAGCCCGCGCGCCCTATGACCCTCGCCCTCGATCAGACCGCCGCGACAGGCCATGCCGGCATCCGCCGCTGGCTCTGGACGGTGGCGGGCCTCGTCTTCCTGATGGTGGTGGTGGGCGGCGCGACGAGGCTCACCGGCTCCGGCCTCTCGATCACCGAATGGAAGCCGATCACCGGGGCGCTGCCGCCGCTTTCGGGCCAGGCCTGGGCCGAGGAGTTCGGCAAATACCGCGAAAGCCCGCAATACCGGCTCCTAAACGAGGGCATGAGCCTCGGCGAGTTCCAGTTCATCTACTGGTGGGAATGGGGCCATCGCCAGCTCGGCCGCTTCATCGGGCTGATCTATCTCGCCGGCTTCCTCGTCGTGGCGCTGCGGCGCCTGCTGCCGGCCGGCCGGACGCTGATCCTGTTCGGCATGGGGCTCCTGCTCGGCCTGCAGGGCGCGATCGGCTGGATCATGGTGGCGTCGGGCCTGGAACCCGGCATGGTCGCGGTCGCGCCGGTGAAGCTCACGCTGCACCTGACCTTCGCCGGCCTGTTCTTCGCCTCCGTCGTCGCCTTCGCCACGGTGCTGACGCCGCCGCGCCGCGCCGAGCCGGCGCGGGGCAGGGCGGGCGCGTGGTTCATCCTGCTCATGCTGTTCGTGCAGGTCGCGCTCGGCGGGCTCGTCGCCGGCTCGCGGGCGGGCTTCACCTTCAACACCTGGCCGCTGATGGACGGCGTGCTGGTGCCGCCCGGCTCGCTCCTGTTCGCGCAGGCGCCGTTCTGGGAGAACTTCGTCGACAATGTCGCTCTGGTGCAGTTCAACCACCGGCTCGGCGCCTATCTCCTGCTCGCGCTCGCGCTCTGGAGCGCGCTCAAGCTTCGCCGCGCCGCGCCGGGCTCGGGCAGCGCGAAGCGCGCGACCGCCATCGCCGGGCTCGTGCTGGCGCAATCGGCGCTCGGCATCGCGACGCTGCTCCTCGTCGTGCCGCTCTGGGCCGGGCTCGCCCATCAGGCGCTGGGCTTTGCCGTACTGGCGATGGGCGTGGTCCACCTCACCCGCACCGAGCAGGCGGCGCGGGGATAGGGCGCTTCCCCTCGTCATTCCGGGACGCTGCGCAGCAGCGGACCCGGAACCCACGACTGGGCCGCGGCTTTTCCGATCGTCGCCCTTTCAGAGGGCTCACCCGGTCGTGGGTTCCGGGTTCACGCCTGCGGCGTGCCCCGGAATGACGGGGCGAGAAGCCTATGCCAGCGCCTGATCGAGATCGGCGATCAGGTCCTCGACATCCTCGAGCCCGATCGAGAGGCGCACCACCTGCGGGCCGGCGCCGGCCTGCTCCTTCTGCGCGTCGGTGAGCTGGCGGTGGGTGGTCGAGGCCGGGTGGATCACCAGCGAGCGCGTATCGCCGATATTGGCGAGATGCGAGAACAGCTTGAGGTCCGAGACCAGCTTGACGCCGGCATCGTAGCCGCCCTTGAGCCCGAAGGTGAAGACGGCGCCCGCGCCCTTGGGCGTATAGCGCTTGGCGAGCGCATGGTATTTATCGCCCGGCAGGCCCGGATAGTTCACCCATTCCACCGCCGGGTGCTTGGCCAGATGCTCGGCGACCTTCTGGGTGTTGTCGCAGTGCCGCTGCATGCGCAGCGGCAGGGTCTCGATGCCGGTCAGCAGCATGAAGGCGTTGAAGGGCGAGAGCGCCGGGCCGAGATCGCGCAGGCCGAGCACCCGCGTCGCGATGGCGAAGGCGAAATTGCCGAAGGTCTCGCCCAGCACCATGCCGTTATATTCCGGCCGCGGCTTGGAGAGCATCGGGTAGCGGTCGTCGCCGACCCAGTTGAACGAGCCGCCGTCGACGATCAGCCCGCCGATCGAGTTGCCGTGGCCGCCGAGGAACTTGGTGGCCGAATGCACCACGATGTCGGCGCCGTGCTCGAAGGGGCGCAGCAGATAGGGCGTCGCCATGGTGTTGTCGACGATGAAGGGGATGTTGTGCTTCTTCGCGATCGCGCTGATCGCGGCGATGTCGACGATGACGCCGCCGGGATTGGCGACGGACTCGACGAAGATCGCCTTGGTCTTCGGCGTGACCGCCTTGGCGAAGCCGTCGAGATCGTCGGGATCGGCCCAGATCACGTTCCAGCCGAAGTTCTTGTAGGAATGGTTGAACTGGTTGATCGAGCCGCCATAGAGCTTGCGCGAGGCGACGAATTCGTCGCCGGGCTGGAGCAGGGCGTGGAAGCTCAGGAACTCGGCCGCATGGCCCGACGCCACCGCCAGCGCAGCCGTGCCGCCCTCCAGCGCCGCGACCCGCTCCTCCAGCACCGCGTTGGTCGGGTTGCCGAGGCGGGTGTAGATGTTGCCGAAGGCCTGCAGGCCGAACAGCGAGGCGGCGTGGTCGACGTCGTCGAAGACGAAGGACGTCGTCTGGTAGATCGGCGTGGCGCGCGCGCCCGTCGCCGCATCGGGCGCCGCTCCGGCATGGATGGCGAGTGTGTTGAAGCCCGGTGCGCGGTCGGTCATGGCTCTTCCCTGGTCATCTGGTGTCGAAAACGGATCGTTCGATTTAACGAACGGTTGAGGAGGCGTCAATTCGGCCCCGGCGGCGGCCTCATGTGCCCGGCCGGTTGATCGTCAGCTTCTGGAAGCCCTTGCCGGCGAGCACCGGCTTCTTGGCCGAGAGGATGCGCGAATTGATGCCCTGCCAGCCGATCTCGCCGGAGAGCCGGCCATATTCGATCTTCGGGCAGCGGTTCATGACGACGGTGACGCCCTTCGCCTCGGCGCGTGCCGCGGCTTCGTCGTTTCGCACCGAAAGCTGCATCCAGATCACTCTGGGCAGGGGATCGAGCGCGAGCGCCGCGTCGGTGATCGGGCCGGCGGCCTGCGAGTTGCGGAAGATCTCGACCATGTCGAGCGGGCCCGGAATCTCGGCGAGCGAGCCATAGACCGTCTTGCCGAGGAGCGTCTGGCCGGCGAGGCCGGGATTGACCGGAATGACGTCGTAGCCGCGGTCGAGGAGGTATTTCGTCACGATCCAGCTCGGCCGCGCCTCGTTGGCGGAGGCGCCGACGAGCGCGATCCGCTTCACGGATTTCAGGATCTCGCGGATCAGGCTATCGGGATAGGCGTCGTGGTTCATGAGGTGGAAGTCCCAGCGCAGGCGTGTCGATGGCGTCTCTACTCTTCCCACACCGGCGCGCGCTTTTCCATGAAGGCGCCGATGCCTTCCTCGGCGTCGCGCGCCAGCATGTTCTCGACCATCACCGCCGCGGCGTGGTCGTAAGCCGCCTTCAGCCCCATCTCGCGCTGTTCGTAGAAGGCGCGCTTGCCGAGCCGGACTGTCGCCGGCGCTTTCGCGGCGATGACGCCGGCAAGCCGCCGCGCCTCGGCAAGAGCCTCGCCGGCCGGCACGACGCGGTTGACGAGGCCGATCCGCAGCGCCTCGGTCGCCGGCACCATCTCGCCGGTGAGCAGCATCTCCAGCGCGTGCTTGGCTGAGAGGTTGCGCGAGAGCGCCACCATCGGCGTCGAGCAGAACAGCCCGATATGGACGCCCGGCGTGCAGAAGCGCGCTGCCTCGCCCGCGACCGCGAGATCGCAGCTCGCGACGAGCTGGCAGCCGGCGGCCGTCGCGGTGCCCTCGACGGCCGCGATCACCGGCTGGGGCAGGGCGGTGATCTGCTGCATCACGGCCGAGCAGCGCCCGAGAATATCGGCGAAATAGGCCCGGCCCCGGTCGGGATCGGCGCGATGGGCGGTCATCTCCTTGAGATCGTGCCCGGCGCTGAACACCGGCCCGGCCGCCGCGAGGATCACGGCCTTGACCGCCCGGTCGGCGGCGATGGCGCTGAAAGCCTCACCGAGCGCCGTCAGCATCGCTTCGCTGAGCGGGTTGCGCGCCTGCGGGCGGTTCAGCGTCAGCGTCGCGATGCCTCCGGCGTCGCTGCGCAGCAGGGGGAGTTGCGGCTGGTGATGGGCGTTCATGGGCTTCCCTTGCGCATTTCGGCCTATTGTCGGGGCCTGCCGGCCATGCTGCAAGGGGACAGGCCCCGCCTCAGCCCATGGTTTCCCGCATGACGACCCGCATGACCGCCGCCGCGATCGAAGCCTATCTCGACGAGGCCTTTCCGCAGATCCACCATGGCGGGCGCAGCTATTTCATCGAGGATGTCGGGCCGATGACGGCCCGGATGCGCTGCGACTATCACGAGAAGCACCTGCGCCCCGGCGGCACGATCTCGGGGCCGACCATGATGGCGCTGGCCGATCTCTCGCTCTATGCGGCGATCCTGGCTCAGATCGGGCCGGTCGGCCTCGCCGTGACGACGAGCCTCAATTTCAACTTCCTGCGCAAGCCGGGCAGGGCCGCGCTGATCGGCGAGGCGAAGCTCTTGAAGCTCGGCAAGCGGCTCGCGGTCGGTGAGGTCGGCCTCTACTCCCAAGGCGAGCCGGAGATGGTCTGCCACGCGACCGGGACCTATTCGATCCCGGCGGAACGGTGACGTGTTGAAAGCAATGATACGGTATCCTGATACCGTTTTTATCAGCTGCTTGAAAAATCGACATTTTCTGTCTTCTCAGGTCGATCGCGATGCTTGACAGCGTGCCCGGCGCCGCCTATTGCGACGCCACACCGCCGCCGGGGCTCTCCGGCGGCTTGTCCTTTTTTACATGAACCGAAGGGTGCCGCGATGAAGACCACCGTCTCGCTCAAGCCCGCCGATGTCGAAAAGAAATGGGTCGTGATCGACGCCTCCGGGCTCGTCGTCGGCCGCCTCGCCTCCGTCGTGGCGATGCGTCTGCGCGGCAAGCACAAGGCCGCCTACACCCCCCATGTCGACTGCGGCGACAATGTCATCGTGATCAACGCCGAGAAGGTCTCCTTCACCGGCCGCAAGCGCGAGCAGAAGAACTACTACCACCACACCGGCTTCCCGGGCGGCATCAAGGAGCGTTCGGCCGAGTTCATCCTGGAAGGCCGCTTCCCCGAGCGCGTCGTCGAGAAGGCCGTCGAGCGCATGCTGCCGCGCGGCCCGCTCTTCCGCCAGATCCTCGGCAATTTGCGCGTCTACAAGGGCGCCGAGCATCCCCACGCCGCCCAGTCGCCGGAGACGCTCGACGTCGCCGCGCTCAACAGCAAGAACAAGAGGGTCTGACCATGGCCGAGGTTCTTCAGTCTCTCGAGCAACTCGGCCAGGTGGCGAAGCCCGCCGAGCCGCAGGCTCCCGTCCACGTCAGGAAGGTCGATGCGCAGGGCCGCGCCTATGCCACCGGCAAGCGCAAGAACGCCATCGCCCGCGTCTGGATCAAGCCCGGCGCCGGCAAGGTCACGGTCAACGGCCGCGACCAGGAGGTCTATTTCGCCCGTCCGGTGCTGCGTCTGGTTCTCCAGCAGCCGCTCCAGCTCGTCGACCGCATGACCCAGTACGACGTCGTCGTCTCGGTCAAGGGCGGCGGCCTCTCCGGCCAGGCCGGCGCGGTGCGCCACGGCATCTCCAAGGCGCTGACCCATTACGAGCCGGAACTGCGCGGCCCGCTCAAGAAGGAAGGTTTCCTGACCCGCGACTCGCGCGTCGTCGAGCGCAAGAAGTTCGGCAAGGCCAAGGCCCGCCGCAGCTTCCAGTTCTCGAAGCGCTGATCGTTTCCGGATTATCCGGTATGCGGAAGGGCGGCTCGCGAGGGCCGCCCTTTTTCGTAGCGGTTGCCGCCTCTCGGGCCTGTGCTGTAGCAAGGCCCGATGCGCGTCCTGCTCACCCTGATCGCCTTCGGCATGATCGCCGCCCCCGCCCTGCTGATGCTGGCGCGCGAGGAACTGCCGCGCGCAAGCCGCATCGGCCGGGCGCTCGTCGTCTTCCTGGCGCCTGCGGTGGCGCTCGGCCTGATCCACGGCGTGCCGGAGCTCGACGGCCGGGCGCTGAACAATCCGAACGCCTGGACGATGCTGCGCCTCGTCCTGACGGCGCTCGCCCTGATCCTGCCCTGGTGCCTTTATGTCTGGTTCACAGCGCGCCGCTGACTTGTCCGAAAGCCCATGACCGAAATCACCGGCAAGCCCCCGATCGACCATGCCTTCACCGGCGACCGGCGTGGCGGCGCCGCCGATCCGACCTATGCCGGCGCGCTCTCCTTCATGCGCCGCCGCTATGGCAAGGATGTCGCGGGCTGCGACCTCGCGATCTGGGGCGTGCCCTTCGACCTTGCCGTGACCAACCGGCCGGGCGCCCGCTTCGGCCCGCAGGCGATCCGCCGCGCCAGCGCGATCTTCGACGGCGATCCGCAATACCCCTCCGGCCTCGATCCCTTCGCCCGGCTCCAGGCGGTGGATTACGGCGACTGCGCCCTGCCGCGCGGTGATCTCCGGGGCTCAGCGAAAGCGATCGAGATTGAAGCTGCCGGCATTCTCGCCACGGGCGCGCATCTCGTCACGCTCGGCGGCGACCATTTCGTCACCCTGCCGCTGCTGCGTGCCCATGTCGCCCGTCACGGCAAGCTGGCGCTGATCCAGTTCGACGCGCATCAGGACACCTGGGACGATGGTCCCGGCGGCATCGGCCATGGCTCGTTCGTGCTGGAGGCGGTGCGCGAGGGGCTGATCGACGTCGAGCGCTCGATCCAGATCGGCATCCGCACCGTCGCGCCGCGCGACTGCGGCATCGCCGTCCTCGACGCTTATGCGGCCCATGAGCTCGGCGTGGCGGGAACGGCGCGGCGCATCCGCGAGCGGGTCAGGGAGGGCGCAGCTTACCTCACCTTCGACATCGACGCGCTCGATCCCGCCTTCGCGCCCGGCACCGGCACGCCGGTTTCGGGCGGCTTCACCACGATCGAGGTGCTGCGCATCCTCCGGGCGCTCGGCGATCTCGACATCCGCGGCATGGACGTGGTCGAGGTCTGCCCGCCCTACGACCATGCCGACGTCACCGCGATAGCGGCCGCGACCATCGTGCAGCACCACATCCAGGCGCTGGCGCTGAGGAAGGCCGGTTAAATCGGTTTGCGAAGGCGTTGAATCGGCCTGTCAGGACAGGCGGCGAAGTGATTCCAGGGATTCGGCTTTCCACGATGGCGGCTGAGGAGTCCAAAGGCGTGATTGACACCCCGCCCGCGCGCGAACATATACGAGCCATGATGACGAGCTTCATCCGACGTCGCTTGATCCAGGCCGCTCCGGCGCGCCCGCGATGACGCTCGGCTGAAGCCCGAACGCCCGCGACCGCGCCGGAAAGCGCGGTTTTTTTATGCCTGAAGCAACGGCCTGCCCAGCCACCGGGGGTCCCGATGAACCAGAACCTGAAAACCATCTTCATCGACGGCGAAGCCGGCACCACCGGTCTCGGCATCCGCGACAGGCTCGCCGCCGTGCCCGAGATCGAGGTCAGGAGCATCGATCCCGACAAGCGCAAGGACCCCGGCGCGCGTAAAGCGTTGATGGCTGAGGTCGATCTCGTCGTGCTCTGCCTGCCGGACGAGGCGGCGAAGGAATCGGTCGCGCTCGCCGATATGCTCGGCGCCGGCGCGCCCAAGATCGTCGATGCCGCGACCGCCCATCGCGTCGCGCCGGGCTGGGTCTACGGCTTCGCCGAGCTCGAGCCCGGCCATGCCGGCAAGATCGCAGGCGCCGCGCGCGTCGCCAATCCCGGCTGCTATCCGACCGGCGCCATCGCGCTCCTGCGTCCGCTCGTCGATGCCGGGCTGATGGCGCAGGACCATCCGGTCACGGTCAACGCGGTCTCCGGCTATTCGGGCGGCGGCAAGGCGATGATCGCGGATTTCGAGAGCGGCGTCGCGCCCGCCTTCGAGCTTTACGGGCTGGGCCTGCGCCACAAGCACCTGCCCGAGCTGCAGGCCTATGCGAGGCTGACCCGGCGGCCGATCTTCGTGCCCTCGGTCGGCAATTTCCGGCAGGGCATGCTGGTCTGCGTGCCGCTGCATCTCGACACGCTGCCGGGGCGGCCGGGCATCGCCGATCTCCACCATGCGCTAGCTGAGCGCTATGCCGGCTCGACCTGTGTTTCCGTGCTCTCGCAGGACGGCAAGGGCGGCAAGATCGAGCCCGAGGCGCTGAACGACACCAACAAGCTGGAGCTCACCGTGTTCGGCCAGGACGATCTCGGCCAGGCGGTGCTGGTCGCCCGGCTCGACAATCTCGGCAAGGGGGCGTCGGGCGCGGCGGTGCAGAACATCCGCCTGATGCTCGGCCTGCCCGAGGGCTGAAGCCACGGCTCTGCCGGTTGCGCCTCGCCGCGCGGCATCCTATCTTCAGGAGCGATGGGGATGGAGTTCCCCCGAAACCGCCCGTGAGGGCTGATGACTCCTACCGCGACGAAACAGCGGTAGGAGTGTGCCCGACACCCGCCGCCAGGGCGGGTTTTTCATGCCTCGCCCGCCATTTGGAGCAAGCGAGCATGTCCTTCTCGACCTGTCTGGTGATCATGGCCGGTGGTGCGCTCGGCACGCTGGCGCGCTACCTTATCTCGCTGCTGGCGCTGCCGATCAGCGGCGACCTGCCCTGGGGCACGATCATCATCAACGTCACCGGCTCCTTCGTCATCGGCTTCTTCGGCACGCTGACCCTGGCCCATGGCCGCTACCCGATGCCGGAGACGATGCGCCTCTTCGTGATGATCGGGCTGTGCGGCGGCTACACCACCTTCTCCTCCTTCAGCCTCCAGACGCTCGACCTGATGCGCAGCGGCGCGATGGCGCGCGCGCTCGTCAACATTGTCGCCTCGGTCGTGCTCTGCGTCGGGGCGGTCGCGCTCGGCCACGCGCTAGCCGCGGGCCTCAATGGCGGGGCCCGGCAGATCGCCCAGGTCGCGATCGAGGAGGAGGGCTGACGGGCCGGGCGGCCCGCCGCGTCTCAGCGACGGTTCTCGAGGCTCGTCTTGGCGTCGAGGTGCTTGGCGGCCGGCGGGGTGTAGTCCGGCTGCTGGGTGGCGCAGGCGCCGAGGCCCAGCGTGACGAGGCTCAGGATGACGATGCGGCTCACGCTTTTCATGTGTGGATGTCCCCAGGGCCGCGACATGCGGTTGCATCGTGTTTCCGCTTGTGGAACGACCGCGTCAAGAGCGTGGCGCCGGGGGCTGCATGTCCCACAGTCATGTTTGAACCGCTCGAAGGATGTTCGGCGCCATGACCCCAGCCGCCCGGATCAGCGCCGCCATCGAGGTGCTCCAGGACATCGCCGAGCGCCGCCGGCCGGCCACTGACGCCCTCAAGGACTGGGGCCTGTCGCGCCGCTTCGCCGGCTCGAAGGACCGCGCCGCGATAGCCTCGCTGGTCTATGACGCGCTCCGGCGCAAGGGCTCCTCGGGCTATGCGATGGCCTCGGAGGCGCCGCGTGCGCTGGTGCTGGGCATGCTGGCGGGTTTGCGCGGCCTTGGCGTGGCGGAGATCGCGGCGCTCTGTTCGGGCGAGAACCACGCGCCCGCCCCCCTGAGCGACGACGAGACGGCGCTTCTCACCGTCTTCTCGACCGAGGGTGCGCCCGACTGGGCGAGGGCCGATGTGCCGGAATGGCTCTGGCCCTCCTTCCGCGCCGGCCTCGGCGAGCTCGCCGTCGCGGAGGGGCAGGCGCTGGCGGCGCGCGCGCCGGTCGACCTGCGCGTCAACCGCCTCAAGGCTGACCGGAACGCCGTCCTGAAGGAACTCGCCCATCTGCGGCCGGAGGCCGGCGCCTGGTCGCCCGACGCGGTGCGCTTCCAGCCCGGTCCTGACGGCCGCGGCCCCTCGCTGCAGGCCGAGCCCGGCTTCTTCGCCGGCGCCTTCGAGATCCAGGACGAGGGCTCGCAGCTCGTGACGCTGCTCGCCGGCGCGCGGCCGGGCCAGAGCGTGATCGATCTCTGCGCCGGGGCCGGCGGCAAGACGCTGGCGCTCGCCGCGCTGATGGCCGATCGCGGCCGCATCTCAGCCACCGATCTCGACAGCCGCCGCCTCGCGCCGCTGCATGACCGGCTGGCGCGCTCTGGCGCGAGCATCGTCGAGATCCGCATCCCGCGCTCGCGCGGCCACGAGCCCTTCGCCGATATCGCGGGCGAGGCCGATCTCGTCCTGGTCGATGCCCCCTGCACCGGCTCAGGCACCTGGCGGCGCAACCCGGATGCGAAATGGCGGGTGCGCCCCGGCGCGCTGGCCGAACGCGTCAAGGAGCAGGCGCAGGTGCTGGCGCGCGCCGCGAAGCTGGTGAAGCCCGGCGGGCGCATCGCCTACATCACCTGCTCGGTCCTGCCGGAGGAGAATGACGATGGCGTCCGCGCCTTCCTCGGGCGCCATCCGGGCTTTACGTCCGTGGCGCCGATCGACGTGCTCAAGGGGGCGGAAAGCGACTTCTCCCTGCTCGCCCGCTTCGCCACGAGCTTCGGCATCCAGCTCACGCCGCGCCGTACGGGTACGGACGGATTCTATCTGGCCTGCCTCCGGCGCGGTGATTGAGGCCGCAGCCGGCGTTGCGCCCGCCCGCGCGATCCATCTTTGCGGCACATCGGATTGCTCCGAAAAACGGGTTCCACTTTTCGGCCCGATGCTCTAACGGGACGCGATGACGAGCGCCCGGCCCCATCACGACTCCATCCTGATCATCGATTTCGGCTCGCAGGTGACGCAGCTCATCGCGCGGCGCATCCGCGAGATCGGCGTCTATTGCGAGATCGCTCCGTTCCAGAAGGCGGCCGAGGCGTTTGCGCGGCTGAAGCCCAGGGGCGTGATCTTCTCCGGCGGCCCGGCCTCGGTGCCTGACGAAGGCAGCCCGCGCGCGCCCGAGGCGGTCTTCACCGCGGCCATTCCGCTGATGGGCATCTGCTACGGCCAGCAGACCATGGCGCATCAGCTCGGCGGCAGGGTCGAGGGCGGGCACGCCGCCGAGTTCGGCCGCGCCGATATCGAAATCGTCGCCCCCTCGGCGCTCTTCGCCGGCATCTGGGAGGAGGGCGCCCGCTACCCGGTCTGGATGAGCCATGGCGATCGGGTCACCGCGCTGCCGCAGGGCTTCTCGGTCAAGGCGACCTCGGAGAACGCGCCCTTCGCGGTGGCGAGCGACGAGGCGCGGCGCTTCTACACCACCATGTTCCATCCCGAGGTGGTCCACACTCCCGATGGCGGCAAGCTCCTGCGCAATTTCGTGGTCGAGATCTGCGGCTGCAAGCCGGACTGGAGCATGGCGGCCTATCGCGCCGAGATGCAGAAGAAGATCCGCGAGCAGGTCGGCGGTGGCCGCGTCATCTGCGGACTCTCGGGCGGCGTCGACTCGGCGGTGGCGGCGGTCTTGATCCACGAGGCGATCGGCGACCAGCTCACCTGCGTCTTCGTCGACCACGGCCTGATGCGCCTGGGCGAAGCCGAAGAGGTCGTGACCCTGTTCCGGGACCACTACAACATCCCGCTCGTCCATGTCGAAGCCGAAGCGCTTTTCCTGTCGGAACTGGCCAAATGCGGCGCAGACCCGGAAGCCAAGCGCAAGACCATCGGCCGGCTCTTCATCGAGGTCTTCGATGCGCAAGCCGCCAAGCTCGCAAGTGATGGCAAAGGACCGGCCGATTTCCTGGCGCAGGGCACGCTCTATCCGGACGTGATCGAGAGCGTCTCGTTCAGCGGCGGGCCTTCGGTGACGATCAAGAGCCACCACAATGTCGGTGGCCTGCCCGAGCGCATGAAGATGAAGCTCGTCGAGCCTTTGCGCGAATTGTTCAAGGACGAGGTGCGCGTCCTCGGCCGCGAGCTCGGCCTGCCCGAGGCTTTCGTCGGCCGCCACCCCTTTCCGGGGCCTGGCCTCGCCATCCGCTGCCCCGGCGAGATCACCAGGGAGAAGCTCGACATCCTGCGCAAGGCGGATGCGATCTATCTCGACGAGATCCGCAAGGCGGGCCTCTACGACGTGATCTGGCAGGCCTTCGCCGTGCTGCTGCCGGTGCGTACGGTTGGCGTCATGGGCGACCACCGCACCTATGATCATGTCTGCGCGCTGAGGGCGGTGACCTCGGTCGACGGCATGACGGCGGATTTCTATCCCTTCGACATGGCTTTCCTCGGCCGTGCGGCGACGCGGATCATCAACGAGGTCAAGGGCATCAACCGCGTCGTCTACGACGTGACGTCGAAGCCGCCCGGCACGATCGAGTGGGAATGATTCAGGTCTGTTTTGGTCTATTGAACCCTGCGCTTGGCTACGATCTAATATACTGAAATAACAGGATATTTCTGCGACGATCGTTTGAGACGTATTGATTGCTACCATCTCGTTGTGACGGTCTTTCTGACGGTCTCAGAAATTTGCAGGTAGACCCTCAACAGAAAGACCGTCAGCCCTGCCAAGCGCAGCGATCCTCCAAAATCGCGATATGTTATTGATATATCGTGGATTTTTATTTCTCTTGACGGTCTTTTTTATGACGGACAAAATGACGGTCAATTTCAAGTTCGCCTAGCCTTTGCGAGGCCCACAATGCTGACCGACACCGAGCTTAAAGGTCTGAAACCAAAGGATAAAAAATACAAGGTCGCAGACCGTGACGGTATGTACGTTCTCGTCATCCCGTCCGGCGCGAAAACCTTCCGAATGGACTACCGGCTGAATGGCCGACGCGAAACGCTCACCATCGGGCGCTACGGACCCGGCGGCTTATCGCTCGCCGAGGCGCGCGATCGCTGTCTCGCTGCCAAGAAAGATGTTGCCGAGGGGCGCTCTCCCGCCCAGGAGAAGCAGCGCGCTAAGCGGCGCGTCGCGCTCGGTGAGACGTTCGGCGACGTTGGTCGGCGCTGGATCAAGTCGGCACCGATGGCCGACAGCACCCGCGCTATGCGCAAGACGATTTTTGACCGCGACATACTTCCTGTTTGGAAAAATCGCCTGCTTTCGGAGATCACCCCCGATGATCTACGAGCCCAGTGCGTCAAGGTGAAGGATCGTGGAGCGCCCGCAACCGCAATTCACGTTCGCGACATCGTCAAACAGATTTATGCCTTTGCGATATTGAACGGCGAGAAAATCCCAAATCCGGCGGAGGACGTCGGCCCTGCTTCCATCGCAACCTTCGCACCGAAAGACAGGTCCCTCACGCCAAGCGAAATACGGATCATGCTCGACCAACTGAGGCACGTTCCGACGTTGCCCACCATTCGGCTTGGTCTTCGCCTCATCCTCCTGACAATGGTGCGCAAGAGCGAATTGCTCGACGCTGTTTGGAGCGAAGTCGACTTTGAGAACGCGGTATGGAGCATCCCCAAGGAGCGCATGAAGCGCCGCAAACCGCACAACGTCTATTTGTCTCGGCAGTCGCTCGACATCATGATCGCGCTCAAGACGTGCGCCGGAAATTCCCACTATCTTCTGCCGTCTCGATACGACGCTGATGCTCCAATGTCGCGCGCGACGTTCAACCGGATCACGACGGCGGTTGCAGAGCGCGCGAAGAAGCTCGGATTGGCCCTGGAGCCGTTCACTGTGCATGATTTGCGCCGAACCGGGTCGACGTTGCTGAACGAGATTGGCTTCAATAGCGACTGGATCGAGAAGTGTTTGGCGCATGAGGATGGACGCAGCTCGCGCGGCGTCTACAACAAGGCGGAGTACGAACACCAACGCCGTCACATGCTGCAAGAGTGGGCTGATATGGTGGACGCCTGGGAGCAAGATCGAAATCACTCGCCGGTCCTATATCCGCCTGCAATGCGGTTCCCGGCGGGAATGACGACTACTGCCTGACTGGGCGCGCCTTTCGCTGGCGAACGTCGGGCAGGGGCGCCCGCTGAATAAGCGACGCCTCTGAAGCGCGTCGTCGCTGATGAATCCATTCTTCAACTTCTGTCAGATCCCATACGACGCATCGCGCCGTGAGATAAAAACGGCGGGGAAACTCGCCGCGCTGCTCAAGGTCGTAGATAGTCGAATCCGACAAGGGCACGATCTGCCGCAGTTCGGCGCGTCGGATCGCCTTCTTTGTGGCGAACATCATCGTGCGACGTGGGGTATCCGTATCTTTGCTCATGAAAGGATACAAACAGATAGCCACGTCTGCGAAAAGACAGCGATCCGCTCGTGAGCGAACTCTGGCGTAGCAACGCGTAGCAGATCGAAAAAATACTGAAACGCTGGAAAACATTTCGGAGATGGCGAATTGTCGTCCCCGTCCTTAGGCGGGAGCGACAGCATCCGTCTTGTGTCGGCATCGAACCGCCACCATTGGCTGCACTTAGAGACGAGAGCTTCGCTCGCTTTGTCGTGATCGGCTGCGGCTGACGCCTTGCCGATCGTAGCCGGGGAGAGATGGTCTCGGCCATCTCTCCCCCGCGACTACCGCCTGCGCAATGGCAGGGCCGCGCACGCGCAAGGCGGCGCACCGTTGTCATTCTTCCGATCCGTCCAATCCACCTCGCTTGTTGCGCAGCCCGGCCACGCTCGCCGATAGCCGCCCCCCTCTCTGCCGAGCGCTCACGCGCCCCCGGGAGGCATGGCGGGGGCCATGCCTCCGGCATGAACAGAGAAAGGATTGGAATAATGGCTAGGACATCGAAGAAGACGAAGGCCGCCACGGTTGCGGCAGTCGAGGAAGCGGCGAGCGTTGGAGAAGTGGGCACCGTTGCGGCAATTGCGACCGGCCCGGAAACGTCAGCGGTCGCGGCAAGCGGCGAGACGGTTTTCATTCCGCTCAACAAGCTCAAGAAGCATCCGAAGAATGCGCGAAAGACCCCGCATAGCGAGGCGTCGATCGAGGGGAAGGCGGCAAGCATCGCCGCGAAGGGCATCCTGCAAAACCTTGTGGTGGAGCCGGAGCTTGACGCCGAAGGCCAGCCGACCGGCTTCTATCTCGTGGCCGTTGGCGAAGGCCGCAGGCTGGCGCAGTTGCTCCGCGTGAAGCGCAAGCAGATCAAGAAGACCGAACCGATCCGCTGCCTCATCGACACGATGAACGACGCGGCCGAAATCAGCCTTGACGAGAACGTGACGCGCGAGAACCTTCATCCCGCCGACGAGTATGAGCGCTTCCGCGAGCTTGCCGAAGATCGCGGATGGGGAGCCGAGGAAATCGCGGCCCGCTTCGGCGTTACCGCGCATGTGGTGAAGCAGCGGCTTCGGCTTGGCGCTGTCAGCCCCAGGCTGATGCAGGTCTATCGTGACGGCGGTTTGACGCTGGACCAGTTGATGGCTTTCGCGATCACCGAGGACCATGCACGGCAGGAGCAGGTTTTTGCGAACCTGTCCTATAACCGCGATCCCGCGCAAATCCGGCGCGATCTGACCAAGGCGAACGTCCCGGCGACGGATCGGCGCGCGATCTTCATCGGCGCAGAAGCCTACACGGAGGCAGGCGGCAATATCATCCGCGATCTATTCACCGAGGATCGCGGCGGGTTCTATGAAGATGCCGCATTGCTCGACCGGCTTGTCATGGAGAAGCTGGAAGGCATTGCGTTCCGCGTCCGGGGAGACGAGGGGTGGAAGTGGTGGGAAGCGCATATCGACTTCCCCCATGCGCACGGCATGCGCCGTGTCTATCCGCATCCGGTGGAGTTGTCCGCCGAGGATGCAGCCGTCTACGCCGCCGCACAGGAGGAATATGACCGCCTGTCGTCGGAGTATGAGGGTGCGGACGAGCTTCCCGACGATGTGGATCAGCGCTTCGGGGAGCTTGAAGCCGAGATCGAGCACATCGACGCCAAGCGCCACGCCTACGACCTCGACGACATCACGCGCAGCGGCGTGTTTGTTGTGCTGGACCATGACGGCGGCGCACGCATCGAGCGTGGGTTTGTCCGCCCCAAGGACGAGAAGCCGGAAGCGGAGGAAGCCAGCGATGGCGAAACCGTCATCGACGGCGTGCGCGTCAATGCCGACGGCGAGGTTGTCGAGGACGGCGACCATGTTGCCGAGCCAGACGCAGAGGACGAGGACACGGAGGAAGACGGCAAGCCACTGTCGGACATCCTTGTTCGCGACCTGACCGCACACCACACCCTTGGCCTGCGGCTCGCTCTTGGCGAGCAGCCGGACATGGCGTTGATCGCTGTCACCCATGCGCTCGCCGCGCAGACCTTCTATCGCGGCGTCGATGCTCATTGCCTTGAAATCCGTCCTATCAGCGCCAGCCTTGGCGGGCATGCGGACGGCATCGAGGACACGGCGGCGGCGAAGGCGCTGGCGGATCGTCACGCCGGATGGGCTGCTGACATGCCGCGTGACGTGGCGCACCTGTGGGGCTTCATCGCCGGGCTGGACCATGCGAGCGTCATGGCGCTGTTCGCGCATTGCGCCTCGCAGACCGTCAACGCGGTGAAACTGCCGTGGGAGCGCAAGCCGCGCGTTCTTGAGACGGCGGACAAGCTGGCGAGCGCGCTCACGCTCGACATGACCGCGCACTGGACGCCCACGGTGCGGACCTATCTTGGCCGCGTCACCAAGGCGCTCATTCTCGACGCCGTGCGGGAGGCCGTCAGCGACGAGGCGGCGGATCGTCTCGCCGCCATGAAGAAGCAGCCGATGGCGGAAGCCGCCGAGCAGCTTCTTGCCGGGACCGGATGGCTGCCGCCGCTGATGCGCACCACGCCGGTTGCGGAAACGGAGAGCCGCCCTGTCGAGGACAGGGACGTTTTTCTTTTCCTTGTCGACGATACGCACCCCATCGAAGCGGGACGCCTGCCGAACGGAGAGCCGGATTTATATTTCCGGGGCTTCTATTGCTGGAATAGCGAAGTGGGATCGAAGACGCTTGGCATCGCGTCATTCTATCTGCGCGCGGTCTGTATGAACCGCAATCTTTGGGGCGTGGAAGGCTTCGAGGAAATCAGCATCCGGCACAGCAAGTTTGCCGCGCAGCGTTTCGCCCATGAAGCAGCGCCCGCGTTGACGAGCTTCGCCCATTCCTCGCCCGCGCCATTCGTCGCCGGCATCAGGGCGGCGCGGGAGCGCATCGTTGCCCGCACCGATGACGACCGCGAAACCTTCCTGCGCAAGCGCGGATTCAGCAAGGCCGAAACCGGCAAGATCATCGAGACCGTGTTGCAGGAGGAAGGCCGTCCGCCGGAAAGCATCTTCGACTTTGTGCAGGGCATGACCGCGCACGCCCGCACCAAGGCGCATCAGGACACGCGCCTTGAACTGGAGGGGAAGGCAAAGACCTTGCTGGAGAAGGCCGCATAAACATCAAGGCCGCGCCGTCATCATCGACGGCGCGGCCCTCACAGGGCCGTCTAATCGCGGTTACTAATGGGCGAAGACTAGCAATTTTCCGCCGATCCGTGAAGTTGGATCGGCGGCGCGGCCGCGCCAGGTCGGCACGGCCGCCGCTCGCCGGGCTGCGCCCGGCTCGCGATCCACACACGAATATTCCAATGATCCGATTGGAAATCACGCGCTTGCACGGGATCTCGGCGTGGCGATCGTCAGCGCTTCTGCGCCCGGATCAGATCGCAGGGATCGACGCCCAGCGCCTCGGCGACCTTGCCGAGGACGCTCACGCTTGCCGACACCGCGCCGCGCTCGATCGAGCCGACGTAGCGCATGCTCAAGCCCGAGCGCTCGGCCAACTCCTCTTGCGTCAGTTTCTTGTCATAGCGCAGCCGACGCATGTTGATCGCCATGACCTCCTTAAGGT